>CAMLIA010000065.1 GCA_946479905.1 uncultured Frankiales bacterium | reverse complement strand
TCAGGCACCGTGGCCCGGGCGGCGGGAGGCCTCTCCGGCCGGTTCGGCGTACACGACCTGGAGCAGCTGCTCGTCGTCGTACACCAGGGAGGTGAGCGACGCGAGACCGCACTGCCGGCGGTCGGGGCGGTGCCACAGCCGGCGGCCCTCGACGTACCTCCGGAGCGTCCAGATCGGCAGCTGGTGGCTGACCAGGACCGCCTCGTGCCCGAGGTTGCGGTCACGGACGTCCTCGACGCTGTGCAGCATCCGCCGGGCGACAGCGAGGTAGGCCTCGCCCCAGGAGGGCGCGAACGGGTTCCAGAGGTACGGCCAGTTGCGCGGGTTCTTCAGCGCCCCGTCCCCCACCCCGAACCGGGTGCCCTCGAAGTGGTTCTCGCTCTCGATCAGGCGCTCGTCGGTGGTGATGCCCAGCCCGAAGACCTCGGCGATCGGCTCGGCGGTCTCCTGCGCGCGCAGCAGCGGCGACGCGACGACCTCGGTGACGTCGCGACCCTTCACCGCGAGCGCGGCGTCCAGCGCCATCTGGCGGCCGTCGTCGGACAGCCGGTACCCCGGCAGCCGGCCGTAGAGGATCCCCTCCGGGTTGTGCACCTCGCCGTGCCGCAGCAGGTGGACCGTGGTCCTCATCGCTGCGCCGCCGCGACGGCGGCCTTGGGCAGCGCCGCCATGACCCGGTCGAGCGCCGCGTCGTCGTGCGCGGCGCTGACGAACCACGCCTCGTACGCCGACGGCGGCAGGTAGACGCCCTCGGCGAGCATCGCGTGGAAGAAGCGCTTGTAGGCCTCGGCGTCCTGCTGCGTGGCCTGGTCGTAGTCGGTGACCGCTGAGCTGGTGAAGAAGATGCTGAACAGCGAGCCGGCGGTCTGCAGCCGGTGCGGGACGCCGGCGGTGCTCAGCGCCTCGCTGGCCATCTTGCCCACGATCTCCGCTGCCCGGTCGACGGTCGCGTAGACCTCGTCGGTGCAGTGCTGCAGCGTGGTGAGGCCCGCCGCGACGGCGAGCGGGTTCCCGGACAGCGTGCCCGCCTGGTAGACGGGCCCGGCCGGGGCCAGCCTGCTCATCACGTCGGCCCGGCCGCCGAAGGCCGCAGCCGGCATCCCGCCGCCCATCACCTTGCCGAAGGTGAACAGGTCCGGGACGACGCCCTCGAGGCCGAACCAGCCGGCCTTCGACACGCGGAACCCGGTCATCACCTCGTCGCTGACGAGCAGGGCGCCGTGCTGCTGCGTGAGGTCGCGCAGCCCTTGCGTGAAGCCCGGCAGCGGCGGCACCACGCCCATGTTGGCGGCGGCGGCCTCGGTGATGACGCAGGCGATCTCGTCACCGTGCTCGGCGAAGGCGGCCTGCACCGCGGCGAGGTCGTTGTAGGGCAGCACGATCGTGTCGGCGGTCGTCGCACCGGTGACCCCGGGGGTGTCGGGCAGCCCGAAGGTCACGACTCCCGAGCCCGCGGCGGCGAGCAGCGCGTCGACGTGCCCGTGATAGCAGCCGATGAACTTCACGACCTTGCTGCGGCCGGTGAAGCCGCGCGCCAGCCGCACCGCCGACATGGTCGCCTCGGTGCCGCTGTTGACGAGCCGCACCTGCTCGAGCGGCCCGATCCGCCGGCACATCTCCTCGGCGAGGTCGACCTCGCCGGGTGACGGGGTGCCGTACGACGTGCCGCGGGCCGCTGCCTGCTGGAGCGCCTCGACGACGGCCGGGTGGGCGTGGCCGAGGACCATCGGGCCCCAGGAGCAGACCAGGTCGACGTACTCGCGGCCGTCGGCGTCGGTGAGGTACGGGCCGCGGCCGCTGACCATGAACCGCGGCGTGCCGCCGACGGCGCGGAAGGCGCGCACCGGCGAGTTGACGCCGCCCGGCACGACCCGCTGGGCCCGGTCGAACAGCGCCTGCGACGCGGGAGCGTCGTACGGATAGGACATGCGCCCTATCCAACCAGGCTCCGGGGCAGCGCCTTAGTGGACGCTCGCCGAGGTCAGCGGGCTGCGGTTGCTGTCGTTGTTGGCCGTCGTCGAGGCGACCGCGTAGAACGTGAACGTCCCGGTGCCGCTGAACTGGTGGACGAGCGACCAGGCGCCGTTGGAGGCGGTGCTCGCCGAGCCCACCCGGGCGGTGCCCGCGCTGGAGGACCGGTAGACCGTCACCGTCACACCGGACGCACCCGGGGCCACCCCGCCCTCGAAGCGGTAGTCGCGCACGCCGACGCGGGTGATCCGCATGCTGACGAGGAACCGCACGTTGACCGACGTCGTGGTGCTGTTCGCCGCGCCCTGGCTCTTGGCGTACAGCCGGGTGTTGGACGGCGGGTAGATCGTGAACCCGTAGCTGCCGTCGTCGGCGATCACGCCGCTGCGGACCAGCTTGTAGGTCGTGGCGGGTCGCGTGTAGCCGTAGACCTGCACGGTGCAGCCGGGCGAGCCCTTGCCGGTGATGCGGGCGGCGTCGCCCTTGACGATGCGGCGCGGGGACACCGCGATCGTGGTGGTCGTCCCGGTCGAGCTCGTGGGGCTGCTGGAGCCGGAAGGCGCCGGCGTGCCGGTCGTGGTGCCCTGGCCCTGGCCGATCGGGATGAGGTCGACGGGGTTGCCGAACGGCAGGCCGCTGCTCGACGTCGCCGACGGCGACGCGGAGGCGGTGCTCGTCGCGGTGGCGGTGGCCGTCGCCGTGGCCGTGGCCGTGGCGGTCGCGGTGGCCGTCGCCGTGGCGGTGGGGCTGGGGGTGGTCGCGGCGCAGGTCGCGGCGGCCGAGGCGGACCCGCCGGCGGCGATCACCACCGTCGCGCCCAGGACACCGGCCAGGCCGAGGCCCGCCACTCCGACAGTTGTGGCCGCGCGTGCCGACATGCTGTGTGCTCCCTCGGGGCTGGGGGTGCTGGGAAGGGGGCGCCCAGCCTAGGGGACATTCGACGCGAAAAGGACATCTCCTGCCCCGCGGGCTAGGAGAGCCAGCCGGCCGCTTCGGTCGCCCAGTAGGTGAGGATCACCGAGGCGCCGGCCCGGCGGATGCCGACCAGCTGCTCGGTGATGATCCGCTGCCGGTCGATCCAGCCCTTGGCGGCGGCGGCCTCGACCATCGCGTACTCGCCGGACACCTGGTAGGCCGCCACCGGCACGTCCACGGCCTGGCTCACGGCCCGGACCACGTCGAGGTAGGCCAGCGCCGGCTTGACCATGACGGCGTCGGCGCCCTCGGCGACGTCGAGCAGCGCTTCCCGGACGCCCTCCTCGGCGGCGCGCGAGGGGTCCTGCTGGTACGCCGAGCGGTCACCGAACTGGGGGGCGCACTCGGCGGCGTCGCGGAACGGGCCGTAGAAGGCCGAGGCGTACTTCGTGGAGTAGCTCAGGACCGGGAGGTCGGCGAAGCCGGCGCCGTCGAGGGCGGCCCGGATCGCGGCGACCTGCCCGTCCATCATCCCGCTCGGGGCCACCACGTGGGTGCCCGCGCGGGCCTGGGCGACGGCGATGTCGGCGTACCTCTGCACGGTGCTGTCGTTGTCCACGTCGCCGGCCTCGGTCAGCAGGCCGCAGTGGCCGTGGTCGGTGTACTCGTCGAGGCACAGGTCGCTCATGACGGTGAGCGCGTCACCGACCTCCGCCGCGACATCGGCCAGGGCGAGCTGCACGATGCCGGCCGGGTCGTCGGCGCCGGACCCGCGGGCGTCCTTGACGGCGGGGATGCCGAACAGGATGACGCCGCCCACGCCGGCCGCTGCGGCGTCGTGCACGGCCTTCTTGAGCGAGTCGCGGGTGTGCTGGACGACGCCCGGCATCGACGCGATCGGCGCCGCCTCGGCGATGCCCTCCTTGACGAACACCGGCAGCACCAGGTCCGCCGGGGCGACCCGGACGTCGGCCACCAGCCGGCGCAGCGCGGGTGTGCGCCGCAGCCGCCGGGGCCGGGTCACCGGGAAGGTCACTTGCGGGCGGCCTTCTTCGCGGGCCGCTTGCGCCGGCGGACCGACGGCGGCAGCTCGCCGTTGGCACGCATCTGCAGGGCGTGCTCGGCGAGCCCCTCGACGAGGCTGAGCACGTCGGGCTTGGACGCGACGACGTCGACCCGCAGGCCGAGCTCCTCGGCGGTCTTCAGCGTCTGCGGGCCGATGGCGGCCAGGATCGTCGTGTCGTGCGGCTTGCCGGCGATGCCGACCAGGTTGCGGACGGTGCTGGAGCTGGTGAACAGCACCGCGTCGAAGCCGCCGCCCTTGAGCGCCTCGCGGGTCTCGGCGGGCGGCGGCGCCGCCCGGACCGTGCGGTAGGCGGTGACGTCGTCGACCTGCCAGCCCAGCTCGCGCAGGCCGGCGAGCAGGGTGTCGGTGGCGATGTCGGCGCGGGGCAGGAACACCCGGTCGATGGGGTCGAAGACCTCGTCGTAGGGCGCCCACTCCTTGAGCAGCCCCTCGGAGCTCTGCTCGGTCGTGGGGACGAGCTCGGGCTTGATGCCGTAGTCGAGCAGCGCCTGCGCCGTCGCGTCGCCGACCGCGGCGATCTTCACGCCCGCGAACGCGCGCGCGTCGAGGCCGAACTCCTCGAGCTTCTCGCGGACCGCCTTCACGGCGTTGGTGCTCGTGAACGCGACCCACAGGTAGCGGCCGGTGACGAGGCCCTTGATCGCGCGCTCCATCGGTGCGGGCGTGCGCGGCGGCTCGACCGCGATGGTCGGCACCTCGACGGGGATGGCGCCATGGCTGCGCAGCGCCGTGCTCAGCGCGCCGGCCTGGTCACGGGTGCGCGGCACCAGCACCTTCCAGCCGTAGAGCGCCCGCTGCTCGAACCAGCCGAGCTTCTCGGCCTTCTTCACGACGTCGCCCACGACGACGAGCGCCTCGCCGGCGAGCTCGGTGATGTCGTGCTCGACCTCGTGCAGCGTGCTGACGACCGTGCGCTGGTCGGCGGTGGTCCCGCCGACCGTGACGGAGATCGCGGTGTCGGCCTTGCGGCCGTGCTCGATGAGGGCGGCCGCCGACTTGGCGACCTCGCCGACCTGGGCCATGAGCACGAGAGTGCCTGGGGCCGAGGCGATCCCGGCCCAGTCGAGGCCGTCCTCGACGCGGGCGATGGTGCGCGGCATCCCGACCGGCACACCGGCGAAGCCGGGTACGGCGACAGGCGCGGGCAGCCCGGGGACGATCTCCAGCCGCTGCTTGCCGCGCACCACGGCCTCGGCGTCCTTGACCCCCTCGGGGACCAGGAACGGGTCGCCCGGGTAGAGGCGCACGACGGTCTGGCCGGTCTTCGCCGCTGCCACCAGGGCGGCGCCGTGGGACTCGGCCGCGTCGACGACCTGGACCTCGGTGTGCTCACCGGCGAGCAGGAGCAGCTCGGCGGCGATCCGCTCGTCGGCGACGACGACGTCCGCCGTGGCCAGCAGCTCGGCCGCGCGCAGGGACAGCAGCCCTGGGTCGCCGGTCCCGGCGCCCACGAGGGCGACCTGGCCGACCGGCTTGCGGGTGGTCCTGGGGCTCATGCGTTGTCTCCAGCTCTCATCAGTCCTGCGGCGCCGAGGTCGAGGAGCTCGGCAGCGAGCCGCTCTCCCACCCCGACGGCGTCATGCGTGGGTCCGGTCCCGGACAGGCGGACGGCGTCGCTGCCGTCGAGCGCGGCGACGAGCCCGCGCAGGAAGACCTCGGGACCATCGTCGCCCTCGGCCACTTCGGCCATCCCGGCGACAGGGGCTGAGCACCCGGCTTCCAGCGCGCGCAGCAGCGCCCGCTCCGCGTCGACGGTGACGCGGCTGTCCGGGTCGTCGAGGGCCTTGAGGGCCGTGACGAGATCGCTCTCGGCACGGCACTCGACGGCGAGGGCGCCCTGCGCCGGTGCCGGCAGCACCTGCAGGGGGTCGAGGGTCTCGGTCACGGCGTCCAGGCGGTCGAGCCGCGCCAGGCCGGCCCGCGCCAGCACGACGGCGTCGAGGTCGGTGCCGACCTTCGCCAGCCGGGTGTCGACGTTGCCGCGCACCGGCACCACGTCGAGGCCGAGGCCGAGCGCGCGCAGCTGCGCCATCCGGCGCGGCGAGCCGGTGCCGACGGTGGCACCGGCGGGCAGCTCACCGAGGGTCAGGCCGTCGCGGGCGCACAGCACGTCCCGGGCGTCGAGGCGAGGGGGCACGGCCGCGACCGTGAGGCCGGCAGCCGGCGCCGTGGGCAGGTCCTTGTAGGAGTGCACGGCCACGTCGATCTCGCCGGCGAGCAGCGCGTCGCGCAGGGCGCTGACGAAGACCCCCGTCCCGCCGAGCTGCTGGATCGCCGCGGTCGAGGTGTCGCCGTGGGTCGTGATCCGGACGAGCTCGACCTCGAGGCCCTGGGCGCGCAGTGCGTCGGCCACGTGCCCCGACTGGGCGAGGGCGAGCGCGGAGCCGCGGGTGCCGAGCCGGATCACAGCTCGTCCTCGACGGCGAGGCTGGTGACGGCCTCGACCGCGGCCGGGTCGAGCCCGAACAGCTCTCGGAGGGCGTCGGCGTAGGACAGCCCGACGGGTGACTCGGTGAGCTCCTTCACCCGCACGGTGGGGGTGTGGAGCAGGGTCTGCACGACGCGGCGCACCGCCTGCTCGACCTCGTTGCGCTCCCGCTCGCCGAGCTCGGGGAGCCGGTGGGCGAGCCGGTTGAGCTCGGCGTCCACCACCTCGTCGGCGCGGCTGCGCAGCGCGACGACGGTCGGGGCGACCCGGCTCGCCTTCTGCCACGACAGGAAGGCGCCGACCTCCTCGGTGACCACTGCGCGGGCGGCCTCGACGCCGGCGCCCGCGTCGGTCTCGGCCAGCGCCTCCTGGAGCGTGACCAGGTCGACCAGGGTGACGCCCGGCAGGGTGCGGACCGACGGGTCGACGTCGCGGGGCAGCGCGAGGTCCAGGACGACGAGCGGCCGGCCCTCGCGGCGCGCGACCGCTGCGGCGACGACGTCGCGGGAGATGACGAGCCCGGTGGCGCCGGTGCTGGTGACGAGGACGTCGGCGTCGGCGAGCTCCTCGGCCAGCCGGTCCAGGCCGACACCGCGGCCGTCCAGGCCGGCGGCCAGCCGCTCGGCGTTGGCGGCCGTCCGGTTCGCCACGACGACCTGGCCCACGCCGGCGCGGCGCAGCGTGGTGCCGGCCAGGGCGCCCATCGAGCCCGCGCCGACGACCAGCACCGCCCGGCCGGCGAGGTCGCCGATCGCCTCCCGGGCCTGCTCGAGCCCGACGCTGACCAGCGACTGCCCGGCCTCGTCGATGCCGGTCTCGGAGTGGACCCGCTTGCCGACCCGCAGCGCGGTCTGGAACAGCTCGTGCAGGGTGCGCCCGATCGACTCGCCCGAGGCGTTGTAGGCGCGGCGGAGCTGGCCCAGGATCTGCGACTCGCCGACCACCATCGAGTCGAGGCCGCTGGCCACCTGGAACAGGTGCAGGACCGCCTGCGCCTCCCAGTGGACGTACAGGTGCTTGGACAGCTCCTCGAGCGGCACCCCGGAGCGGCGGCTCAGCAGGTCGGTGATCGCGTCGACGCCGGCGTGGAAGCCGTCGGTGTCGGCGTACACCTCCACCCGGTTGCAGGTGCTGAGGACGACGGCCTCGCTGACCGTCCCGACCTTGATCTCGTCCAGGACACCGCTGGTGTCCCCGAGACCGCGGGTGACCTCCTCCAGCAGCGCGACCGGCGCGCTGCGGTGGCTGATGCCGACGACGAGGACGCTCACGTCTGCACCAGCGACTTCCGGTGCTCGTGGAAGGACAGGATCTGCAGCTCGATGGACAGGTCGACCTTGCGCAGGTCGACGTGCGGCGGCACCGCGAGGACGGTCGGGGCGAAGTTCAGGATGCTCGTCACGCCGGCCGCGACGAGCAGGTCGCAGACCTGCTGGGCCGCCGACGCGGGTGTCGCGATGACCCCGATGCTGCCGGGGACCACCACGTCGGCGAGCTCGTCGACGTGCCGGACGGTGAGGCCCGCGATCTGCTGCCCGGCGAGGCTGCGGTCGGCGTCGAGGAGCGCGTCGATGGCCAGTCCCCTGCTGGCGAACCCGCCGTAGCCGGCGAGCGCCCGGCCCAGGTTGCCGACCCCGACGAGCACCACCGAGCAGCGGCGCTGCAGCCCCATCTCTCGGGAGATCTGGCTGATGAGGTTGCCCACGTCGTACCCGACCCCACGGGTGCCGTAGGAGCCGAGGTGGCTGAGGTCCTTGCGGAGCTTGGCGGAGTTGACGCCGGCCGCCTCGGCGAGCGCCTCGGAGCTGATCGTCTGGGTGCCGTCGTCGGCGAGGGCGTGCAGCGCCCGCAGGTAGAGCGGCAGCCGCGCCACGGTGGCCTCGGGGATGACCTCGCGACGGCTGCCCCGAGGGCGCTGCGCGCGCGGCTCGGCGAGCTCACTGGCGGTCAACGGTGCTCCTGCTAGGGGGACGTCAGGGGACCCCACTGAGACACCGACGGTACGCGCTTGTGAACGCGCGCACAAAGTCAGTGAACCGCGTCACACCTCCCGCTCAGCGCAGCGCCCTGCGGAGGGCGGCCTCGTCGACCCACCAGCGGCTGTGGACGGCGCCGTCGACCAGCACGACCGGGACGTGGTCGCTGTGCTCCGCGAGGCTCGGGTCGGCGTCGACGTCGAGCACGGTCAGGGTCACGCCGGCCCGCGCGGCCACCCGTTCGACCACCGGCAGCGCGTCGGCGCACATCGTGCACCCCTCCCGCGTGACGAGCACCAGCGCCCGCGCCCGAGCCCGCCGCCTCAGCAAGCCCACCGTCAGGCGTTGAGCTCGCGCAGCCGGCCCTTGGAGACCTTGCCCGTCGCGGAGTGGGGCAGCTCGTCCACGAACGAGACCGTCGTCGGGCACTTGAAGCGGGCGAGCGACCGGGCGGCGTGCGCGATGACGTCGTCGGCGGTGAGCGCGCTGCCCGCCGAGCGCACGACCAGCGCCTTGACGGACTCGCCCGTGTAGGGGTGCGCGATGCCCATGACCGCGACCTCCTCCACGGCCTCGAGCGTCGCGATCACCTCCTCGACCTCGCGCGGGTAGACGTTGAAGCCGCTGACGAGGATCAGCTCGCGACGCCGGTCGACCAGGTGCAGGTCGCCGTCGTCGTCGAGCACGGCCACGTCCCCGGTGGCGAACCAGCCGTCCGCGTCGGGCCCGCCCGACCCGTCCGGCCAGTAGCCGCTGAAGAGGTTCGCGCCGCGCACGACGATCTCCCCCGGGTCGCCCTCCTCGACGGGGGCCCCGCTCTCGTCGACCAGCCGCAGCTCGACCCCCGGCACCGGCCGGCCGATCGAGCCGGCCTTCGCCACCTCGCTCATGAGCGTCGTGGTGAGCACCGGCGCCGTCTCGGTCAGCCCGTAGCCCTCGAAGACGTGGTGCCCCGTCACGTCGAGCACCCGGTGCAGCACGTTCGGGGGCAGCGGCGCCGCGCCCGACAGCGCGAGCCGGACCGAGGCGAAGGCGTCGCCGATGTCGGGGAGCAGCGACCAGGCGACGTACATCGGCGGCGCGCCGACGACGTTGGTGACCCCGTGCCGGCGCACCAGCTCGAGGGTCTCGACCGGGTCGAAGCGCTCGGTCAGCACCCCGGTCGCGCCGTGCCGCGCGACCGAGCCCAGGGCGGCGTTGAGGCCGAAGACGTGGAAGAGCGGCAGGACCAGCAGCACGACGTCGTCGGAGGCCATGACCGGCGGCTCGATGCGGGCGGTCTGCTCGACGTTCGCGAGCAGCGCCCGGTGCGTGAGCATCGCGCCCTTCGGGCGACCGCTGGTGCCGGACGTGTAGAGCAGCACCGCGAGGTCCTCGCCGCCGCCGACCGCGTCCAGCCGGACCCGGTCCGACAGCAGCTGCCGCCACTCCGCGGAGGCCGTGACGATCACCGTCGGTGCCTGCACCAGGGAGGCCGTCGAGATGCCGGTGATGACGATCTCCGCGCCGGAGTCGGCGATGACGTGCGCCAGCTCGTCGGCGGTGTAGGCGGTGTTGATCGGCAGCGCGACGCATCCGGCGCGCAGCGCGCCGAAGTACGCGACCGCGAAGTCCGGCGTGTTCCCGAGGTGGATGCCGACCCGGTCCCCCGGCTGCGCGCCCAGCGCCTGCAGGCCCCGCGCCGCCGCGCTGACGCGCAGGTCGAGCTCGCTCCAGCTCAGGCTCTCGCCGTGGAACAGCAGCGCCGGCTTGTCGGGCGCCGCCGCTGCCGCCTTCCGGACCAGGTCCGACAGGTTGGTAGCGGTCACGCGCCGGAGCATGCCACAGCCGGTTAGGGCGGCGAGGCCGTCGGCGTCGGGCGTGGCGGCAGCACGACCGGTGGGGCCGAGGTCGGCACCGGCTTCGGCGTCGGGCTCGCGGTGCGGACGGGCGTCGGCGTGGCGGTACGACGGGTGCTGGGCGCTGCGGACGCGGTGACCGGCCCGCCGGGGAACCGCACCCTCTTCGTCGGCGTCGGGGACGGGTTCACCGTCACCCCCGCCTCGCTCAGCTCGCGGTCGTGCTTGATCTGGCGCTGCAGCTGGATGGCCCGCGTGAAGATCCGGGCCGGCAGCGTCCCTCCGTAGATCTGGCCGCTGACGCCCGCGATGTCGTGCATGCCGCCGCAGCGGCCGTCGATGTGGACGCCCTTGCCGACGTCGCAGCTCGCGTACTCGTACCCCATCCAGCTGGAGATGCAGACCCGCAGCGCGGGCACGCAGCCGGTGAACCAGGCGTCCGTCGAGTCGTTCGTCGTCCCGGTCTTGCCGAAGACCCTGGTGCCGGCGGCCTGCACCGACCGGGCGGTGCCGTAGTCCACGACGCTGGTGAGCGCCTTCACGACGTCACCGGCGACGCCCTTGCTCAGCACCCGGTAGATCCCGGAGGGCTTGTGGTCGAACAGCACCTGCCCCTGGCTGGTGCCGGAGGCGCCGGTGCGGACCTCGGTGAAGGACATCGGCGACACGTGCCGGCCGCCGTTCGCGAAGGTCGCGTATCCCACCGCCTCTCCGAGCGGCGTCACGTCGACGCCACCGCCGATGCCGAACGGCATGAAGTGCGACGGCGGGCAGTAGCCGTCCCGGCAGGGGCCCTCCAGCTTGCCCGGGGGTGCCAGCCCGGCCCGCTCGGCGAGCTTCGCGACCTTGTCGCGGCCCACGTCGTTCGCGAGCGGGACGAAGATGGTGTTGACCGAGTGCGCCAGCGCCGCCTGCAGCGTGAAGCTGCCCGCCTCCCCGTCGCCGGCGTTGCCGAAGACGTAGTAGCCGCCCTTGCAGCCGGGGCAGCGGATCTTCTTCGTCGCCGGGCCGTAGCGCGTCTCCGAGAGCTTGTGCCCCTGGCGCAGCGCCTCGGCCAGCGTGAACGCCTTGATGGTCGAGCCGCTGGAGCGCGCCGCGTTGGTGGCCAGGTTGAAGCCGTGCGGCTTGTAGCCGTCGGTCGGGGAGTTGACGACCTTGCCGTCCTTGATGCGCGGCGGCACCCGCCGCAGCGTGGCCATCGCCTTGATGGCGCCGGTCTGGTAGTCGACGGCGACCAGGGCCGCCTGCGGGTCCGTCGGGTCCGGCAGCACCTCCTTCAGCGCCTGCTGGAAGGCCTGCTCGAGGTCGAGGTCGAGGGTCGTCCGCACGCGCAGGCCGCCGCGGAAGAAGGTGTCCTCGTCGTAGCTCGGGTCGTGCTGCACCTTGTAGGTGACGTAGTCGGTGAACTCCGGCGCCAGGTTCTTCGGCTGCGGCGGCGAGATCCGCAGCGGGCGCACGTTGCGCCGGAAGGCCTTGGTGGCCTCCTCGGAGGTGATGTAGCCGTTCTTCACCATCTGGTTCAGCGTGTACGTCTGCCGCACCCGCGCCTGCGTGTAGCTCTTCACCGGGTTCCACGCCGACGGGGCGGGCGCGATGCCGGCCAGCAGCGACGCCCGGGCCAGCGCGAGGTTCTCGTCGTGCCGCGCGCCGCCGGGGGCCTTGTTCCAGTCCAGGTCCTTCACCGGCACGCCGAAGTAGTACTTCGAGGCCGCCTGCACGCCGTACAGGCCGTTGCCCAGGTAGAGCGCGTTCAGGTAGTCGGTGAGGATCTCCTGCTTGGACAGCCGCTGCTCGAGCCGGTAGGCCAGCGCCGCCTCCCGGATCTTGCGCAGCGCCGTGCGCTCGTTGCCGACGTAGGCGTTCTTGACGTACTGCTGGGTCAGCGTCGAGCCGCCCTGGGTGTTGCCGCCGGTCAGGTCGCGGAACACCGCGCGCACCGTCGCGAGCGGGTCGACGCCGTTGTGCTTGAGGAAGCGCTCGTCCTCGGCGCTGATGATCGCGTCCCGCATCACCTGCGGGATGTCGGCGGCCTTGACCTCCTCGCGCTTCTCCGGCGGCGCGATGGTCGCGAACTGCCGGCCGTCCGCGGCGAGCAGCAGCGCGCTGGCGGGCGGCGGCGCGACCGCGAGGTTGATCGGCGCGGCCAGCAGCCCGCCGATGAACGTGCCGATCCCCACGACCAGCGCCAGCACGCCCACCAGCGCGGCACGTGCCGCGAGGCGGGTACGACGACGGCGACGGCGGCGCTTCGCCGCGCCGGGTCGAGGGGGGCCCTGGCGCGCAGGGACGGGTCCCGCGGTCACCATGGGGGCAGGGTACGTGCTCCTCACCGCGCCGCACCTTCAGGAGCCGCCGCACACGTGCCGAACAAGACCGTGAGCGGAACGTGACAGATCCAGGGGATTCGACCCTTACCATGGTCAGATCGCCCTCTCGGACGCGACGGGGTGTGAACGGAGCTGGATGCGCGCGACACGGCAGTGCCACGCGGGCCCGCGGGGGAGCCACACCTCCCCGGCGACCCGCGGCGGACAGGCACGCCCGTGAGCCACGGCACCGTCGCCTCGACCGCGCGGGTCCCCGCCGTCGTACCCGCCCCTGCCGGTGCCGACCACGACGGGCCGCTGGCGGCCCCCGAGGGGGACACCGCCGTCGCGATGAGCCTCGTCGAGCGCGCTCAGGCAGGCGACGCCGAGGCGTTCGGCGAGCTCTACGACAAGTACGTCGACCAGGTGTACCGCTACATCGCCTACCGGGTCGGCTCCACCCAGCTCGCCGAGGACCTGACCAGCGAGACGTTCCTGCGGGCGCTGCGCCGGATCGGGTCGTTCACGTGGCAGGGCCGCGACGTCGGCGCGTGGTTCGTGACGATCGCGCGCAACCTCATCGCCGACCACTACAAGAGCGGCCGCTACCGGCTCGAGCTCACGACCGACGACGTCAGCGAGTCCGGCAAGGCGCCGACCATCTCCGGCCCGGAGGCCGAGGTCCTCGAGTCGATGCAGAACAAGGTGCTGCTCGAGGCCATCAAGAAGCTCAACGCCGAGCAGCAGGAGTGCGTCGTGCTGCGCTTCCTGCAGAGCCTGTCCGTGAGCGAGACGGCCCAGATCATGGGCAAGAACGAGGGGGCCATCAAGGCCCTGCAGTACCGCGCGATCCGGACGCTCGGCCGCCTGCTCCCCGAGGGGGTGGAGCTGTGACGACCGGAACACCGCAATTCGGGCGGCAGCCCGTCACCCGTCCGGGGGGTGTGTCGTTGGGGTCTCTGAGCGGCACCCAGCCCGCTCGTGTCTGCCAGGAAGGAGCCCGGTCGTGAACCCACTGGGCACCCGCGGCCGCGCGGAGGAGCTGGCAGCGCTGCTCGACGGAGCCGTCGCCGGCCCCGGCGCGCTGTCCGTCCCCTACGTCGGCCTCGCCACCCGGCTGCGCGCTCTCGGCCCGGCCCTGGAAGCGCTCGCCGTCCCCAACCCCGACTTCCGCGCCGCCCTGCGGCAGCGGCTGGTGGCCGTCGCCACCGTGCAGGCGGCGAACGCGGACGTCGCGTACGCCGAGCCGCTCGCGCGCCCGAAGGCGCTCGACGCCGCGGTCTCCTGGTCCGCCTCGCTGGCGCAGTCGCGCAAGGCGCAGCGCCGCATCGGCGTCACGGCGGGCGCGATGGCCTCCGTCGTCGCGCTCACCGGCGTCGGCGTCGCCGCCTCCCGCTCGCTGCCCGGGCAGCCGTTCTACGGCGTGAAGCGGATGTCCGAGGGCATCCAGCTCGACCTCGCCAGCGGCGACACCGCCAAGGGCAGCAAGCACCTGGAGTTCGCCGCGACCCGGCTGCGCGAGGTGAAGGCGCTCGCCCATCACGAGGGGCAGCTCTCGCTCGGCAGCACGTCGGGTACGCCGCAGGCGGCGGGACTCGCGTTCGGCGGCTCGACCGACGAGCGGATCGCCTCGGCGCTCGAGGACTTCGACAGCGAGACCCGAGCCGGCACCGGCCTGCTCACCAAGGTGTTCCGGGCGACCGGCAAGCCCGCCGCGCTGCGCATCATCACGACGTTCACCGCGGAGCAGAAGTCGCGGCTCGCCGCCCTGCTCCCGGTGCTGCCCGAGGCCGTCCAGCCGCAGGCGCAGAGCTCGCTGGACCTGGTGACCGCGGTCGGCACCGACGCGACCGACCTGCTGGCCCTCGGCACCTGCGGCGGCTCCTGCTACCCCGGCAACGCCGGCCCGCAGACCCCCACCCAGCCGGCGCCCGAGCCCGGCGCGACCGCGACGCCGAGCGAGCCGAGCGACAACAACGGCGTCCCCGGCTGCGCCTGCGGCCAGCCGACGCTCGCGCCGTCACCCACCACCCAGCCCGCCCCGCAGACCAGCGAGCCGAGTGAGCCGACGCCCTCGCCCACCCCCAGCCCCACGCCGTCGCCGACGCCCGCGCCCAGCGAGTCGCCGCTGCTGCCGCTCCCGCTTCCCTCACTGCCGGTGCCGACGCCGTCGCTGCCCGTCCCGCTCCCGACGCTGCCGGTCCCGGCGCTGCCGGAGCCGATCGCGACCGCCCTGCCGGTGCTCCCGACGGGCTGACCGCCCCGCTTCGTGATCCACGGAGCGTCACCTCACGCCTGAGGTCCCCGCGAGCGCGCTCACTCTCCGTGGATCACGAATGTCCGTTTCCTGCCCGTCTGGGTCACGACTTTCGCGCCGCTCCTGGTCCGTCCTGACCAGCTCGAGGTGCCACCGGATGGTCACGCTGAGCCAGGAAAGTTCCCCAGGAGCGGGCGCGGTGTCCGGTTTCGTCCCTTGTGCGAAGAAAAAAGTGTCGGGAAGGGCGTCACTCCCTGTCCCTGGGGTCGTTGACAGGTCTGAGACGGCAAGCCCCCGGCCCGAATAGCCCGGTTTAAGCGAAACGTCCGCAATGCCGAAGTCGTTCCACGCAAGCTACTTCCGACAAGGGGACACACCATGACCAGCAACGGACGGGTCGCGCGGCTGACCGCCCTGGCCCTCGCCACCGGCACGCTCGTCGCTGCCGGTGCCGGCAGCGCAGCCGCTGCCTCCACCAGCACCTCCACGCTGACCAACCAGATCCAGGGCCTCGGCAACGGCTCCGTCGTGCACCTGCACGTCGCGCTGCCGGTCGCGCTCCCGGGTGTCGGCCAGATCATCGACCAGTACATCTCGACCTCGAGCGGCACCGTCACCACGGTCACCAACCTCGGCGCGCACAGCGTCGGCACCATCGGCAAGGGCGCCGTGCCGGTCATCTCCGACCTGCTCAACGGCCAGGCCGTGTCCGACCTCTCCGGCAAGCACGCCGACTCCGTCTCCCTCGTGGACCAGGACAACGTCGCGGGCCTCGGCCTCACCCTCAAGGCGCTCGTCGCCAAGAGCGCGGTGAAGAACCCGACCCTCGACGGCGTCATCTCCCACTCCGAGAGCACCGTCGCCGCCGTCAAGCTCGGCACCCTGACGCTGCCCGCGCTGTCGAAGAGCACCGAGACGGTCGGCACGACCCTCAACGGCGTCCTCGGCACGGTCGACAACACGGCCAACACCGCGACGACCACCATCACCGGTGTCGTCAACACGGCCGTTGACACCCTCAACGCCGCCACCAACAACGCGGCCGCCCCGGTGTCCGCCCCGGTCAAGGCCGCCGTCGCCACCGTGACGACCGCCCTCGACCAGCTCATCGCCACCATCCAGGCGGCCATCACCGGCCTCACCTCGGGCACCGGCCTCGTCGACCTCGGCATCATGAAGACCGAGCAGACCATCACCCGCAAGGGCCTCGCCGTCACCTCCGACGTCAAGAACAGCCTCGCGGGCCTGTCGCTCCTCGGTGGCCTCGTCTCCGTCGACGCCCTCGCCTCCGAGGCGTCCGCCACCGCCGGTGGCAAGCCCGGCACCGCGTCGGTCCTGCACACCCCCGGTGTCCTGACCGTCCACGTCGCCGACGCCCTGACGCTGAAGATCGGCAAGACGATCGAGCTCACCGGCACCCTCGGCGACGCCCTGCCGGCCTCGCTGCAGGACACGGTCAACAGCACCCTCGCCACCGTCCTCGGCCTGCTCCGCGACACCCTCGGCCTGGACTTCCAGCCCGGCTCCGCGGTGGAGAGCGTCGCCAAGGACGGCACGTCGGCCGCCACCACGG
The DNA here is from genome assembly GCA_946479905.1 of uncultured Frankiales bacterium. Next base: position 2,973 of record CAMLIA010000065.1, on the reverse strand, counting down.
TGTCCGCCGCCAAGCTGACCCTCAACCCGCCGGTCATCGCCTCGCTGCTCCCCAAGGGCGAGAAGCTGCTGACCGTCGAGCTGGTCGGCGCCCAGGCCGCCGTCGGTGACAAGCTCATCGCGCAGTCGGTCAGCAAGCCGGTCGTGGCGAAGTCGCTGCCGCGCACCGGTGCCAACCTGCCGCTGACGGCCACCATCGCGACGGGCCTCATGGGCCTGGCGTTCGTGGCTCGCCGCCGCCGCCTCTCGCACAGCGAGTAAGCACCAGCACCTCGTGACGAGGCCCCGCTCCCACCGGAGCGGGGCCTCGTCGCGTTGGCCGCTAGGTTGGTGCCCGTGAGGTGGCGGCGAGGCTCCGACGACGGCGTCAGCGCCGTGCTCGCGGGCGCTGCCGCTGCGGCCGCCGCGGAGGTGGAGGCGTCTCTCGCCGTACCCCCCGACCCCACCGGCGCGGCGTTCTTCGACGTCGACAACACCATGATCCGCGGCGCGTCGATCTACTTCTTCGGCAAGGGGATGGCCGGGCGCGGGCTCGTCACGACCGGGGACCTGCTGAGGTTCGGCTGGCAGCAGCTGATGTTCCGCGTGAAGGGCAAGGAGAACCTCGCCGCCGTCGCCGACGCGCGCGAGAAGGCGCTGTCGCTCGTCGCCGGCAAGTCGGTGGCGGACATCGTCGCCTACGGCGAGGAGATCTACGACGAGCTGATGGCCGAGCGGATCTGGTCAGGCACTCGCGCGATGGCGCAGGCGCACCTCGACGCCGGCCAGCGGGTCTGGCTGGTCACCGCCACACCCGTCGAGCTGGCCCGCATCATCGCCAAGCGCCTCGGCCTCACCGGCGCCCTCGGGACCGTCGCCGAGGTCGAGGACGGGCTCTACACCGGCCGGCTGGTCGGCGAGCCGCTGCACGGCGCCTCGAAGGCGGAGGCGGTGAAGGCGCTGGCGGAGCGCGAGGGCCTCGACCTCAGCCGCTGCACGGCGTACAGCGACTCCTCCAACGACATCCCGATGCTGTCGACCGTGGGACGGGCGGTGGCGATCAACCCCGACACCGGCCTGCGGGAGGCCGCGCGCCGCAACGGCTGGGAGATCCGGGACTTCCGCACCGGCCGCAAGGCCGCGAAGGTCGGCGTGCCCGCCACCGCCGGCACCGGCCTCGCGATCGCCGCCGTCTTCGGTGGCCTCGAGCTGCACCGCCGGCACGTCCGGCGCAAGCACCCGCTGACCCACCGCTTCCGCTGACGCGGGGACGGGCTAGAAGAAGACGCTCCGGCGCTGCATGAGCAGCGTGTAGAGGGTCGACTGGATCGTCTCGCGCACCTGGTCGGTGAGGTTGAAGACCAGCATCGGGTCCTCCGCCGCGGCCGTGCCGCCGAGGCCCGCGGTCTCGATCGGCTCGCCGAACTCGATGATCCACTTCGAGGGCAGCGGGACCGCACCGAGCGGCCCGAGCAGCGGGAACAGCGGCGTGATCGGGACGTACGGCAGGCCGAGCAGCCGGGCCAGCGTCTTCGCGTTGCCGATGATCGGGTAGATCTCCTCCGCACCGACGATGGACACCGGGATGATCGGCTTGCCGGTGCGCAGCGCGGCCGACACGAACCCGCCGCGGCCGAACCGCTGCAGCTTGTACCGCTCGCTGAAGGGCTTCCCGATGCCCTTGAAGCCCTCCGGGAACACCCCCACGAGCTCGTCGGCGAGCAGCAGCCGCTCCGCGTCGGCGTTGCAGGCCAGCGTCTGGCCGCTCTTGCGCGCCACCGGCGCGAGCACCGGCATCTGGAAGACCAGGTCGGCGCCCAGCAGCCGCAGCGTCCGGTGCGCGGGGTGGTGGTCGTGGACCGCCAGGATGGTCATGAGGGCGTCGACCGGGATGGTGCCGGAGTGGTTGGCCACGATGAGCGCGCCGCCGGTGTCCGGGATGTTGTCGAGCCCGCGGGTCTCGACCCGGAACCACTTCTCGTAGAGCGGCCGCAGCGGCGGCAGCAGCACGTTGTCGGTGAGGTCCTTGTCGTAACCGAAGTCGTCGATCGCGTAGTCGCCGGTGATGCGGCGCCGCGCGAACGCCAGCCCGGACGCGAGCCGGCGCTCCCACGGGGACCCGGCCGCTGCGGGCGACGCCGGGGGCGGCGCGGGCGGTGGCTCCTCCTCGGCACGGAGGGGGATGACCTTGCCGATGGGCCTGGCCTCAGGCACGGACCGGCTCCTTCGTCCTGGTGAGGACCTGCAGCAGCCGGGTCTCGGCGGCCGCGACGGTCTCGGGGTTGAGGATGCGCGGGGAGCGCTCCACGAACGTCTGCATCGCCTCGGCGGTCGAGCGCGGCGCCCACCCGAGCTCCCTCGACAGCCGCGACACGTCGGCGACCCGGCCGTGCTCGAGGTAGCGCATCTGCTCGGGGCTGAAGTCCACCAGGCCGGCGCGCCGGAACATCCCGGCCACCAGCGAGACCGCGGGCGCCGGGACCGGGAACGACGGCCGGCCGACCCGCCGGATCGCCTGGGAGAGCAGCAGGACGCCGTGGCCACCGACGTTGAAGATGCCCGGGTGGTCGGCGAGGGCGCACCGGCGGAGCACCTCGATGCCGTCGTCCTCGTGGCAGAGCTGGATGCGCGGGTCGAACCCGAGCACCGTCGGGACGAGCGGCAGCGACAGGTACCGGGTCAGCGGCGTCTCGATGACCGGCCCGATGAAGTTGGTGAACCGCAGCAGCGACAGCGTCACGTCCGGCCGGCGACGGCCGAAGCCACGGACGTACCCCTCGACCTCGACGGCGTCCTTGGCGTAGCCGGACTTCGGCAGCGCCTTCGGCTCGGCGTCCTCGGTGAACAGCGCCGGGTCCTTCGACGAGCTGCCGTAGACCGCGGTGGTGCTCTTGACGACCAGCTTGCGCATCGACGGCGCCTTCTGGCACGCGGCCAGCAGCTGCATCGTCCCGATGACGTTGATCTCCTTCATCGCCGTGCGGCCACCGGCCCC
>CAMLIA010000064.1 GCA_946479905.1 uncultured Frankiales bacterium | reverse complement strand
TGCAGGACCACGTCGAGGGACGGCTGCGGACCGTCACCTACACGCGGGCGGCCGCGTTGGGCCGCCGAGGTCCGTGCACCATGGAGCCGCTCCTCGAGGAGCTCGTCGCGGTCCTCGATCGTGTCGGGTGCGACGAGGTGCTCGCCGTCGGCCACAGCTGGGGCGGCGCGCTCGCTCGAGCCCTGGCTGCACGTCAGCCCGACCGGGTACGCGCCGTCGTCCTGCTGGACGGCACGCACGAGCGCCTTGCCGGCCTGCGAGGAACGACCTTCCGTACCCTCACCGCCGCCGCCCGCATCGCCGCGCACGGCTCGTGGGGCGCGGATCGCACCGAGGCGGTGCGCGAGCTGGCCGGGATCCCTGCGGCGCTGCAGTCGCTCCCGTGGCCTTCGCAGCCGGTGCTCGCCGTGACGGGTGGCCGTTCGGACACGGCCCGCGACCGCCGTACGCGTGAGGACATGCGCAGCACCTACGTCGCCGTAGCCGCGCAGCGGCCCGGCACCCAGCTCGTGACGCTCCCCGAGGCAGGGCACCGGATCCCCGAGGAGCAGCCGGCGGCGACGGCTGCGCTCATCCACCAGTTCGCGGTGGAACTGACCGCGCAGAGGAGTGCGTCGTGATGCGTCGCCGTACGGCTGTCGTCGCCGGCTCGCTGCTGCTCGTCTCCGCGTGCGGCACCACGGTTCCCATGACGAGCCAGCGCTCGGCCGTCGACGGCCTGGGGGTGACCGTGGACGGCGGCTCGACGCAACAGCAGCCAGGAGCGACCGTTCCGGGCAGCTCCGTGCCCGGTCGGCAGGCAGGTCCGAAGGCCACCGTCCCGACGGGACTCTCGTCGTCCGGCCCGCAGCTGCCCGGTGCGTCCGACGAACCGCTGACGCGTCGCCCGGAGACGGCGACGGGTCCGATCGTCGTCGGCTACGTCACGTCCAAGGACATCGCGGCCACCGGGAGCGCGGCGGGACTGGCAGGCATCGCGACGGGTGACACCGACAACCAGATGAAGACCCTCGTCGGGTACCTCAACGCGCGGGGCGGAGTGCTCGGCCGCACGATCCAACTGGTCTCCGTCGACGTACGCACCGCTGACAAGACGAGCAACCCCGACGGCACTGCCACCACCACCTGCGAGGCCATGGCCGAGAAGCATGCCGACGTGCTGGTCCTGGCGGGTCAGAACCCGACCTTGCTCGCCTGCTTGAGGAAGCACGGGATCATCAGCATCGACTCGACAGCCCTGCAGGGCTCAGCCGATTCCTATCGCCGCCAAGGCAACTACCTGTTCTCGCCCTCGGCCATGAGCATCGACCGCTACCTGCCCGCCATGGTGGACCGGCTCTGGGCACGGGGCTTCTTCCGCAGCTGGGACGTCAGAGCCGGAAACCCTGGCAGTGGCCCGGTGAAGATCGGCGTCCAGGCCTTCGACAACGAGGAGGGCCGGCACTACGTCAAGGTGCTCGACAACGCGCTGCGCCGGCACGGCTTGAAGGTCGACCAGACCGACCTGCACTCCACCGACATCAGCCAGAACGCCTCCGCGACCTCGGCCGCGGTCCTGCGCTTCTCGGCCAACGGTGTCACGCACGTCTTCAACGCCAACGTGCTGTTCTACAAGGACGCCGACAGCCAGCGGTACTACCCCCGCTACGGCATCGACGACACCGTCGCGACGCCGGCTCTGCTCGCGAGCAACGTCGCGAAGCCCGGCCAGAAGGGCCCCCTGCACGGGTCGATGGGCTCGGGGTACCTGCCCGCCTACGAGGTTCCCGACCCCCAGGACGTCTCGCCGGCTGCCACCTGGTGCAAGGAGCTGATGCGCAAGGCAGGCGAGGACGTCAGCCAGTCGCTCATCCGGGTGATCGTGCTGGCGGAGTGCGACGCGATGACGTTCCTGGTCGCGGCGATGAAGGCCGGGGGTGCGGCGACGCCGGAGGGCATGCAGCGCGGCCTGCTCGACCTGCACGGGTACCGCAGCACGATCACGTACGAGGGACAGCCCACCCAGGCGCACCACGACGGCGCGCGTCGACTGCGCGACTTCACCTTCGACGACGCCTGCGGATGCTTCGCCTTCCCGGACAGCAGGACCTACCCGGTGCCGTGACGCAGCGGGCACCTAGCCCGTCGCGGCGAGCAGGACCTCGGCGAGTGAGTCCGCAGCGATGTTGCCTCCGGTGGCCACCGCCACGGTCGCACCGTCGGCAGGAGGCGAGAGGAACAGCTGCGTGAGGCTCGCTGCGCCCGCTCCCTCGACGACCAGGTGCAGCTCAGTCGCCACGTCGCGAACCGCCCGTCGCAGCGCGGGCTCGTCGCACAGGACAGCGTCGTGCACCGCGTGCCGCGCGTGCAGGTAGGCCAGGTCCGACACCGACTTCAGGAGCAGACCGTCCGCGAGGGAGTGACCTGGCGACTGCACGACGTGCCGATCCTGTGATCGGCTCATATGAAAGTCCGGGCTGGCATCGGGCTCGACGGCGACCAGCTGGGTCAGCGGGGACAGGGCCTGCAGGACGACCGCGCAGCCAGCCAGCAGACCACCGCCACCGACGGGCACGATCAGCCGTTCCAGCGGTTGCGGGCACTGCCGCAGGATCTCGAGGCAGACCGTCCCCTGGCCGGCGATCACGTCGGGGTGCCCGCTCGACGGGACGATCTCGAGCTCGCGCTCGGCGGCGAGCGCACCGCCGATCTCCTCACGGTCCTCGGTACGACGGTCGTACTGCACGACGTCGGCCCCGTGCGCCCGGACGGCCTGCACCTTCGTCGCGGGAGCGTCGTACGGCATGAGGACCGTGCACGAGAGGCCCGCCGCGGATGCTGCCGACGCCACGGCCCGGCCGTGGTTGCCGGACGACCAGGCGAGCACCCCGCGCGCCCCCCGCTCGGCCGCAAGCAGCACCGCGTTGCAGGCGCCCCGGGCCTTGAAGGACCCGGAGACCTGCAGGCACTCCGCCTTGACCAAGGTCGAGGGCGTGCGCCACGGCAGCAGCGGCGTGACCCGGGTCCGCCCCTCGAGCCGGGCGGCGGCGGCGAGCACGTCGTCGAGCTGGACCAGGGTCACCGGCGTGCGAAGACCAGCGGGGCCAGGGCAGCATCGAGGCCCAGCCGCGCGTCCTCGACTCCGGTGGCTCCGAACCGGAAGGACACCGGGACGTGCGTGCCAGGGACGCTGGTGAAGCTGAGCCGCCAGTCGTCGCCCTCCAGGTGCGTGAGGGCCAGCTCGTCCAGCCCGTGGAACGCCGGGACCAGGGAGCCGTCGCAGACCTGCACGGTGAAGTCGCCGTAGGCGGGGTGGTGGAAGGTCCCCTCGTAGTCCTGCAGCGGGCGAGAAGGTGCGCTGCAGCTCGCCGGCTCCGCGGGCGGCGCCGGCCTGGCGCCGGACAGCCGGGCACCCCAAGGCGCCGGCTCCAGGTCGAGCAGGTGGTCGACCAGGGCGAGCCCGAGCGCGAGGGGCAGCTGAGAGCCGTAGGCGTTCGTCATCACGGCGACACCCACCTTCGCCTCAGGGACCACCAGCACCTGGCTGGCGAAGCCGACCTGACTGCCGCCGTGCAGGTGCAGCCGGTGCCCCCTGTAGGCGAAGACGAGGTTGCCGAGCGCGTACCCCATCGGCAGCAGCTCAGGGAACGGCAGCGCGTCGTCGGAGACCACCGACGGGGTGTGCAGCATCCGGAGGACCGTGGGGCTGAGCGGTCCCTGGCCGACCCGTGCCAGCAGCCAGCACGCCAGGTCATCGGCGTTGGTGACGATGCCGCCGCTCGGCAGGTCGTAGTCCCGTCGCTGGAACGGCAAGGGCCGCCCGTCGACGTGCGGCGTCGCGAAGTCGGTCGCCGTCAGCTCGGGACGGTAGGTCGAGGTCGCCGTCATGCGGAGCGGTTGGAGGACCCGCTCGGCGAGGACGTCGCGCCAGGGCTGCCCGGTCAGCACCTCGGCCACATGGCCGGCGGTGGCGTAGTGCGCGTTGTTGTAGCCGAAGCCCTGGCGGAAGGGCCGGCTCGCCTCGAGGTGCCGCATCGCGCGGGCGATCTGCTCGTTCGTGATCGTGAAGTCGCCGTCGCCGATGGTCAGGAAGTCGTGGCGCGGCAGGCCCGTGCGGTGGGCGAGCAGGTCGCGACAGGTCACCCAGCCGCTGATCCGCTCGTCGTGCATCGCGAACCACGGGAGGTAGTCCTGCACGGGCCGGTCGAGGTCCAGCACCCCGTCCTCGGCCAGCAGGCACAGTGTCGCCGCAGCGAAGCACTTCGTGTCGGACGCCAGCATGAACAGCGTCTTCGGCGTCACGGGCTCCGTGTCGTTGCGCCGGCCGAACCCGTCGGCCAGCACGACCTCCCCGTCGGCCACCACGGACACGGCGACGCCGGGGACGTCGAAGCGCTCGCACTCCGCCGCCACGACGTCGCGAGCCGTGGTCACGAGGGCGTGCCTGTCGAGGCGGTACGAGGCTGCAGGAACGCGGCGATGTGCCGCGCGACCTCGTCGGTGTGCGTCCTGATGAGCATGTGCGGGGCGTCGAGGGTGACGACCTGCGTCTGCGGCCGGTCGGCGGCCAGCGCTGCCAGGTCGCGGACGAGTCCCTTGCGGTAGGCGGCTGCGAGCTCCAGTCCCTCGCCCGCCCACCGCTTCCTCAGCCGACCGGTCTCGGTGGCGATCGCGTTGAAGACGAGCAGCGGACCGGTGAGCCTGCCGTACAACGAGAACAGGTCGATCGCGTCGACCTCGCGGAGGATCGCCCGGGTGGCCTCCCCCGAGATCGCGCGCTTCCTGAGCACGAGCAGCAGCAGCCTCAGGACCGCTGCCGGCGCCCCGCTGGTCAAGCGCTCGATGCGTTGGTTCTGCCGGTCCCAGCCGGCTCGAACCTGGGACTCGTCGTACCCGACGTACTGGTCAGGTCGCCCACGGCCATGGCCGTCGATGTTGACGACCCCTGGGCAGGTCGGGTGCTGCACGCCGAAGGCAAGCGCGACCATGCCGCCGAGCGAGTGCCCGCCCACGGCGGGGACGCCGAGCCCGTGCGCCTCGGCGACGGCGTCGACGTCCTGCACGGCCGACGCCAGCGTCCACGGCAGGAGGTCACTGCCGCCGTGCCCGCGGAAGTCGAAGGTGACGACACGGAAGCCGCGCAGACGCTCGACAAGCGGCTCCAGCGAGCCCTGCTCCATCCCGGCACCGTGCATGAGGACCAGGGCGGGGCCGTCACCGCCGTAGTCCCGGCAGGCCAGTCGCACGCCCGCGCTGTCGACGTACCTCGTCGTGAACGTCATGTGCGATTGGTGCGGCTGGTGTACTTCAGGCAGCTGCAGGCGGAGTCGTAGGCCACGTCCCGCACCGCGTCCACGCCGAAGTGGTGGTTCGGACCGAGGAAGCTGGTGAGGGTCTCCGCCGTCCTGAACGACGTGCCCAGTGCCTCGTAGCCGCGGCGCAGACCGGCCACGGTGGGCGCCTGGCCCGCCGTCAGAGCGGCGCGGAAGGAGTAGACGGCGTCGCACACGGCGTACATCAGCTTCTGGTCCTGGCGGTTCGAGGACGTCAGGCCGGCGGCACGCAGCACGGCGCGGCAGTGCGAGGCTCCCGGGGTGTCCCCGGGGTCCTCCGACGCGTTGACGTCGACCGTCGGCGCCCAGCCGACCGTCAGGGCACCCTTCAGCTGCACGGCCGGGGAGTTCGCGGCACCGAAGGCACCGAGACCCGGCAGGTACGCGTACCGCGGCCGGTAGTGCTGCGACTCGGCGTCCCTGAGGAAGAACGCCGAGGCGCCGAACACGTGGGTGATGCCGCCGGAGCTGAACTTCAGCACGGCCGACTGCGTGGCAGCCAGCGCGGTCTGGGCGTCGCCGGCGTAGGTGACGGTCTCGGAGAACTTCAGCCCGTACTTGGCCAGCTCCCGTGCGTAGGCGGCGTACTTGATGTTCTCGTCGGGGGTGTCTGCGTGGATGAGGCCGAGCTTGACCGGGGCGACACCCGGTCCGCCGTTGGCGGTGTCCCACTTCTGGGTGAAGGAGCGCGCCATCAGGCTCTTCACGAACAGCTGAGCGAGCCGCTCCGTGGTGATCCCGTTCGGGATGTAGAGGTAGCTCCCTCCGTGCTCGCGGAACGCCGCCGCCGGTGCGATGGAGCCGACTGTCGAGTCGTAGACGACCAGCGGCGCCCCCATCTTCGCCATGCACTCGCGAAGCTCCGGGGGGTTGATGCTGATCATCGCGGCGAAGACCTTGTGGTCGTCGCGGAAGTCCCCGCAGACCTCGGCGTAGGTCTGCGCCGGGTTCGCGACGAGCTTCGCCAGGTCCACGTTGTGCACGTAGAGGACGAGCTTGCGGCCGAGGATCCCACCGGACTTGTTCACGTCGCTGATGAGCGCGTTCCACACCGCCTGCTCCGACACGCTGCCCGCGCCGGAGATGCCCATCGCGCTGGCGACGTCTCCGGTGTTGGTGGCGATCGCGGCGCCGATCGTGATCGTCTTGGCGGTGACGCCCCGCGCGATGATCCCCCCTGCCGTCGTCCCACCGGCGGTGCCCGTGGCACCGGGCCCGACGTCTCCTGCGCTGCCGCTCGGCGCGCTCCCGGTGGTGCCTGTGCTGGCACCTCCGGACGCCGCCCCACCGGTCGGCGACGACCCGCCCGTCGAGCCGCCGGTGCTCACCGGCGTCAGCCCCTGGTCCCCACCCGTCGTCGACGTGGACGGCGTTCCGGCGGCCTGCTGGGACAGGGGAACAGTGGTGCCGCAGGCCGCCAAGGCCAGGCTGAGGAGCGCGCCCGCTGCCAGCCGGTGCGTCGCGGGCCTCATCGGGCTGCGGCCAGGGCGTCGATGAGGGCGGTGAGGCGACGCGGGAAGGCCTGGACGCGCTCTGAGCCGGCCAGGGCCCTCGCCAGGTCGGAGGCGTGCGGCAGGTCGTCCGCGATGGCCTCGGCGCGGGCGTGGCGGAGCGCGCGCTCGTCCACCTCGGCGCGAGCGTGCACGGTCGCCGCGTAGCCCAGCACGAACGTCCACACCGTCTCGTAGACGTCGGCGAGCTCGGACGGGCTGAGGCCGTCGCGCTCCGCCAGCAGCGCGATCCGTTCGAGGTCGACGAGGACCGACTTCGAGGAGATGACGTTGCGCTGGAGCACCTCGACGACCGTGGGGTGCTCGAGGAGCAGCTCCCACATGGCCTCGGCGTACCGGTGCAGGGCCTGCTGCCACGACCGAGCGTTGCGCACCGGCGTGCGGCGGTCGTCCAGCAGCGCCATGACGACGTCGTCGAAGAGCTCGTCCTTGCTGCCCATGTGGGAGTGCACCGCGAACGACGACACCCCGAGCTCGGCCGCGAGGCGCCGGGTGGTCACGGCGTCGTACCCCTCCGCCAGCACGAGATCGCGGGCGGCCTCGACGACCTGCCCCTGGGAGAGCTTCGGTGGACGGCCACGGCGCGCTGGGGTGCTCATGACGGCTATTTCATCACGCGTTAGGAAAAGCCGCAAGAGCATCGCCATGGACAGCCCTCGACGCTTAGCGTATAACCGTAGCGTGGGCTCGTATATCGGAACGCCGCGGCGCACCGTGCTCGGCCTGTGCGTCGCGGGCCTGGTGACCGCGTGCGGGAGCACCGTCGGGGTGCACGGCCAGGCGGTGCAGGGCGGCGCGTCCGGCACCGACCTCGCTGCCGGACCCGTGACGGCGTCCGCGCCTGCCTCCGGTGACAGCGAGACCACGACCGCCCCGGGGGGCGCCCCGCTCGGCCAGCCGCGTGCGCTCTCGTCGGGCCGGCCGCTGCAGGTCGGGTCCGCCGCCAGCCTGCCGCCCGGTCACGCGCCGGGCAGCGGGCTCGTCCCGGCCCGAGGTCCGGGCATCACCGACACGAAGATCTACCTGGGCGTCGGGTACAACTCCCAGCGCTCCGCGACGGCGATCGCGCTGGGCGCCGCAGGGGCCGCCTCGACGTACGACATCCGCGACGTGGTCAACACCGTGATCCGCTACGCGAACGCCCATGGCGGTTTCGCGGGTCGCCAGCTCGAGGCCGTCTTCTTCGACTCCAAGGGCGCGGACGCGCAGACCGCCGACGGGCAGGCCTGCGCCACCTGGACCCAGGACCACAAGGTGTTCGCCCTGGCCGGCGGCTCCGATCAGCGTGACGCGTGCGCCGAGAAGGCCCACGCGATCGCGCTGGGGGCCGGGAGCGCCACCGCGACGACGTACCAGCGCTTCCCGCACCTCGTCGACCCCGACACGATGCGGCTGGACAGGCTCGCGTCCGTCACGACCAAGGGGCTGGGCCGCGCGGGGTACTTCACCGGCAAGCTCGGGCTCGTCACGTGGGATCACCCGGACTACAAGTACGCCATCTCGCACGGCTACCTGCCGGCGTTGGCGGCGATCCACGTGAAGCCGGTCGACATCGCCTACCTGTCGCCACCCCAGTCCCCCGGCGCCCTGCCCGACATGGCGGCCGCCGCCGCCAACTACGTGACGAAGTTCCGGTCCGAGGGCATCGACCACGTGATCATCCAGGACGGCCCCGCCGGCTTCTGCGCCGACGGCTGCCAGACGCTGGTCTGGATGAACCAGGCCAAGTCCCAGCGGTGGTACCCGCGCTACGGGCAGAACTCGCACAACGCGCCCGGCAGCCCGATCATGCCGTCCGACCAGATGGACCACGCCCTGGCCGTCGACTCGAGCGACACCGACGCCTCGTACGACGCGGGCTGGCACCTCAACAAGGCGCGGGAGCGCTGCTTCAAGATCCAGGCAGATGCCGGCTACCCCCCGAAGGGCAACGCCGTCGACCAGGCGTTCGCCGCCCTCTACTGCGACCAGGTCTTCTTCCTGCAGCGCGTGGTGAACAGCTTGTCGGTGCTCGACACCGACTCGTTCATCTCGGCCGTCGCGGGCCTGGGGACGTCGTTCCCCACCTCGTTCGTGTACGGCAGCAAGTTCGTGCCGGGACGCCGCGACGGTGCAGGGATCGTGCGCACCGAGGAGTACTTCGACTCGTGCAAGTGCCTGAAGTACCAGGGCGCGCCGTACGACCCCGACTGACGGGCTGAGCCTTCGATCACGGGATGGTCTGCAGTCGGCCTTCGTAGTGCAGGCAGTTGCAGTCGGCGAAGTACCGCCAGTGGTAGGCCCTGTTCGCCGGGTCGTGCCGACCCGGTCGGAACTCCTCGCCGAGGGTCCCCGCCTTCTGGTAGCTGGCGCCCAGGGAGTCGATGACCCGGAGCAGCGCGCCGACGGTGAGCTGCGCAGGCGTCTTGTCGCCCGCGAGCTTCAGCAGGTACAGCCCCGAGCAGATGCTCAGCGCGATGGCCTCGGCGTTGCCGCTGTCGAAGGTGATGCCGTTGTCCTTCATGACCTTGAGGCAGTACCGGCGGTTGGCGTTGGAGTAGGGCCCGTTCTGCGGGTTCATGGCGGTCGGCAGGTCCACCGCCGGCTCCCAGCCGAAGCCGACGGTGCCGTTGAGCTGCTTGCTCTCCACGATGCCGGCCTCGTTCAGCGCCTCCGTGGCCGAGGCCGTGCTGACGCCGTAGCGGGGGTAGTAGTGCTGCGACCTGGCGGTGGGCAGGAACAGCGTGCTGAGGCCGCCGTTGCCCTCGAAGGAGATGACGTGGGTGACGCCGTTCGCGGCGAAGGACAGCTGCGCCGACTTCACCGCCGCGCCCTGGGCGCCGTAGTCGGAGGCGGTGGTGACCTGCGCGATCTTGGCGACCTGCGGGGTGTACCCCAGCCGCTTCAGGGCCGGGACGAGGTAGGTGTCGACGGCGTGGGTGAACGGCTCGTCGTCGTAGGTCAGGATGCCGACCTTCGCCTTGCCGGTGGTGGCCGGGCGGCCGTTCACGTCGTCCCACGGCGTGAAGTACTTCTGCTCGAGCAGGGGGGTGACGAAGTACGCGGCCAGCCGGTCCAGGTTGGGGTAGCCCTGCTCGATGAACATCGGGTAGCGGCGGAACTCGGCCGCCCCCACCGTGGGCAGGCTGTCGCTGAGCATCATGACGTTCGCTTGCGCGAGGCACTGCCGGTACGACGCGTAGGGGGCGTCCAGGACGGCGAACACCCGCGGCTTGTCCTTGGTGAACTGCTGGCAGACCGCGGCGTACTGCTGGTCGAGGGTCTGCGTGGACGTCGAGTCGAAGGGCGCCCAGACCGGCACCAGCTTGCGGCCGCCGATGCCGCCGTGCGCGTTGATGTCCTTGATCACCGCGTTGGTGTTGGCCTTCGCGTCGCCGCTCGAGATCGCCCCGATACCGGCTGCCTCGTTCACCGCACCGGCGCTGCGGTCGACGATGAAGCCGACGTAGATCTCCTTCGCCGTCACCCCGGGAGCGAAGCCTGCCGGGCCCGCGACTCCCCCGGACGTGCCGCCGGGCGTCGCACCCGTCGCACTGCTGCCGCCGCTGCCGGACCCGGTTGCGCTGCCCGTGGTCCCGGAGCCACCCGTGAGAGACCCCGTCGACGATCCACCGGGGAGCTGCGCCCCGCCTGAGGTGCCGCTGCCGCCGAGACCTTCCGAGCCACCGCCGACCGTGCCGGACCCGGTGCCCGTGCCGCCGGTTCCGGCATCGTGCACGGTCGAGCCACACCCCGTGACCAGCACGAGAGCGAGGATCACGTACATGGCCACCTGACGGTGACGGGACATCGAGGACCTCCGATGGGCTCCCTGTGAGCCTCGCAAGGAGCCTTCGAGATCGCCAGCCCGAGTCCTGCCCCGTCAGGCAGGTTCGCCCAGCCGAGGGACCGCGTTTGGCGCGGCTTAGGCACGCCTGAAGCCAGCTCCGCGACGTTGCGTGCGCACCACCCACCAACCACTCGAGGAGCCACCGATGTCCACCACTCACGACAGCACCGCAGCCGCACCCGCCACTCGCCGGCGTCGCCTCCGCCGCGCGGCCCTGGTCGCCACCGTCGCCGGCCTGGTCGGCGTGGCCGCGCCGGCCCACGCCTCGGTGTCCGCCTACAACGGCGGGCTCGGCACCGTCACCGCCCAGTGCAGCCAGATCTCGCACACCATCAACGTGCAGATCACCCAGCAGCAGCAGTCCGGCCGGGTCGGCCAGGGCATGTGGACCGACCTGTACATCTACTCCTACACCACGGGCAAGAGCTACCCGGCCCGCTCCGGCTGGCACGACCAGCTGTCCAGCAGCGGCCTCGGCTACACCTGGTACACCAGCCCGGCGCTGCCCGCGGGCCGCTACGCCATCAAGGTCACCTACTGGTGGTACACCACGGCCGGCTGGATCTCCGGCAGCGAGTGGGCCGCGAGCTACACCCAGCAGACCCCGTACTACGTCTACGGCGGTGGCTACAGCTCATCGGCCTGCTACGTCTGACGCCAACAGCGAAGCAGCCTGCCGTCCCCGGCAGGCTGCTTCGCTGGGCTCACAGCGAGGCGTAGAGCGCCTCGATCGTCGGCCGCTGCAGCCGCTTGTCCAGGCCGGGCGTGAAGTCGGACAGCGTGCACGCGTAGCTGAGCCGGTGGTCGCTGTCACCCATGACGAGCTGACCGCCGTACCCCTGCGCGACGTAGGAGTCCGGGTTCGGCCCGGCCTCGAGCTCCTTGCGCATCCGCGGGTTGGGGCTCAGACCGTAGGTGCGACGGGCCTCGGGCATCATCCGGCGCATGAACCAGGGCAGGGTGCTGAGCATGACGGCGTCACCCGTGCGCTCCCGCACCGTGCGCAGGTCGTCGATGGTCTCCGGCTTGAGGACCTGCACCCCGTCGAGCGTGCCACCGGCGGCGACAGCCATGAACAGCTTGGCGAGGGAGCGGGGCGTCGTGCTCCCGTTGCTGGCAGGGATCTCCGCCAGCATGAAGTTCGGCTTCTCCGCGTAGCTCGCCACGCGGTCGAGGATCGTGTTGGTCCCGTTGCCGTGCAGCGCCATCCCGGCGAGCGACCGCGGCTGGGCGCCCTTCTTCGTCGCTCCGCTCAGCATCGTGCGTACGAGGAAGGGGGCCTTGCTGAGATCGGGGACGAAGACGTGCGCCAGGCGCCCTTGCTCGGAGAGGGGAGTGCCCAGGTAGGCGTCCATCTCCAGTGGGGCGGCGATCTCCTCCGCGAAGAGCTGGCCGATCGTGCGACCACCGGTGACGCGACGGACGACCTCGTTCAGCAACCAGCCGTAGGACACGGCGTGGTAGCCGTGGTTGCTGCCCGGCGTCCACGCCGGCTTCGCCGCCGCGAGCCGTTCCGCGATGCCGTCGAGGTCGAGCCACCCGGCACAGTCGTCGGCGTCCAGGAAGTCGACCTGACCGTCGAAGCCGAGCACTCCGTTGGAGTGCATGAGGACCTCGTGCAGCGTGATGCGGTCCTTGCCGTGCTGCCCGAACTCCGGCCACCACGTCACCAGCGGGGTCGTGAGGTCGAGCAGGCCCTGCTCGACCAGACGCGCGACCACGATCGCCGCCCACGCCTTGGTGACCGAGGCGACCAGAGCGAGGGTGTCCGGCTGCCAGGGCCGGCCAGGCCGGGCTGCACCGCCCCAGAGGTCGACGACGAGCTCACCGTCGACGTAGGCCGAGATCCCGCCCCCGCCGCGGCCGAAGGGCGCGTCGATCGCCTCGGCCACCTCACGGACCTTCTCGAAGCCAGGTGCGACGAAGCCGTCCATCTGCTCACCTCTCCCACGTCGAGGTCGTTGCGGCGGGCTGCCGGGCCTCATCTTCGCGCCTCGCCGGCACGCCGCCTGACCGCAGCCGGGAAGGAGTCCAGGACCAGACCTCGCTGGGCCCGCACCTGGCGGCGGGTCCTGATCACCATGAGCAGCCCGATGCCCCAGAAGACGTACTGGACCGACAGTGCCGCGCGGAAGTCACCGAGGGTCGCCCGGGTCGTACCTCCGGCAGGGGCCAGGGCACTCAGCAGCAGCCCGACACTGGCGATCGTCAGCAGCGAGGCGATGAAGCCACCGACGTTCACGATGCCGCTCGCGCTGCCCACCCGTGGGGGTGGGTTCTCCGTGCGCGCGAAGTCGAACCCCAGCATGGAACCCGGCCCGTTCGAGGCGAGCACGACGACCAGGAGCACGAGGACGGGAAGAGGCGCCCGCCCGGGCCAGAGGAGCACGAGCGTCCAGCAACCGGACGTGGCACCGACGATGCCGAGGACCGACCAGGAGCGCCGCAGCGGCCAACGGCCGGCCAGGTGGCCGAGCAGCGGGGCGAAGACAGCGCCCGCGACCACGAGGACGGTGAGGAGCAGTCCCGCCTCCGTCGGCGTGCGCCCCTCGCCGACGACGAGGAACGGGTAGCCCCAGAGCAGCGCGAAGACCGTCCCGGAGAACTGCGTGACGAAGTGCGTCCAGAGCCCGAGCCGGGTGCCGGGCTCGCGCCAGGCCGCCTGGAGCT
This sequence comes from uncultured Frankiales bacterium, assembly GCA_946479905.1. Next base: position 6,052 of record CAMLIA010000064.1, on the reverse strand, counting down.
GGGAGCGGATGTGCGGCAGCCGCAGCGGCAGGGGTGCGACCGCTGTGCCGGGTGGCGCGTCGCGGACGGCCAGGACGACCAGCGCCCCGGCGACGGCGCCGACGGCGGCAGCCGACAGGAACGCCGGCTTCCAGCCGGCGTGACCGAGGACGTAGACGAGCGGGTAGGCGGCCACGACCTGACCGCTCTGCCCGAGGATGCCCGTGAGCTGGGTGACGACCGGGACACGAGCGGGGGCGAACCACAGCCCGACGAGCCGCAGCACGGCGGTGAACGTCATCGCGTCCCCGGCTCCGACGAGCACCCGCGCCGTGACGGCTCCGCCGACGGTCGAGGCCTCGGCGAGCAGCACCTGCCCGAGGGCCATCAGGACCGCCCCGCTCACGAGCAGGCGACGAGAGCCGAACCGGTCGAGCAGCACCCCGACCGGGACCTGCAGTGCGGCGTACACCCCGAGCTGGAGCACGCCGAACAGCCCGAGCTCCGCCGCACCGGCCCCGAAGCGGTGCTGGGCGGCGACGCCCGTCACGCCCAGGGAGCCGCGGTCGAAGACGGCGACGACGTACGCGAGGAGACCGACGCCCCAGACCAGCCAGGCTCGCCGAGGGGTCACGAGGACCAGCTCGCCACCCGCTGCCTCAGCCGTCACGCTCCCCGAGGCTAGGTGAACGCGCGCAGGGCCGTAGCCTCGCCGGCATGAGCCTGCTCGACGTCATGCTGCCCGTCCGCCGCGACCTGCACCGCCTCCCCGAGGTGGGACTGGACCTGCCGCGGAGCTCAGAACGGCTGCTCGCCGCCCTCGACGGCCTGGGCGCCGAGATCACGCAGGGCACGACGTGCTCGTCCGTCACCGCGGTGCTCCGCGGCGGGCAGCCGGGGCCGACCGTCCTGCTCCGCGCAGACTTCGACGCGCTGCCGGTGGGAGAGAAGACCGGCCTGCCCTTCGCGGCCGAGAACGGCGCCATGCACGCCTGCGGTCACGACCTCCACGCCGCGATGCTCGTCGGGGCCGCGCACCTGCTGCGCGACCAGCAGGCCAACCTGGCCGGGGACGTCGTCCTCGCCTTCCAGCCCGGCGAGGAGGGGTACGACGGAGCCGCCCACATGCTGGCTGACGGGGTTCTCGAGGCGAGCGGCACGCGCGCCGTCGCGGCCTACGCCGTGCACGTCATCTCCACGATGTTCCCGTCCGGCATCGTGACCAGCCGAAGCGGCCCGCTCATGGCAGCCGTCGACACCCTGGTCGTGACCGTCCGTGGCGTGGGCGGCCACGGCAGCGCTCCGCACCGCGCGAAGGATCCGGTCCTCGCCGCCGCGGCGATGGTCACCGCGCTCCAGCAGGCCGTGACGCGGGAGTTCGACGTCTTCGACCCGGTCGTCGTGACGACCGGCACGCTGCAGGCCGGGACGGCGCACAACGTGATCCCGGAGGAGGCGCACTTCGCCTCCACCGTCCGGTCGTTCACCGAGGCCGCGCGGACGAAGCTGCAGGAGGTGCTCCCCCGCGTCTGCCGCGGGATCGCCCTCGCTCACGGCGTGGACGTCGACGTGGAGCTCCAGCCGCTGTTCCCCCCGACGATCAACGACGTCTCCGAGGCGCAGTGGGCGCTCGAGCTCGGCCGGGAGCGGCTCGGCGGCGAGCGGGTCCTCGAGCTGCCCCACCCGGTCACCGGGTCGGAGGACTTCAGCCGCTTCCTCGACGCGGTGCCGGGCGCGATGCTCTTCCTCGGCGCGACGCCACCGGGGGCGGACCCGGCGACGGCGCCGTACAACCACTCACCCGAGGCCGACTTCGACGAGGCGGTGCTGACCACCGGAGCGGAGCTGCTGGCCTCCCTGGCGACCGAGCGTCTCAAGCTCTGAGGCGTCCCTTCCCTCGTGCACACGAGCCCGTCCTGCCGGGCCGGCCCGCACGCTCAGCGCGGCCGGCTCAGGCGGTCAGCGCGTGCACGAGGGAAGGGTGGGGGTGCGAGGTGGTCGGCTCAGACCTCGGGGAGCGGCTCGCCGAGCAGGTGCTGCACGAAGTAGTCCCACGCGGTGCGGATCTGATAGGGACCGCCCTGCGTGTAGTGGTTGCCGCCGGGCCAGACCTTGACGTCGAACCGCTTGCCGGCGGCCACCAGCGCCGCGATGAGCGCCAGCGTGTGGTCGGGCGTGGCGTTCTCGTCCATGTCGCCGTACGTGAGGAGCAGCTTGCCCTTCAGGTTCTCGACCAGCTGCGTGTTCCCGAGCTGCTTGTAGAGCTCGGACGTCTTGTCGACGTCCAGGCCGACGTGCCAGGACCAGGCGCCGTGCGGCATCTTCTCCGGCACGTGCACGCCCGCCCCTGAGACCGCGACCTTGAAGAAGTCGGGGAACACCAGCATGGACCGCGTCGAGTTGTAGCCGCCGTACGAGAAGCCGGTGACCCCGACCCGCGTGGTGTCGAGCTGGGGGTGGCTCTTGCCGAGCTGCTGGATGGCCCAGACGTGGTCGGCGAGCCCGAGCGTGGGGTCGGGCTCTCCCTGGGTGTGCTGGCGGAACGCCCTGGACCGGCCGGGAGTGCCGCGCCCGTCCACGACGACGGTCGCGAGGCCGAGCACGCCGTAGGCAGCGCCGGGGCTGGTCGACCGGCCGCCGAGGTCCGGCCCGAGGAACCCACTCGGCTGCCAGGTGGTCTGGAAGCCGGCGTACATCAGGTCGATCACGGGGATGCTCGTCGGGTCGACCGGGTCGGCGGGCAGCGTCAGGGTGCCCCACAGGTCGACCGTGCCGTCCTCGCTGCGGACGCAGAACTGCTCGGGCAGCACGAACCCGGCCTCGAGGAGCTTCGTGATGTCGGTCCGCTCGAGCTCCGCCACGACCCGGCCGTCGTCGTCGAGGTCGCGCAGGACGATGACGGGCGGGTCGGAGACGGTGGACATGTGGTCGACGCAGAAGCGGCCGTCGGGGCTGATGGAGTGGACCGGCTGCTTGTCGCGCGCGAACACCAGCCGGAAGAACGCCGGCTGCGGCTCGACCAGCTGGTGGTCGCACGCCTCCGGCGTCAGCAGTGTCTGGCCGCCTCCGGTCAGGGACACCCGGAAGAGCGACCGCCAGTAGGGGTTGCGTCCTTCGCCCTCGACGCCGGCGGCGACGACGAGGCACTGCCGCTCGACGTCGACCCGCAGGATGTCGCGCACGGTCATGGTGCCGGTGGTCAGCTGCCCGACGTACTCGCCGGTGCTGAGCCGGTACTGGTAGAGGTGCCCGTAGCCGTCCCGCTGGGAGTACCAGACGGCCGTGTCGAGCTCGGGGATCGCCCGGACCAACGGCAGGCTGTAGAGGAACTGGTTGGGCTCGTAGATCGAGTCGGTGGTCTCCGAGACGACGACGCGGGTCAGACCCGTCTTGACATCGACCTCGAGCAGCTGTCCCTCGCGCTCGCCGGTCCGGTGGTTCAGCACCCAGAAGCGGCTCTCGTCCGCGGCCCACGTGATGCTGTCGGCGCCGATCGTGCTGATCGTGCTGTAGGCACCCGGCGGCAGCTGGAGCGGGGTCCGGTCACCCGTCTCGACGTCGATGACGACGGCCTCACCGTTCTCCTTGAGCTCGTCGCCGTCGAGCGCGACGCGGATCTCGTGCAGGACCGGCCGTGGCTGCTGCGACAGGTGCTGGACGACGGGCCAGGTCCCGAGAGTCCGCTCGTCGATGCGGGCGGTGAAGACCAGCCTCGACGACGGGGAGAACGCGGTCAGGAAGGGCGGCAGCTCGGCTCCGAGCTGCTTGAGCGGGATGTTCACCATGCAGTTGTCGGGCAGCGCCCCCCACCCGAACGCGGGCTCACCGTCGTCGGTGAGCTGCCGCTCGTCGCCGGTCGCGACGGTCCGCAGCCAGAGGTCCTCCCCCTTGCGGACGAGCGCCAGCGTCCCGTCAGCCGAGAGCACCCCCGCCAGGCTCGGAGCGGCCTGCTCGGCCTCGGGCACCGCGGAGGTGCTGCGCTCGAAGGTGCGGAGGTCGACGGTGACCTGCTCCACGCTGCCGTCCTCAGCCGATCGCGTGTAGACCAGCGTGTCGCCGGCCCACGTCGGCTCGATCGTCCGGTTCCGCATCAGGGCCACCGGGTCGATCAGCCGGCTCGCCTGCTCGTAGCGGTCACGCATGTCCGTCATGTCTCTCCGTTGGCCTCTGGGCGCAGGTCATCCTCGCGAAGTCTCCAGGTTCGCGGGGCCCGCAACCCACCGACAGACGTCGAATTCCCGGACCCCGCCCTGCTACACCCTGAGAGATCTCGCGCTCTGTCGGTCAACCGAGCCGGGTGCGCCCGCTGCCCTGAGCCGCTCAGCGCCCGGTGCGGAAGTAGCCCATCAGCCGGGGCAGGTAGTCCTTCAGCGCGCGGTCCCCGTAGACCCAGGCATGCGTGCCGACCACGTAGCTGTGCCAGTGGTAGGCCACCCCGGCATCGTCGGCGGCGGCCTTGAAGCAGAGGTTGGACTGGTGGAGGATCGCCTCCATCGCCATCGTGCCGGGCATCGCGGGGTCGCCGATGTCGCTGTCTCCTGGGACGCCCTCGCTGGTGTAGAGGTCGATGCGAGTTCGTGCGAGGTGCTTCACGATCGTGCCGGGGTCGTGCGCCTTCCAGTTGGCGGCGTCGGTGACCGGGTCACCGAAGGGAGCGAACGGCTCCACCTGGTTGAGACCCGTCATGATGCCGGAGATCAGCGCCGCGGCGCCGACCTGGCACTGCGTGCCGTGGTAGATGTCGGCGGCGCCGGAGAACGAGGCCACGGCTCCGTAGAGGTCGGGGTGCCGCGCGGCGTAGGACATCGAGCCGAACCCGCCCTGGGAGATGCCCACGATGGCGCGTCCGGCACGTGACCGGATCGTGCGGTAGCGGGCGTCGATCCACGGCACGAGCTCCTTGGTGTGGAACGTCTCCCAGTTCGCGACCCCGCGGCTCGTCGTCCGGTCGACCCAGTCGGTGTAGAACCCGCCACCGTCGGCGTTGTAGGTGCCGTCCGGGATCACCACGATCACCGGGAGTCCGCGGGTGAGCTGCACGGTGTGGATGTTCGTCAGCCAGACGCTGGCCTGGTTGCTCGTGCCGGGGAGCGCGTAGAGCACCGGGTAGTGGCGCGACAGGTGCTGCCGGTAGTCCGTGGGCAGGACGACGTGCACCTTCAGGTGCGTCGTGGACGACATCTCCAGGGACGGCGTCGAGACGGTGTAGCTGACCACGCGCGGGCCGTCGTGCTCAGTGGCCAGCACCTTGATCGCCGCAGCCGTCCCGGCGACGTCGTGCCCTCGGGGCGCGAACGACGTGGCTCCGGCGGCCGTGGGGGCGAGGAGACCCAGCACGGTCGCCAGCGTCAGGGCAGCTCTGCGAGAAGGCACGACATGGCCAACGACCGGAGGCGGCAGTGGTGACGCCCACGCCGCAGCCGCGCCGGCTCAGACCAGCTCGCCGAGCTTCCTGCTCAGGTAGGCACGTTCCGCGGAGTTCTGGCTCGACGCGATGGCAGCTTCGTACGCCTCCTTGGACTCCGTGCTGCGCCCGAGCCTCCGGAGCAGCTCGGCGCGGGTGGCGTGCCAGGCGTGGTAGCCGGTGAGGGGCAGCCGCTCGACGACAGCGAGGGCGACCTCCGGGCCGTCGAGCTCCGCGACGGCGACGGCGCGGTTGAGCGCCACGATCGGTGAGGGGTCGAGCTGGGTCAGCTGGTCGTACAACGCGACGACCTGCGACCAGTCGGTGTCCGCCGCGGTCGGGGCGTCGGTGTGCACGGCGTTGATGGCGGCGAGGACCTGGTAGCGGCCTGGTCGGTTGATGGCGAGGCACGACCGGACGAGGTCGTGGCCCTCGGCGACGAGGGCACGGTCCCAGCCGGCCCGGTCCTGCTCGGCGAGCGGCACCAGCTGGCCGTTCCGGACGCGGGCCTCACGTCGCGCCTCGATGAGTACCTCGAGCGCGAGCAGGCCCGTGACCTCCGGCTCGTCCGGGAGCAGCTGCCGGAGGATCCGCGTCAGCCGGATCGCCTCGGCCGTGAGCTCGGCGCGCACCGGGTCCCCGTCACCGGTGGCGAGGTAGCCCTCGTTG
>CAMLIA010000063.1 GCA_946479905.1 uncultured Frankiales bacterium | reverse complement strand
TGCGCCCCGTCAGAGGCCGACGAGCTCGGTGCAGCGCCAGCGGCCCTCGAAGCCCTCCAGCCGGAGGGCCAGCGCGGCGTAGCGGCCGTCGCGGTGCACGGTGGCGCACGCCTCGACGACCCCTTCCGGGCGCTCCTGCACGTGCAGCGACCGGACCGCCCGCAGGTCGGGACGGAGGCCCGCCGGGCGACGTCGGCCCTCCAGGGACGCCGCGAGCGAGGTGTAGAGCTCCGGCGTCGTCTCCCGGCGCAGCTGGGTCACCGAGCGGACCCCCGCCACCACCTCCAGGACGGCCTGCACCAGCGTCCGGGCGAACACGTGCGAGGCCGGCAGGTCCGCGGTGGCGGTGCGCTCGGCCGCGAGCCACGCGTCGTCGTCGAAGGTCGCCGGCGGCGGCGGGGTGGAGCGGACGAGCGTCAGCACCGGCCGGTCCGGCTCGTCGTCGTAGGGCGGCGCGGACGCGGGCGCCGGCACCAGCCGGAGCGGGACGGTCTCGAGCTCGACGGCGGGCAGTGCGGTCACGTGGTCCCCCAGGAGGTCATGGCGCCGAGAGCCGGTCGCCGGGATGGATGAGGTCGGGGTCGTCGCCGACGACCGCCCTGTTCGCGGCCCACCAGCGCGGCCAGGCCTGGGCGACCTGGGCGTTGCCGGCGGAGGGGCCGAGCGCCCGCTGCGCGATGGACCAGAGCGAGTCCCCGCGGTGCACGACCACCTCCCCGGACGGGGGTACGACGGCGGCGGGCGCCACGGTGGGAGCGGCTGCGGGAGGCGCCGTGCGAGGCGCGGGAGCCGCGGTCGCGGGGCCTGCCGTCACCGGCGCCACGCCCGGCCAGTCGAGGGAGTCCGCGGTCGATCCCGCCACCGTGGGGGTGCGGTCCTCGGCGAGCGCGGCGGTCGGTCCGGCGAGCACCGACGCGGCGACCGACACGCCCACGGCGGTCCTCACCAGGGCCCGGACCGGCCCCGGTGCGACGCGGCGCACGGTGCCTCCCGCGAGCCGGCCCAGCCGGCCGGGAACCCGGGCGCCCTGCTCCAGGACGGCGACCAGAGCCAGCCAGGCCGTGCACAGCCAGGCGGCGGCCGACACCGCTGCCAGCAGCGGCGCCGTGGGGCCGCCCGCGGACGGGCCGAGGAGGGCGAGTGCCGGGACGGCACCCAGCACGGCCGCGGCCCGGAGCTGGGGTCCCATGTCTCGCCTCCTTGATGCTGTTTGCCTTCGTTTGCCTTTGTATGCCTTCGACAACCCGTGGTCAAGTGGGGTAGCCAACCGGTGCACAAGTCGGGCAGGGTGGGGGCATGCGCTGGGAGGAGCTGTTCGCCGACCTGGACGGGCAGCTGGCCGCCGCGCAGGCGGCGGAGCTCGCTGCGGAGGTGGCTGACCGGACCCGGCGCGAGGTCGGGCAGCTGCGGCTGGTCGACCGGCTCCGCCCGGCTGTCGGTGCCTCCGTGTCCATGCAGGCAGCCGGCCTGGGGACGACCCGCGGCCGGCTGCTCGACGCAGGTCCCGACTGGCTGCTGATCCAGGAGGACGGGGGCGGGGAGCTGCTCCTGCCGGCCGCGTCCCTGCTGTCCGTGACCGGGGTGGGGGGCCGCGCCGAGGTGCCGGGGTCAGAGGGCGAGGTGGTCCGGAGGCTGGACCTGCGCTGGGCGCTGAAGGGTCTGGTGCGCAGCAGGTCCGGCGTGCAGGTCGTGCTCGTCGACGGGTCGGTGCTCGGCGGCACGCTGGACCGGGTCGGCGCCGATCACGTCGACCTCGCCGAGCACGCGGCCGGGGAGGCCCGTCGGGCCGGGGCGGTCCGCCAGGTGCGACTCGTGCCGCTCGTGGCGGTCGGGGCGGTCAGGAGCTGGGGCTAGTCCTCCGGAACGCTCTCCCCGGCGCCGAGCGGGTGCTGCTCCACGAACGCCCTGGTCTCGGCGTACATCCGCTGGATGTAGTCCTCGAGGGCGCTGGCCTCCACCCGCCACTGCCCCCGCCCGCCGATCTTGATGGCGGGCAGCTCGCCGTTGCGCACCAGGGCGTAGGTCTGCGACGCCGAGATGTTCAGCACGTCGGCGACGTCGGACAGCTGCAGGAACCGTGGACTGGGCACCGGACCTCCGTACTGGTGTGCGCTTGCGTCAGCATGCCACCGGTTGCGTGCGTTCGTACGACGTCCACAGCCCCCAGTGCGAAAGCGGTACCGGATGCGACACCATGCGGGCCGCACGCCCGACGAGAGGACTCGCACGTGAACGACCCCGGCTCGCCGTCGGCGTCCCGGCTGGCCACCCCGAGCTGGCTCGACGGCCGGCTCGTCCTGGGAGTGCTGCTCGTCCTCGTCAGCGTCCTCGTGGGCGCGAAGGTGCTGGCCGGCGCCGACCGCTCCCAGCAGGTCTGGTCGACGACGCACGTGCTGGCGCCGGGGACCGTGCTCACCGCGGGCGACGTCGAGCTCACCAGGGTCCGGCTGTTCGGGACGAGCGGGCGCTACCTCGCGGGGCCGGCACCCGTGGGCTACGTCGTGCTGCGCACGGTGGGGGCGCACGAGCTGCTGCCGCACGACGCGCTGACCGCCCCTGGCAAGCAGGTGCAGCGGCGCGACATCACGGTCCCGGTGGGCTACGGGCACCTGCCGACGGACCTGCGGGGCGGCGACGTCGTGGACCTCTACGTGACACCCGACGACAAGGCGATCCGCCGCGGCGAGAAGGGCGTCGACCTGACCGTGCCGCGCCTGGTGCTGAGCGACGTCGTCGTCGCGCGGGTCACCCGCTCCAGCGGCCTCACCTCCAGCGGGCAGACCGTGCCCGTCGTGCTGACGGTGGACCCGAGCCAGGTGCTCGCCGTCGTCCAGGCCCTCGCTGACGGCACGGTGGACCTCGTGCGGGTGCCCGACGCGCAGCTGGCGCCGCTCGCGACCGCGTCCCCGGTGCCGTGATGCTGGTGCCGGTGCTGACGGCCGTCAGCGACGCCGTCTGGGAGGCGCGCCTGGTCGCGGCGCTGTCCCGGGGCGACCTCGGCGTGGCCGTGGTGCGCCGCTGCGTCGACCTCGCCGACCTGCTCGCCACCGCCGCCACCGGCCAGGCCCGGGCGGTGCTGCTGTCCGCCGACCTCCGCCGCCTGGACCGGGAGGCGCTCACCCGGCTGGCCGTCGCGGGCGTCGCGGTCGTCGGCCTCGTGCCGCCCGGTGACGAGGACGCGGAGCGACGGCTGCGCCAGCTCGGGGTGTCGGCCGTGCTCCCGGCGGACGCGGGACCGGAGACGATCAGCGCCGCCGTCGTCGAGGCAGTGGTCGCGCTCACGCCCACGCCGTCGGACCTCTCCGGCCTGGCCGACCCGCGGTCCGCGCTGCCCGAGGCTCCCGCGCCGGTCGAGGAGCCCGAGACGCTGCCGGGGACGGGCCGGGTGGTGGCGGTGTGGGGCCCGACCGGCGCGCCGGGCCGCACCACGGTCGCCGTCGGCCTGGCCGCCGAGCTCGCGGTGCTCGGCTGGCAGGCGCTGCTGGTGGACGCGGACGTCTACGGCGGGGTGGTGGCGCAGGTGCTGGGCCTGCTCGACGAGTCACCCGGCCTCGCCGCCGCCTGCCGGCAGGCCAACAACGGGCTGCTGGACGTCCCTGCCCTGGCCGGCTTCGCGCGCGAGGTCGCGCCCGCGCTGCGCGTGCTCACGGGCATCGCCCGCGCCGAGCGCTGGCCCGAGCTGCGACCCTCGGCGCTCGAGGTCGTGCTCACCCTCGCGCGCTCCCTCGCCGCCGTCACCGTCGTGGACTGCGGCTTCGCCCTCGAGCAGGACGAGGAGCTCGCCTACGACACGATGGCGCCCCGGCGCAACGGGGCGACGCTGGCGGTGCTGGCCCAGGCCGACACCGTCGTCGTGGTCGGTTCCGCCGACCCGGTCGGTCTGCAGCGGCTGGTGCGCGGCCTCTCCGAGCTGAAGGCGGCCGTCCCGGGGATCGTGCCCACGGTCGTGGTCAACCGGTTGCGCGCGAGCGCCATCCCCGGCGACGCCGAGCAGGAGGTCCGGACGGCGCTCCAGCGCTACGCCGGCGTGGACACCCTCACGGTGGTGCCGCACGACCTCGAGGCGCTCGACGCCGCCCTGGCCGTCGGCCGCACCCTCGCCGAGGCGGCAGCCGGGTCGCCGGCCCGCCTCGCGCTCCAGGGGCTGGCGGCAGCGCTGGTCGGCGCGCCCGCGCCCGCGCGCAAGCGCAGGCTGCTCAGGCGGTGAGCTCCTCGCGCTCCCGGTCTGACAGGCTGGGCGCGGAGGAGGGCGCATGAAGCAGCAGGTAGTGGTCATCACGGGCGCGGGCCGAGGACTGGGCGAGGGGATGGCTCGCCAGCTCGCCGGCAAGGGCGCCCGGATCGCGCTGCTCGACCGCGACGCGGCGCTCGTCGAGAAGGTCGCCGCGGACCTGCCCGACGCCCGGGCGTGGACCGTCGACGTCACCGACCCCGCCTCGCTCGCCGTGGTCGCCGCCGAGGTGGTGCAGCACTTCGGGAGGGTCGACGTGCTGGTCTCCAACGCGGGCATCGGCAAGGGCGGCCCGTTCCTCCTCGAGGACGCCGCCGAGTTCGAGCGGGTGCTCGAGGTCAACCTGATGGGGAGCACCCGGACCGTGCGGGCCTTCCTGCCCGCCTTGGTCGCGAGTCGCGGCTACTACCTGCAGATCGCCTCGCTGGCCGCCTTCGTGCCCGCGCCGTTCATGGCCGCGTACTGCGCCAGCAAGGCCGGGGTCGAGGCCTTCGCGCACAGCCTGCGCAGCGAGCTGCGGCACCACAAGGTGAAGGTCGGGGTCGCGTACCTCGCGTTCACCGACACCGACATGGTGCGCGAGGCCGACGCGGACCCGGCGCTGGCCACGCTCCGCTCGTCGCTGCCGCCGCCGTTCGGCAGCACCTACCCGGTGGCACCCGCCGTCGAGCGGCTCGTCGCCGGCATCGAGCGGCGCAAGGCGCACGTCTACGCCCAGCGCTGGCTGCGCGGCGTCCCGCTCCTGCGCGGCGCCCTGCCCACCCTGGCCGCGCGCGCGCCGAAGCGGGAGCTCAAGAAGGCCGAGCAGCTCGTCCGCGACGCGCACTGAGGAGGAGATCCCGTGTCACTGCTGCCCTCGCTCGTCTCGCCGACCGATGCCGCCTTCCTGCTGCCGGAGACCCGGGACCAGCCGATGCACGTCGGCAGCCTGCAGCTGTTCCGGCCCCCGGCCGACTCCGACGTGCACGACCTCGCCGAGATCTACGCGGCAGCCGTCGCGACGACCGACGTCGCGCCGCTGTTCCGCAAGCGGCTGACCCGCGGGCTCGGCACGCTCGGCCAGTGGGCGTGGGAGGAGGACGCGGCGATCGACCTCGAGCACCACGTCAGGCACTCCTCGCTGCCCAAGCCGGGACGCATGCGGGAGCTGCTCGCGCTGTGCAGCCGGCTGCACTCGACGCTGCTCGACCGGCAGCGGCCGCTCTGGGAGATGCACCTCATCGAGGGGCTCGAGGACGGCCGGTTCGCGGTCTACACCAAGATCCACCACGCGCTCATGGACGGCGTCTCCGGCCTGCGCCTGCTGGAGCGCAGCCTGTCCGCCGACCCCGAGGAGCGCGACGTCCCGATGCCGTTCGCACGCCGGCCGCGCAGCGGCAGGCGAGGCGGCCTGGACGTCGCGGGCCTGGTGTCAGGTGGCCTGCACGCAGCGCTCGACGCCGTGACGCTCGGGCCGAAGGTGGTCTCGCTGGTCGAGCAGGGGATCCGGCACGAGGGCGCGGTGCTGCCGGGTCAGGCCCCGAGGAGCATGCTCAACGTGCCCATCAGCGGCAGCCGGCGCTTCGCGGGCGACGCGTGGGAGCTCGACCGCATCCGGACCGTCGCCAAGAAGGCCGACGCCACGATCAACGACGTGGTGCTGGCCATGTCCGCCGGCGCGCTGCGTGACTACCTGCAGGGCTTCGACGCGCTGCCCGACGACTCGCTCGTCGCGATGACGCCGGTGTCCCTGCGGACCGACGACAGCGCAGAGGGCAACGCCGTCGGCGCCATCCTGTGCTCCCTGGGCACCCACCTCGACGACGCCGAGGCCCGGCTGCTGCACGTCCGCGACTCGACCCGGCACGCCAAGGCCTCGCTGAAGGGGCTGTCCCAGCTGCAGGTCACCGCGCTGTCCGCCGGGATCATGTCGCCGCTGCTGCTCAACACCCTGTTCGGGGTGCCGCCGGTCCTGCGCCCGCCGTTCAACCTCATCATCAGCAACGTGCCCGGCCCGCGGCACCCGCTCTACTGGAACGGCGCCCGGCTCGACGGGATGTACCCGCTGTCCATCCCCACGTCGGGCCAGGCGCTCAACATCACCTGCACCAGCTACGACACGCAGCTGCAGTTCGGGCTCACCGGCTGCCGCCGTACCCTCCCGCACCTGCAGTCGATGCTGACCGGGCTGGACGACGCGCTGGGGGCGCTCGAGAAGGCCTTCGCATGACCCTCGACGAGCTGCTCGCGACCATGCCGTTCGCGCGTGCGGCGGGCGTCGAGCTCACCGCCGCCGACGCCGGGGAGTGCCGCGGCCGGCTGGCGTGGGCCGAGGAGCGCACGACGCTCGGCGGGGCGCTGCACGGCGGCGCGCTCATGACGCTCGCCGACAGCGTCGGCGCGGTCTGCGCGTTCCTCAACCTGCCGCCGGGCTCGGGCACGTCGACGCTGTCGTCGTCGACGAACCTGCTTCGCGGGGTGCGAGGCGGGTACGTCGAGGCCGTGGCGTCCCCGCTCCACGTCGGACGGACCACGATCGTCGTCGTCACCCAGGTCCGCGACGGCGACGGCCGCCTGGTCAGCACGACCACGCAGACGCAGGCAGTGCTCACCGGCTGAGAAAGTTGCGTCTGCAAAACTTGAACACGCAATAAAATGGGACTACGGTCGGTTGTACGAGCCACAGCGTCCACCCGAGACCCGAGGAGAACCCCATGACCGCACCACAGACCACCGCCACCGCTGCCGAGCTGACCGGCGACTACGCGCTCGACCCGACCCACACCAGGCTCGGCTTCACCGCCCGGCACGCCATGGTCACCAAGGTCCGCGGCAGCTTCGAGGAGTTCGCGGGCACGGCGCACCTCGACTTCGAGGACCCGACCAGGAGCACCGCCGAGGTGACCTTCCAGATCGCGTCGGTCAGCACGGGCCAGAAGCAGCGCGACGAGCACCTGCGCACCAACGACTTCTTCGACGCCCCGACCTACCCGACCGGCCGGTTCGTGAGCACCGGTGTGAAGAAGGTCGACGACGACACCTTCGAGATGACCGGCGACCTCACCCTCAAGGACGTCACCAAGCCCGTCACCCTCACCTGGGAGCGCACCGGCACCGCCAAGGACCCGTTCGGCAACACCCGTGCGGGGTTCGAGGGCAAGGGCGTGCTCAACCGCAAGGACTGGGGCATCGAGTACAACGCCGCCCTCGAGACCGGCGGCGTGCTGATCTCCGACAAGATCACGCTCGAGTTCGACGTCTCCGCCGTCAAGCAGTAGCGCCCCCCGAGGGACCCCGGCGCCGCCTGCCGGGGTCCTTCGGCGTCTCCCCGTAGCCTTCCGCCGTGGCGTCGACGTGGCAGCGGGTCCGGCGGGCGCAGTCGCGGCTGTCGACCGAGGCCGTGCAGCAGATGGAGGCACTGCCGTGGTTCACGGCCCTCGCCCCGGCGCAGCGCGCGGACGTCGGCCTCGTCGTGCAGGCCGGCATCAGCGCCTTCACCACCTGGCTGCGTGACGCCGACGCGGCACCGTCGCCCGCGCCGGACGTCTTCGGTGCCGCCCCGCGCGAGCTCGCGCGCGCCGTCAACCTGAAGCAGACGGTCCAGCTCATCCGGGTCGTCGTCGCCGTCCTCGACGAGCACGTCCCCGACCTCGCCGAGCCGGGCCACGAGCAGGAGCTGCGCGAGGCGGTGCTGCGCTACAGCCGCGAGATCGCCTTCGCCGCCGCCGAGGTGTACGCCGCCGCCGCGGAGGCGCGCGGAGCCTGGGACGCCCGGCTCGAGGCCGGCGTCGTCGAGGCGCTCGTGCGGGGGCAGGTCGGGGACCTCACGCTGTCACGCGCCGGCTCGCTCGGCTGGGGCCGCCCGGCCTGGACCACCGCGCTGGCCGCGCCCATGCCGGCGGGCCCGGTGGAGGACCGGCTGGAGGACCTGCGCGGCCACGGCCGGCACAGCGGGCTGTTCGTCCTGACCGGGGAGACCGGCGCCGCGCTGCTCGCGGTCATCGGGGGCAAGGGCAAGCCGGAGAGCGCGGTGAAGCAGATCGCGGCCGGGCTCCCACCCGGCCCCGTCGTCGTCGGCCCGGTCGTCGACGACCTCGCCTCGGCGGCCGTCTCGGTGCGCGAGGCGCTGGCCGGCCTGGCCGCGGTCGCGGCGTGGCCGTCCGCCCCGCGACCGGTCCACGCCAGCGAGCTGCTGGCCGAGCGCGCCGTGCTCGGCGACGAGTCCGCGCGGGCCCGGTTGTTGGAGGAGGTCCACGGTCCGCTCGCCTCCTCGGGCGGGGACCTGCTGGAGACCTGCGCGGCGTTCCTGGAGACCGGCGGCAGCCTCGAGGCGACCGCCCGGGAGCTCTACGTCCACGCGAACACCGTGCGCTACCGGCTGCGCAAGGTGCAGGACCTCATCGGCCTCGATCTGACGCATCCGCGGGACGCGCAGGCGGTTCGTGTTGCGTTCGTCATAGGCCGGACACAGGATCTGTAGGTTTCCTACAAAGTCCACGTGACCTTTCGGTCCGGGTCCGCTGCGGCTGACAGGGCCTCGAGCCACGAGGCTTGACGCGTGCTCGTCCTCCTCGCGCCCGGTCAAGGCTCTCAGTCGCCCGGCATGCTCGTGCCCTGGCTCGACCGTGCCGGCGTCGCCGACGAGCTCACGGCGTGGTCCCAGGCGGCCGGTCTCGACCTGCTCGGTCTCGGGACGGCGGCCGACGCCGACGAGATCCGCGACACCGCGATCGCCCAGCCGCTGCTCACGGCCGCGGCGCTGCTGTCCTGGCGGGCCCTGGGGCTGCAGCCGGACGTGGTCTGCGGGCACAGCGTCGGTGAGCTCGCCGCTCTCGCCGTCGCCGGCGTCATCACCCCCACCGAGGCGGTCGTGCTGGCCGCCGAGCGCGGCCGGGCGATGGCCGCTGCCGCCGCACTCGCCCCCACCGGCATGGTCGCCACCCGCGGTGGCGACGCCGAGGGTGTCGGCTCGGCGGGCGCCGAGCGCGGGCTGGAGGCGGCCACCGTCAACGTCGCCGGGCAGACCGTCTACGGCGGTCCGGTCGCGGCGCTCGACGAGCTCGCGGCCCGGCAGCCGGGCGGAGCGCGGGTACGACGACTGGAGACCGCAGGGGCCTTCCACACCAGTGCGATGGCTCCGGCCGTACCCCGCCTCCGCGAGCTGGTGTCGGGGCTGACCCCGGCCGACCCGCAGTGCCTGGTCGTCGCGAACGCCGACGGCGCCGTGGTCACCAGCGGCCGCGAGCTGCTCGACCGCCTGGTGGGTCAGCTGACGGGGCCGGTGCGCTTCGACCTCTGCCTGGCCACCATCGCCGGGACGGAACCGTCCGCGATCGTGGAGCTCGCCCCCGGCGGCACGCTGACCGCCCTGGCGAAGCGCGCGCTGCCCGGTGTCCCGCTCACCGCGGTGAAGACCCCGGCCGACCTGCCGGTGCCCGCGTGAGGGCCCGCGTCCTGGCCGGCGCCCGGATCGCCGGTGTCGGCTCCTTCCGGCCGGGCAACCGCATCGACAACCACGGGATCGCCGAGCGCATCGGCTCCTCCGACGAGTGGATCCGGGAGCGCTCCGGCATCGTCACTCGCGGCGCGGCCGCCCCGGACGAGTCCGTCGTCGAGATGGCCGTCGTCGCCGGCGGCAAGGCGCTGGCCGCGGCCGGCCTCGACGCCTCGCAGGTCGGGCTCGTGATGCTCGCGACCTGCTCCATGCCGGGCCCCCTCCCGGGTGGGGCCCCCGAGATCGCGGCCCGCCTCGGTGCCTCCGCTGCGGGGGCGACGGACATCGGGGCGGGCTGCGCCGGCTTCGCGTACGCGGTCGGCCTCGCAGCCGACACCGTGCGGGTCGGCACCGCCGAGCACGTCCTCGTCATCGGCTCCGAGCGGCTGCTCGACATGCTCGACCACGACGACCGCGGCTCGGCGTTCCTCTTCGGCGACGGCGCCGGCGCGGCCGTCGTGTCGCGCTCCGAGGTCGACGCCATCGGACCGGTGGTCTGGGCGCACGACGGCGAGCAGCACGACAAGCTCACGATCCACGGCGTGCCCCCGCGGCTGGCGATGGAGGGCCGGGCGATCTACCGCTGGGCCACCACCTCGCTGCCGGCGCTGTGCCGCAGCGCTGTCGAGGAGGCGGGCCTGGAGCTCGCCGACCTCAAGGCGTTCGTGCCGCACCAGGCCAACCTGCGCATCACCGAGTCGGTCGTGGCCCACCTCGGCCTCGGCGACCACGTCGTCGTCGCTCGCGACATCGTCGACAGCGGCAACACGTCCGCGGCCTCGGTGCCGCTGGCGCTCGACCGCCTCCTCGAGCTCGGGCAGGTGGCGTCCGGTGACGCCGTCCTGCTCGTCGGCTTCGGCGCCGGCCTCACCGCCGCCGCCCAAGTGGTCATCCTTCCGTAACCCCCGCACACCCCTTAGGAGACAAGCAATGACGCTCACCCAGACCGACGTCCTCACCGGCCTCGCCGAGGTCCTCGAGGAGGTCTCCGGCGTGCCCGCCGACAAGGTCACCCGCGAGGCGACGTTCGAGAACGACCTCGAGGTCGACAGCCTCACCATGGTCGAGGTCGTCGTGGCCTGCGAGGAGCGCTTCGGCGTCCGCATCCCCGACGAGGCGCTCGAGACCCTCAAGACCGTGGGCGACGCCATCGACTACATCGCGGCTGCTGGGGTTCCTGCCTGATGACCCGGGTCGCTGTCACCGGGCTGGGGGCTCTCACCCCGCTCGGCCCTGATGTCGCCGCCCTCACGGAGGGCCTGCTGACCGGGCGCTCCGGGGTGCGGCTGCTCGAGGGCGAGCAGTGGGATGCGCTGCCGGCCCGGTTGGCAGCGACCGTGGACCTCGAAGGGCGCCTGGAGCGCATCGAGGCGCGCACCCTCGACCGGGTGCAGCAGCTGGCGCTCGTCGCCGCGCGCGAGGCCTGGGCCGACGCCGGCGAGCCGGAGGTCGAGCCCACCCGCCTGGCAGTCGTCATCGGCTCGGGCATCGGTGGGGCGCTGACCATCCTCAGCCAGTACGACGTGCTGCACGCCAAGGGCCCGCGGGCCGTCAGCCCGCACCTCGTGCCGATGCTCATGCCGAACGGGCCGGCCGCCACGGTCGGCCTCGCGTTGAAGGCCCGGGCCGGCGTGCACACGCCCGTCAGCGCCTGCGCCTCCGGCGCCGAGGCCATCGCCCAGGCCCTGACGCTGCTGCGCTCCGGCGCCGTGGACGTCGTGGTCGCCGGCGGTTCGGAGGCCTGCGTGCACCCGCTGCCGATGGCCGGCTTCGCCCAGATGCGCGCGCTGTCGACGCGGCACGACGCGCCCGAGGCGGCCTCCCGCCCGTACGACAAGGGCCGGGACGGCTTCGTGCTCGGCGAGGGCGCCGGGGTGCTGGTCCTCGAGACCGAGGCGCACGCCGCCGCCCGCGGTGCCCGCGTCCACGGCTGGCTCGGCGGTGCCGGGCTGGCCGCCGACGCCCACCACGTCACCGCGCCGGACCCGTCCGGCGACGGGGCGGCCCGCAGCATCACGCTCGCGCTCGCCGACGCCGGCATCACCGCGACCGACATCGGTCACGTCAACGCGCACGCGACGTCCACCCCCCTCGGGGACGTGGCGGAGGCGCGCGCCCTCGGCCTCGCCCTCGGCAGCCACCGGCCGGCCGTCACGGCGACCAAGTCCTGCACCGGCCACCTGCTCGGCGCCGCCGGCGCGGTCGAGGCGGTCGCCACCGTCGTCGCACTGCGGGACGGGCTGGTGCCGCCGGTCCGCAACCTCGACGACCAGGACGACGAGGCCGACGTCGACGCCGTCCGCGTCGACCCGCGCGAGCTCGTGCACGACGCCGCGCTGTCGACCTCCTTCGGCTTCGGTGGCCACGACGTGTCGCTGGTGTTCCTGCGATGACTGCCGAACCGCTCGAGCAGCCGAGCGCCGTCCTCGACAAGGACCAGGTGTCGGCGGTCTGCCGGGAGCGCCTCGACACGGTCTTCGACGACTGGGACCTGATGATCGACGTCGACGGCGTGGCCGTCGGCATGGGCGTCATCGGCGGCATCGAGACGGTCGCCTTCGCGACCGACCCGACCAAGCAGGGCGGTGCCCTCGGCATCGAGGGCTGCGGCGCGATCTGCGACGCCACCGACATCGCGAACCTGCGGCAGGCGCCCTGCATCGGCATCTGGCACTCGGGCGGCGCCCGGCTGCGCGAGGGCGTCGGCTCGCTCGACGCGGTCGGCCGGATCTTCGCCGCGCAGACCCGCGCCTCCGGTCGCATCCCGCAGATCTCCGTCGTCCTCGGCCCGGCCGCGGGCGGTGCGGCCTACGGCCCGGCGTTGACCGACGTCGTCGTGATGGGCCCCTCCGGCCGGGTGTTCGTCACGGGACCCGACGTCGTCCGCCGCGTCACCGGCGAGGACATCGACATGGAGCGGCTCGGCGGCCCGCACACGCACGGCACCCTGAGCGGCGTCGCGCACCTCGTCGCGCCCACCGACGACGAGGCCCTCTACAGCGCGCGCCGGATCGCGCTGCTGCTCGGCAAGCAGCACGGCAGCTGCCCCGACGGCAGCACGGTCGACCCGGGCACCCTCGTCCCCAGCGACCCGCGGCAGAGCTACGACGTGCGGCCCGTCGTCCGGGCGGTGCTCGACCCCGGCAGCTACCTCGAGCTGCACCGCGACTGGGCGACCAGCGCCGTGACGATGCTCGGCCGGCTCGGTGGCCGCACGGTCGGCGTCGTGGCCAACGACCCGCAGCGGATGGCCGGCTGCCTCGATGCCGCGACCGGCGACAAGACCGGCCGCTTCGTGACGTGGTGCGACACGATGGGCCTGCCGTTGGTCTTCCTCGTCGACGTGCCGGGCTACCTGCCCGGCGTCGGTCAGGAGGACGAGGGCGTGCTCCGGCGCGGCGCCAAGCTGCTGCACGCCTACGCCGGTGCCCGTGTCCCGCGGCTCACCGTCATCACCCGCAAGGCCTACGGCGGCGCGTTCATCGCGATGGGCTCCAAGGGCCTGGGCGCGGACGCCGTCTTCGCCTGGCCCGGCGCGCAGGTCGACGTGATGGGTGCGACCGCTGCCGTGGAGGTGCTCAACAAGCGCGAGCTCGCCGCCGTGAAGGACCCCGCGGAGCGCGCAGCGCTCGTGACCCGGCTCGCCGCCCAGCACGAGTCGACGACGGGCGGTCTCACCCGGGCGCTCGAGTGCGGTGCGGTCGACGAGGTCATCGAGCCGGCCGACACCCGCGCCAAGCTGCTCGAGGCCCTCGCGGCCCTGCCCTCCCGGCGCGGCAAGCGCCCGAACGGCCCGCAGTGACCAGCCGCACCGCCCTCGTGACGGGCGGCAACCGAGGCATCGGCCTCGCCACGGCGAGATCCCTTGCTGCGCAAGGACATCGCGTCGCCGTGACCTCCCGCTCGGGTGAGGTGGACGGGCTGTTCACGGTGAAGTGCGACGTCACCTCCGCCGAGGACGTCGACCACGCCTTCACTGCCGTCGAGGAGGCCCTCGGCCCCGTCGAGATCCTCGTCTGCAACGCCGGCATCACCGACGACCAGCTGCTGCTGCGGATGACCGAGGAGTCGTTCACCTCGGTCCTGGACACCAACCTCACCTCGGCCTACCGGCTGGCCAAGCGGGCCTCCAAGACCATGCTGCGCAGCCGCTGGGGCCGGCTGCTGTTCGTCTCCTCGGTGGTCGGGCTCTCCGGGTCCGCCGGCCAGGCGTCGTACGCCGCCTCGAAGGCCGGCCTCGTCGGCTTCAGCCGCTCGCTGGCGCGGGAGCTGGGGTCGCGCAACATCACGGCCAACGTCGTGGCCCCCGGCTTCATCGACACCGACATGACCGCCGAGCTGGGCGACGTGCGCCGGGAGCAGGTGCTCGCCAGCATCCCCGCCGGCCGGATGGCGCACGTCGACGAGGTGGCGGCGGTGCTGGCCTTCCTCGCCTCCGACGAGGCGTCCTACGTCAACGGGGCCGTCGTGCCTGTCGACGGTGGCCTCGGCATGGGCCACTGATGTGCACCCCGCGCAACCGCTCGCCCCGCTCACGCTTCCACGGGGACCCCGCATGACGTTGGCCCCCGCTCCGTCGGGCGTCGTCGACGGGGTCTCCTTCGTCGTGCTCGGTGAGGGCGACCCGGTCACGGTCTTCGCCCACGGTCTCGGCGGCTCCGTCGCCGAGACCCGGCCACTCGCGACCCGGGTGCCCGGGACCCGGGTGCTGCTGGACTTCCGCGGCCACGGCGACAGCGCTGTGCAGCCCGAGGGCTGGGACTACGACACGCTGGCCGACGACCTGCTCGCGGTCGCCGACGCCGTCGGCGCCTCGCAGGCCGTCGGGCTCTCGCTGGGAGCGGGTGCCCTGCTGCGCGCGCTGACCCGGGACGTCTCCCGCTTCCGCAAGCTCGCCTTCGTGCTGCCGGCGGCCATCGACGACACCCGTCGCGACGGCGCGACCGACCGGCTGCACCGGCTCGGCGCCGCGATCACCGCGGTGGACGCACGCGCGGTGGCCGACGTGCTGCTGGAGGAGGTCCCTGCGGACGTGCGCGCGCGGCGAGGTGTCGACGCTCTCGTGCTCCGCCGCGCGCAGCAGCTCGTCACCAAGCCGGCGCCGGCACCGCGGTTCGAGGACCGCCCGCTGCCCGACCGCGCCCTGCTGCTCGCGCTCGACGTCCCGACCCTGGTCGTGACCCAGGAGGGCGACGCGCTGCACCCCGCCGACCTGGGCCGGTCGCTGGCAGCCGGGATCGGCGCCGACCTGCTCGAGCTGCCAGAGGGCGGCGTCTTCTGGACCGACGCGAAGCGCCTGCAGCTCGCGCTCGCCGACCACCTCGCGGAGGACTGACCATGCTGCTCGAAGGCAAGCGCCTGCTCGTCACCGGCGTCCTCACGGACTCCTCCATCGCGTTCTCGGTCGCGCGGCTCGCCCAGGAGCAGGGCGCCACCGTCGTCCTCACCGGCTTCGGCCGCTCGCTGTCGCTCACCACGCGCATCGCCAAGCGGCTGCCCGTCGAGGCGCCCGTCGTCGAGCTCGACGTGACGTCCGAGGAGCACCTCGAGCTGCTGCCCAAGCGGGTGCGCGAGCACGTCGACGGCCTGGACGGCGTGCTGCACGCCATCGGGTTCGCCCCCGCCGACTGCCTCGGGCAGGGCCTGCTCGACACCCCGTGGGAGTCGGTCGCCACCGCGGTCCAGGTGTCCACGTGGTCCTACGCGGCGCTCGCCCGGGCGTCGCTGTCGCTCATGCCGCGCGGGTCGTCGTACGTCGGACTGGACTTCGACGCCCGGATGGCCTGGCCCGCCTACGACTGGATGGGCGTGGCCAAGGCCGGTCTGGAGAGCGCGAACCGCTACCTGGCAAGGGATCTCGGGGCGCACGGCATCCGCTCCAACCTCGTGAGCGCCGGACCGCTGAAGACGATGGCGGCGAAGGCCATCCCCGGCTTCGCGCAGTTCGAGGACGCGTGGGGCGAGCGCGCGCCGCTGGGATGGGACGTCACCGACTCCGAGCCCGTCGCCCAGGCGGTCGTCGCGCTGATGAGCGACTGGTTCCCGGCGACGACCGGCCAGATCGTCTACGTCGACGGGGGCTTCAGCGCCATCGGCGTCTGAAGCTGTGCGCCCGGGGTCGGGGTAGCGCCCCCGGAGGTGGCTCTCCGGGGCTCCAGCCCGACCCCTGCCGGGTCAGTGCGCTGAGGACTGGTCAGGGGTCGGGGTAGCGCCCTCGCGCGGGCCCGGCTGGGGCTCCAGCCCGACCCCTGCCGGTCGGTGGGGCCGCGTTCATGCGCGGACCACCCAGCCCGCAGGGCGACGAACCGCAGCGCTGTCGCGGCCAGGTTGGCCACCACCAGCACGGTCGCCTCGAGGGCGCGGCTCGGCTCGGTGACCACGTGCAGCAGGGCGAGGGCTCCCGACGTCAGGGCGAGCGCCGCCGCGAAGACGAGCAGGCCCTGGGCGTGGTGCTTGCCCGCTTCCGCCCGACCACGGACCGAGAAGGTGAAGCGCCGGTTCGCTGCGGTGTTGGCCACCGCGGTGGTGCCGAGGGCGACGAGGTTCGCGGCCTGCCCGCCGACGGTCGGGTGCAGGCCGACGAACAGCAGCAGGTAGGCCAGCGTGCTGAGCACACCGACCGCGCCGAACCTGAGCAGCTGGCCGACCAGACCGGTGTGCCCGTCGCCGCTGCGGCCGAAGGCGCTGCGCAGCTCCGGCAGCGGCAGGGCCCCCGTCGCGAGCCCGCGCCCGAGCCGCACCACCCCTCGCAGGTCCTCGAGGGCGGTGTGCACGAGGTCCACCCGGGAGTCCGGGTCGTCGACCCAGTCCACCGGCACCTCGTGGATGCGGAGCCCGGACCGCTCGGCGAGCACCAGCAGCTCGGTGTCGAAGAACCACGCGTCGTCCTCGACCAGCGGCAGCAGCAGCTGCGCGCGATCGGCCCGGATGGCCTTGAAGCCGCACTGCGCGTCGGAGAACCGCGTCGTCAGCGTCGCGTGCAGGATGAGGTTGTAGCAGCGGCTGATGAGCTCCCGCTTGGCGCCGCGACGCACCCGCGCGGACCGTGCGAGCCGGGTGCCGATGGCCACGTCGCTGTGCCCCGAGAGCAGCGGCGCGACCAGCGGCAGCAGCGCCCCGAGGTCCGTCGACAGGTCGACGTCCATGTAGGCGAGCACCGCGGCATCGCTGCCGCCCCAGGCCCGCTTCAGCGCGCGGCCCCGACCCTTCGCGGGCAGGTGCTCGGCGCGTACCCCCGGGAGCTCGTCGGCGAGGCGGGCGGCGATGGCCCAGGTGCCGTCGGTGCTGGCGTTGTCGGCGATCGTGATGCGGGCGGAGAACGGGAACTCCTGCTGCAGGTAGCCGTGCAGCCGGCGCACCGACGGCTCGAGGTCAGCCTCCTCGTTGAAGACCGGGACCACGATGTCGACGGCCGGGCTCAAGCTGGTGGGGGCCAGCGGGTGCGTGGCCGCCACGGCCGGGGCGCTCACCGGGTGCTTCTCGGGTTCATGCCGTCAAGGCTGGTGGCGGGGGTTGGGACCACCCTGCTCGACGACTGGGAGGTCCCTGGACGTGCGAGAGGGCCGGCCCGAAGGCCGGCCCTCTCGATCGGGGGGTCAGCTGTCCTGGGCGGCCGCCAGCTTCACCTTGAGGGTCTTGGTGGCGCCGCCGCGGTCGACCGTCAGCGTGACGGTCGTGCCGGGCTCGTAGGAGCGGATGGCCGCGATCAGGCTGGTGCCGTCGGTGATCTGGCGATCGTTGACCTTCGTCACGACGTCGCCTGCCTTCAGGCCGCCGCTCTGCGCGGGCGACCCGTCCCGGACGGCGGTGATCGTGGCGCCCTGGCCGGTGGTGCCGCTGTCCGCGCTGTCGTTCGTCGAGACGGTGACCCCGATCTGGGAGTGCACCGCCTTGCCGCTCGAGATGAGCTGGTCCGCGACCTTGGTCGCCGTCTCGCTCGGGATGGCGAACCCGACACCGATGTTGCCGGACTGGCCGCCGGTGCTGCCGACCGACGCGATGGCCGAGTTGATGCCGACCACGCGGCCGCCGAGGTCGACGAGAGCACCGCCTGAGTTGCCGGGGTTGATCGCGGCGTCGGTCTGCACCGCGTCGATCACGGCCTGGGAGCTGTTGTCACCGGTGCGGACGGGACGGTGCAGTGTCGAGACGATGCCTTCCGTCACCGTGTTGGACAGACCCAGCGGTGCGCCCACCGCGATGACGGCCTGCCCGACCTTGAGCGACTCACTGGCGGCGAAGGTCGCGGCCTTCAGCCCCGACTGGCCGTCGATCTTGATGACGGCGAGGTCGGTGGTGCTGTCCGTGCCGACGATGCGGGCGGGGACGGTCGTCCCGTCGGAGAGCGTCACGCTGACGGTGCCCCCTCCCACCGCCGCGGCGACGACGTGGTTGTTCGTGAGGACGTAACCGCTCGAGCGGATGATGACGCCCGAGCCCGTGTCGGAGACGCTCTGCGTCCCGAAGGCGCTGGTCTGCTCGCCGGTGACCTGGATGGTCACGACGCTGGGCCCGATGATCGCGGCGGCGCTCTCCGGCGTACCCGTAATGGTGCTCGAGCCGTTCTTCACGGTGCCGCTCGCGAGCGGCGTGCTCGACAGGACGGTGGAGCCGTTGTCGTCGTGGAGCCACTCGGCGACGCCCCCTCCAGCGGCGCCACCGGCGACGAGCGCGAGCGCGAGCAGGGTCGCGGTGCCGGGGCGGCGTCGGCGCCTGGCCACCGGCGGCTCCAGCGGGGGCGGGGGCGGCGCCGGGTCGGTCGCAGGCAGGACAGCCGTGGTCCCGGGCTGGGACCACCAGGGGGTGTCGGGCATCTCCGGGTGCGTGTTGCTCATGCCTCCATCTTCACCCTGAACCTGGACGTTGGCTGTGAGAGAGGTCAAGCCTGGCTGGGAACGCCGCCCGGTAGCCTGGGGGTGCTTGTGCGAGGCCCGGGCGCGGGTCCGTCCGACGCCCTGAGGAGTGCACGATGCGGGCCCTGCTGCTCGAAGCGATCCACGACGACGCCGCCTTCGCGCTGCGCGACGCCGGCTTCGAGGTCGAGCGGCTCGACCGTGCGCTCGCCGAGGACGAGCTGGTCGAGCGGCTGGCGGGTGTCCAGCTGCTCGGCCTCCGCTCCAACACCACCCTGACCGCGAGGGCGCTGGCTGCGGCGGAGGACCTGCTCGCCGTCGGGGCCTTCTGCATCGGCACCAACCAGATCGACCTGGCGGCGGCCTCCGAGCGCGGCGTGGCGGTCTTCAACGCGCCGTTCTCCAACACCCGCTCGGTCGTGGAGCTCGCGCTGTCGGAGGTGATCGCGCTCACCCGGCGGCTGACCGACAAGAACCGCGACATGCACGCGGGTGTCTGGGACAAGTCCGCCGTCGGGTCGCACGAGGTCCGCGGCCGGCGGCTCGGCATCGTGGGCTACGGCAACATCGGCTCGCAGCTGTCGGTGCTGGCGGAGGCCCTCGGCATGCGCGTGATGTTCTTCGACACCGCCGACCGGCTGGCGCTCGGCAACGCCCGGCGCTGCGGCACCCTCGACGAGCTGCTGGCCGAGTGCGACGTGGTCTCCCTGCACGTCGACGGTCGGTCCTCGAACAGCGGCATCTTCGGCGAGGAGCAGTTCGCCCGGATGCGCCCCGGCTCGATCTTCCTGAACCTGTCCCGCGGGTTCGTCGTGGACCACGAGGCGCTCGCCCGGCACGTGCAGTCGGGGCACATCGCCGGTGCGGCGGTGGACGTCTTCCCGGTCGAGCCGAAGGCCAAGGGGGAGGAGTTCGTCTCGCCGCTGCGGGGCCTCCCGAACGTCATCCTCACGCCGCACGTCGGCGGGTCCACCGAGGAGGCGCAGCAGGACATCGGCAACTTCGTCGCGGGCAAGCTGCGCG
>CAMLIA010000062.1 GCA_946479905.1 uncultured Frankiales bacterium | reverse complement strand
TCGTCAACGCGCTGCTCATCCCGTACCTGCTGTCCGCCATCCGGATGTTCGAGTCGGGCTTCGCCTCCGCCGAGGACATCGACGAGGGCATGGTCAAGGGCTGCGCGCACCCGATGGGACCGCTGCACCTCGCCGACCTGATCGGCCTCGACACCTGCGCCGCGGTGGCGCAGTCGATGTACGCCGAGTTCAAGGAGCAGCTGTACGCCCCGCCGCCCCTGCTGCTGCGCATGTGCGAAGCCGGTCTGCTCGGCCGCAAGACCGGCCAGGGGTTCTTCGCCTACTCCTGAGCACGGCGGCAGCGCGCGCTGTGTGTGTCGCTCGGCAAACGACATGCGTCCTACCGCCGAGTAGCCTTCGGCTGTGGACCCCCTCGTCAGGAACAACGTGTCCGTGTCCGGGCGCGCGGACGGCCCGCCGCTGGTCCTCGCGCACGGCTTCGGCTGCGACCAGGGGATGTGGCGCTATGTGGCGCCGGCCTTCGAGGAGTCCCACCGCGTCGTGCTCTTCGACCACGTCGGCGCGGGCAGGTCCGATCTCGCGGCCTACGACCCGGTGCGCTACAGCAGCCTGCAGGGGTACGCGCAGGACGTGGTCGAGGTCCTGGAGGCGCTCGCGCTGCCGCCCGCCGTCTTCGTGGGGCACTCCGTCAGCGCCATGATCGGCGTCCTCGCCGCGGCCGACCGGCCGGAGCTGTTCGACCGCCTGGTGCTCGTCGGGCCCAGCCCCCGCTACATCGATGACGAGGGCTACCGCGGTGGCTTCGGGCAGGACGAGATCGACGAGCTGCTCGAGACGATGGACGGCAACTACCTCGGCTGGGCCCAGCACATCGCGCCGGTCATCATGGGGGCGCCCGAGCGGCCCGAGCTCGGGGAGGAGCTGAGCGGCAGCTTCTGCCGGACGGACCCGCTCATCGCCAAGCAGTTCGCGCGCACGACCTTCCTCTCCGACAACCGCGCGGACCTGGCGAGGGTGCGGACACCCGCACTCGTCGTGCAGTGCCGGCAGGACGTCATCGCGCCCGAGGAGGTCGGGAGGTACGTCCACGAGCACCTCGACGGCAGCCGGCTCACGCTGCTCGAGGCCACCGGCCACTGCCCCAACCTGAGCGCTCCCGACGAGCTGGTCGCCGCGGTGCGCGGCTACCTCGCCGCGTGAGCCCTTGAGCGACTGGGATCGCGCGCCTGCCGGGCTGCTGACGATGGCGCTCGACGGCACGGTGCTGACCGCCAACGCCACCTTCGCGTCCTGGATCGGTCGTGACGTGCAAGGAAGCAGGCTCAGCGAGCTGCTGTCGATCGGCGGGCGGATCTACTGGGAGACGCACCTGTCTCCGTTGTTGCTCGTCGAACGGCGTCTCGATGAGGTTGCCCTGGAGCTCAAGGGAAGCGACGGCCGCCGACCCGTCCTGCTCACGGCCGCGGTCGACGCCGACGACGTCGTCCGCGTGGCGATCTCCGGAGCCAGCGAACGGACTCGCTACGAGCGCGAGCTGCTCGCGGCCCGGACCGCCGCGGGGGAGTCCGCGTCCCGCGTCCGGCTGCTCCAGCAGACCACGGCCGCGCTGTCGGCAGCCCTCGGAGTGGCTGCCGTCGCCGACGTGGTGATGGCCGCGGCGACCGGATCGCTGCACGCCGCCTCCGCCACGCTCTGGCTGGCCGAGGACGGCGTGCTCACCCTGCACGCTGCCTCGGGTGCTCCGGCGGAGCCACCCGCCGCGGCGGCGCTGTTCGAGCGGCACCCGGTCGTCACCGAGGGGTCGGTCATGGTGCCGCTCCACGGGCTGTCGGAGGTCCGGGGCGCGCTGTCGGTGACCGCCCGGGACGACGCCGGTGCCGAGCCCCTCGACGTCGAGGTCCTCGCCGCTATCGGTCAGCAGGCCGGCCTGGCGCTCGACCGGGCCCGTCGCTACGAGCACAGCGCCGGGGTCGCGCGCGAGCTGCAGCACGCCCTGCTCGCCGTCCGGCCTCCCGCGGACGACCGCTTCGCGATCGCCACGGCGTACCGGCCGGGCGAAGCGCTGCTGGAGGTCGGCGGTGACTGGTACGACGTCTTCTGGGCCGAACCGGGCGTCGTCGCCCTCGTCGTCGGCGACGTCGTCGGCCGTGGCCTGGGTGCTGCCATCGCGATGGGGCAGCTGCGCAGCGCGGTGCGCGCGCTCGCGGGGCCCGGGGTGGGTCCGGCGCGGCTGCTCGCGGGTCTCGACCGCTTCGTCGAGCAGGTCGAGGCCGCGGGGATGGCGACCCTCGCCTACCTCGAGCTCGACCTCGCCCACGGCTCCGTGCGGTACGCCTGCGCCGGGCACCCGCCGCCCGTCCTCGTGCCGCGCGACGGCGCCAACCGACTGCTGTGGGACGGCCGGTCGACACCTCTTGGGGCGTTCCTGCGGCCCGCGCTGCGTCCGGAGGCCGAGCTGCAGCTCCAGTCGGGCGACCGCGTCCTGCTCTACACCGACGGTCTCGTCGAGCGCCGGGACGCCGACCTCGACGGACGGCTCGAGCTGCTGCGCAGCACCGTGGGCGAGGTGGACGTCCTGCCGCTCGCGGATCTCGTGAGCGACCTGACCGCGAAGCTCCTCGTCGACGAGGTCGTCCGGGACGACGTCTGCCTGCTGCTGATGGCCTGGCAGGGCACGGACTTCGACCGGGTGCTGTCGGCGGACCTCACCGGGCTGGCGGCGCTGCGTCACGAGCTCGGCGCCTGGCTCGCGGGACGCGGTCTGGATCCCCAGGTCACCGACGAGCTGGTGCTGGCGACGTCGGAGACGGTGGCCAACGCGGCGGAGCACGGCGCCGGCCGCCGGTCCGCCGAGCGGGTCCACGTCCGGGCGTCGGTGCGGCCCGACGGGGCCGGGCAGGCCGTGGTGGTCACGGTGCACGACAACGGCACGTGGCGCGCGCCGACCACGTCCGTGGAGCGGGGACGGGGACTGACCATCATGCGCAGCCTCGTCGACGAGATGGAGGTGCAGCAGGGCGCCGGGACCACCGTCGTGCTGCACCGGCGACCAGCAGGGGAGAACCCGTGAACATCCAGGAGTCCAGCTCGGCGGAGGGGCACCGCGTGCTGACCGCCGAGGGCGAGCTCGACGTCGTGACCGTCGAGCCGTGGAAGGCGCAGGTGCCGGAGCTCGTCGAGGGTGCCTCCGGGCTCGTGCTCGACCTGACCGCGGTGACGTTCTTCGACAGCGCCGCGGTGCACCTCGTCGACCTGCTGCTGAGGGAGGGGGCGGCTAGAGGAGTCGCCGTCCGGGTCGTGGCCCCGCGCGGACGGATCCCGCACCGGGTGCTGCAGATCGTCGGGATGCTGTCGTGCGTGGACGAGGACCTCGAGACGGCGCTCCGCAAGGTCTGAGCGGGGGAGAAGCTCCGCAGGACGGCTCAGCCGCTCAGCTCGAGCAGCCGGGCCAGCCCTGGACCCGCGTGGGACTGGAGGCGCGCCAGCACGTCTGCGAGCTCCGGGTCCCCGCTGCGCTCAGCCGGGATGCGGGCCGGGTTCAACGTCGTGCCGTCGGCCCAGGCCTTGATGTCCGGCTCCGCACCGAACGCCGCCGTCGCGCGGGCACCGAGCACGTTCATCGCCGCCCACTCGGCCATCGTGTTCGCGTACGGCGTGGGCGGGCAGAGCCGGTTCTTCTCCGCGTCGTCGCTGCGGGTCGCCTCGACGTAGCCGGCGAGGGCCGCCCCGAAGCACGGGAAGCCGCTGCGGATCGCCTGCAGGGTGATGGCGGTCGGCGACCAGATCGGCACCGGCGTCGGGTACTTCAGGCCGGGCGCGGCGCAGTGCACGACCAAAGCGTCTGCTGCGACGGCGACCGATCCCTCATCGAGCTCGAGGTGCCCCGGCCGGACGCGCCGGAGGTGCCCACGTCGTACGACGTTCTGCAGGGTGCGCAGCTGCTCCAGCTCCCAGCTCGCGAGCGTCGGTGCCTTCGCCATCGTCGGCACGACCGACGGGTCGACGCGCAGCATGATGCCGGCGGCCTCGAGCCGGAGGAACAGGTCGGCCAACGAGTCCGCCGCTGCCGCGCACCTCATCGTGTCGGCGACCATGCCCAGGAAGACGACGGGGTCCGGCTGGACGACGGCGCGGTTCAGCATCCAGGGGTCGCGTGGCCGGACCCAGCAGATCGCGTCGGGGTCGACTCCCGCGGCGAGCAGCCAGAGGCAGGCATCGGTCGCCGTCTTGCCCGACCCGACGACGACGTACTGGCTCGCGGCGGACGTCAGCCGGACCAGCTCGTTCACCGGGACCGCACGGGCGCCGTCGGCCACCTCGAACGGTGGGGGAGTGAGGGCCGGGATGTCGGGCGAGAGGTAGCGCGCGTCCACGACGCGGCAGTGCTCCGGCACCTCGTACCGCTGGCCGGAGACCGTCGAGACGAACCGGCGATCGCCGAGGTACTCGCAGCTGGAGTGCAGCGCGACCCGGCCGGAGACCAGCAGCCGCTCAGTGAGCACGTGCCCGTAGTAGGCGCAGACCTCCGCGCCGGTCGCGCGCTCCTGCAACCCGACCTCCGGACCGTGCTGCTGCAGGCGACCGCCGCCGAGCAAGGTCGAGGGGACGCCGTAGAACGCCGAGGCCTGGTGGAGCCGGACGAAGGGATAGGCGTCCAGCCAGTGACCCCCGACGCTGTGCCGTCGGTCGACGAGGGCGACGCGCACGTCGGCGTGGTCGATCAGCGCGTCGGTGAAGGCCATGCCCATCGCCCCGGCCCCGACGACGAGGTAGTCCGCTTCCACGGTGCGCATCCCGCGAGCCTGCCGCACACGGGCCGACCGGCCAAGGCGTCGAGGCGTCTCCAGGTCGTCATCTCCTGGGGCTTTCCGCCCGGTCTGCCCGGGAGCAGACTCGTCGCGACCGCAGCAAATTGGGAGGGGAACATGGCCAGCATCGAGGGGAAGAGCTTGTCGACACCGGACGAGACGCGCCGGCCCGACAAGACGACGATCGAGATCGTGCACGTCGGGGGAGCGGAGGTCGGACGGTTCACCTTCGAGCCGGGGTGGCGGTGGTCGGAGTGCATCAAGCCGGTCGTCGGCACGGACACCTGCCAGGCGGAGCACATGGGGTACGTGCTCTCGGGCCGGATCGGCATGAGCCACACCGACGGCACGGAGGCGGAGGCCGGTGCAGGGGAGGCGTATCACATCGCTCCGGGGCACGACGCGTGGGTGATCGGCGACGAGCCGTTCGTGGCGGTGGAGTTCAAGAGCGCGGGGACCTACGCCAAGGGCTGACCGGGGCAGGTAGCGTCCGGCGGGTGGCCCGGATCCTCATCGCTGACAACGATCCGGAGGCACTGGACCTCGCGGTGCTCGACCTGCAGCTCGAGGGGCACACCGTGCTCGGTGTCATGGACGGTGCGTCGGCGCTGTCCGAGGTCGAGGGCTTCCGGCCCGACGTCGTGGTGCTGGACTACCGGATGCCACCCGGGCCCTCCGGCCTGGACGTCGCGCTGACGCTGCGCGCGCGGGACGCGGACCTGCGGATCGTCATCTACAGCAACTACCAGGACGTGGAGATCGTCCGCAGGGCGACGGAGCAGGGCATCCCCTTCCTGCCGAAGGGGAACCTGCGCACGCTGCGCTCCGCGGTGGCCGGCTGACGGCCCGCTGAGGCCGCCCGGCGGATGACGGCGTTTCGGCACGCGGAAGCGCGTGTGACGTATACCTTCGGCTGGTGAGAACGCGCGCAGGCAGCGTGCGAGCACGTGCCGTCGTGCCCGTGGCCGCGCCGCTCCTGCTCGGCCTGGCGCTCGCCGTCCTGGTCGTCGTCGACCAGAGCGAGCACGCGAAGCTGCGGGTCGATGCCGCCGTGCGGTCCGCGGTCTCCGAGGGTCTTGCACCCGCGTCGCAGGCCGTCCGGACGCAGCTCACCCAGGCGGCCGCCGCGGCCGCCACCTCGGGCCAGGCGGTGCCCCCGACGGCTGCCCAGGGCCCGTCGGGCGACGCCCTGGTCGCCGCGCGGGACACCGGCAGCCCTGTCCTGGACGACACCGCGCCGCAGGCCCGGATCGTGGTCCCGGTCTTCCGTCCCGGGCAGCCGGTCGCGACGACGGCGCAGCGCCGGGCTGCCATCGCCGGCTACCGGAGCGTGCCGCTGTCCCTGGCGGCCGTGCTCACCGACGTCGCCCCGGCCGACGGTGGGGCGGCGGTGCGCGGGCCGCGCGGCACGGTCGTCGCGCAGACCTCCACCGCACCGAGCGGCGCTCAGCGCTTCTCGGTCCCGCTCGACCTCGACAGCACCCAGGGGTGGGTGCTGGAGGCGTGGCTGCCGGCTGCGGGGATCTCGACCGGCACGTGGCTGTGGGCCGTCGCGCTGGTGCTCGTCGCCGCGGGTGCCGCGGCGTACCTCGTCGTGCAGCAGCGGCAGGCCGCGGCCGAGGGCCGGCGCCAGGCAACCCTCGAGAGGGACACCGCCCTCGTCGCGGGCCTGGCCCCGGTCGTCCAGTCCGGGCTCGACCTGGCGCAGGTGCTGCCGGCGGCGTGCACGCACCTCGCGGACGGCCTCGGCCTCGCGGGGCTGTCGCTGTCCGTGCCGAGCGGGGTGACGGAGCGCCCGGTGTTCAGCTGGGGCAGGGCACCCGACGACTCGGTGCAGCCCAGCTCGCCGACAGGCGGACCGCTCGAGCCGGGCCAGACGTTCGCGGTCTCCCTGACCCGTGGCGGCCGGGTGCTGGGGGTGCTGCGGGTCGTGGCGGGAGATGAGCTGACGGTCCACGACCTGCTCGCGCTGACGACGGCCAGCGAGCTGCTGGGGTCGTCGCTCGCCAACGCCGAGACCTTCGCACGGCAGCAGGCCCTGATGGAGCGGATGCGCTCGGTCGACGAGCTCAAGACCGTCTTCCTCGCGACCGCCTCCCACGAGCTGCGGACGCCCGTGACGGCCATCGTGGGGTTCTCGTCGCTGATGCTCTCCGGCTGGGACGAGATGGACAAGGAGAAGGGCCGGGCCTTCCTCGAGCGGGTGGTGGCGAACGCCCGGTCCCTGGAGTCGCTCATCGAGCAACTGCTCGACTTCTCCCGCCTCGAGCGCGGCATGCAGCCCGCAGGCGACGAGCTGCTCGACGTCGGCGCGACGACGCTGCGCATCCTCAACGACCAGCCGGAGCTCTACGCGTCGCACGAGCTGCGCACCCGGGTGGCGGAGGGCTGCATGGTGCGGGGATCCAGCGCGGCGCTGGAGCGCATCGTCAGCAACCTCGTCGGCAACGCGGCGAAGTACTCGCCGAGCGGCTCCGAGATCACCGTCTCCGTCCGCCGCGACGGTGACGACGTGCTGCTGCTGGTCGACGACCAGGGGGCGGGTGTTCCCGAGGCGGACCGCGAGCGGGTCTTCAGCAGGTTCTACCGAGGTCAGGGCGACGCCGTGACCAAGACGCGCGGTGCCGGCATCGGGCTGGCCATCGTGGCGGAGTTCGCCGCCTCGATGGCGGGGACGGCGTCGGTCACCGCGTCGCCCTCGGGGGGAGCCCGCTTCTGCATCACGCTGCCGGCTGCCGTTGCCGTCGGTGCGGCCGACCCCGAAGGAGAACGCCTTGTCCCGCTTTCGTGACCGGCTCGCGCCGGTCTTCGCAGGTGCGCTGGTGCTCGCGGTCGCCGTCAGCGTGGTCCTGCTGCTCCAGGCCGCCAGCAACCAGGGGACCAAGGCCCTGACCCAGGCGAAGCTGGCCCAGGTGCGGGCCACCGCGAACAGCTTCAACGCGCGCGTCAACGCCCAGCTGTCCGCCGTCGGCGGGCTGGGCGCCTCACCGTGGCAGCTGGTCCAGGGCAGCGCCGCGGACCAGGCCGTGCTGCACACCTTCGACGTCGACCCGAACGCCAAGTCGGGCTTCTTCCTCATCGATGCCCGCGACACCGTCACCGCGGGCGTGCTGCTTCGCCCCGGGACGATCGGCACCCGCTACGAGGGTGTCGGCTGGCAGCAGGCGAAGGGCCAGCTCGCCACCCGTGCGGCCGTCGTGCTCCCGGTGACGACGAAGGGGCTCACCACCGAGCTGCCCAGCTACGCCTTCGTGGTGGCGATCCGGGGCAAGACGCCCAGCAGCGTGCGAGGAGCGCTGGTCCTGGAGCAGGCCATCACGGACAGCTCGCCGTTCCAGCAGGAGATCGCCCAGCTGGGCAGGAAGACCGACTCCAGCGCGGCGTGGATGTTCGTCGACAGCAGCGGCTCCGTGGTCGCGAGCACCGTCGCCAAGGACCTCGGCAGACCCGTCGAGGACAGGCGCTACCTGAGCGCCAAGGCCGGCCAGTCCGACATCGGCAAGCGCATCGTCTTCACGGCGGACGTGCCCTCCCTCGGCTGGCGTGTCGTGTTCCGCGAGAACCACTCGCAGTTCGTCAGCGCCCTGTCGGGGCCACTGCAGCGGGCGGGGCTGATCCTCGTGCTGCTGCTGCTCGGGGTCGGCATGACCCTCGTGGTCATGCTCGTCCGGCGACTGCGCGAGGCACGTGAGCAGGAACGCCGGCTGCGCGAGCTCACCCGCTCGCAGGCGGAGTTCATCTCGGTGGTGTCGCACGAGCTGCGGACGCCCGTGGCGGGTGTCCTCGGGTTCCTCCAGACCACGGTCGACCACTGGGACACCCTCAACGAGGAGGACCGGTTCAACGCCGTCCGCCGGGCCGTCACCAACGCCCGCCGGCTGCAGGCCATGACCCGCGACGTGCTCGACACCGAGAGCATCGAGTCCGGCCGGCTCGGGTACGCGTTCCAGCAGGTCGACCTCGGCGCCGAGCTGCAGACGGCGGTGGAGGGCATGGGCGCCACCCACCCGATCACCCTCGTGCCGCCGCCGACCCCCGTGACGGTGGAGGTCGACCCGGACCGGCTCCAGCAGGTGCTGTCGAACCTGCTGGAGAACGCGCTCAAGAACGCACCCGGCACCGAGCCCATCCTGGTGGAGACCGACGTGGTGGACGGCCCGAAGCCGGTCGTGCGTGTCTCGGTCATCGACCGCGGACCGGGAGTTGAGCCGGAGGCGCTGGAGCGCATCTTCGACAAGTTCGTCCGGGGCAGCAGCAACGCGGTGTCGGGCACAGGTCTCGGCCTCTACATCGTCCGGCGGATCGTCGAGGCCCATCACGGGCGGATCTGGTGCGAGAGCGTCCCCGGCCGCCGGACCGCCTTCACCTTCGAGCTGCCGATCGCCCAGCCCGACAGGGAACTGGCTGCCGCCACCGCTGACTGAGGCTGCGCTGGTACGTTCGGCGTCATGAGTTCAGGTGACGTCCACCAGGCGGTGGTGAAGGACGCCCCGCTGACCATCCTGGTGGTGGACGACGCCCCCGACATGCGGTTCCTCGCCCGAGCTGTCCTCGAGAGCGCCGGCATCCACGTGGTCGCCGAGGCCGCCGACGGCCAGGAGGCCCTGGACCGCTTCCGGGAGCTCGACCCGCCGCCGATCCCGACCGTCATCCTGCTCGACAACCAGATGCCGAAGCTGACGGGGGTCGAGGCCGCGGAGCAGATCCTGGCCGAGGCCCCCGACCAGCTCATCGTGCTCTTCAGCGCCTACCTCAGCGACTCCGTCATCGCCGACGCCAAGCGCCTCGGCGTCGCGGCCTGCGTCTCGAAGACCGACGTGGCGCGGCTCCCCGAGATCATCGAAGAGGTCGCCGCCTCCCGCGGCTAGCCCGCCATCGGTCGCGCGGGCAGTCGCACGCGCACCCGGCACCCCGGGCCCTCGTTGTCGATGCGGATGTCGCCCTGGTGCGCCTCGACCAGCCCCTTGGCGATCGCCAGCCCGAGGCCCGCGCCGCCCTCGGCCCCGGGCGTCCGCGCCGAGGTGCCGCGGAAGGCGACGTCGAAGACCCGCGGCAGGTCCTCGGCCGGGATGCCGCCGCACCCGTCGCTCACGTCGAGGTAGACGTAGTCGTCGTCGGCGCCTGCCATGACGCTGACCACCCCGTCCGACGGCGTGTGCCGGATCGCGTTCGACAGCAGGTTGCGCAGGACCCTGCCCAGCTCGGGGACGCTGCCCTCCACGACGGGCAGCTCGTCCGGGGCGCCGCCGACCACCCGCACGCCCTTGGCCGCGGCCACCGGCTGCGCCGACGACACGGCGTCGCTCACCAGGTCGGCCAGCGAGATGTCCTGCAGCGTCAGCGACAACGAGGCGGCGTTGATGCGCGACAGCTCGAACAGGTCGTCCACCATCACCGCCAGCCGATCGGCCTCCCGGCGCAGCCCTGCGTGGTAGCGGGCCGTCGTCGCCGCATCGGTGACGACCCCGTCCTCGAGCGCCTCGGCCATCGCACGGATGCCGGCCAACGGCGTGCGCAGGTCGTGACTGACCCACGCGACGAGCTCACGACGCGACTCCTCCAGCGCGCGCTCGCGGGTCCGGGACTCCTCGAGGCGGGCGCTCGTCTCCGCGAGCCGGCGGTCGAGGTCGGCGAGCTCGCCGGGCAGCCGACCGGCCGCCGGGAGATAGGCCCCGTCCGCGAGGCTCGCTGCCGACATCCCCAGCGCCCGGCTGCCGGCGACGACGGCCCGGGCGAGGACGACGGCCGTCGCCACGCCGACGGCGCCGGCCACCGCGCAGACCAGCACCAGCACCCCGAAGTCGTGGCCGGACAGGAACATGGTGACCGCGCCGACCAGGGCGGCCACGACGACGCCGAGCACCCCGACCAGCGCGACCACGGTCGAGGAGACGACCAGCGAGCGCCGGGGCATCGCACGCAGCAGTGCCACGCCGGCGCCGGCGACCGCCAGTGAGGACCCCGCGGCGAGCAGCGCGATCGCGAGCGCGTCAGGCATCCGTCGGCTCGAACCGGTAGCCCACCCCGAACACCGTGACGACGCGCTCCGGGTGCCTCGGGTCGGTCTCGACCTTCTCGCGCAGTCGTCGTACGTGGACGGTGACCGTCGAGTGGTCGGCGTACTCCCACCCCCAGACGCGGCGCAGCAGCTCCTCGCGGCTGAACGCCTGCCTCGGGTGCTGCATGAGGAAGGCGAGCAGGTCGTACTCCCGCAGCGTCAGGCCGAGAGGTGATCCGCGCAGCGTCACCTCGTGCGCCGCCAGGTCGACGGACAGGTCCCCGTCCGTCAGCACGGCCGGTTGCGAGGGGGCCAGCGCGGTCGTCGACCGCCGCAGCACGGACTGGACGCGCAGCACCAGCTCCCTGGGGGAGAACGGCTTCGTGACGTAGTCGTCCGCCCCGAGCTCGAGCCCGACGAGGCGGTCCGCCTCGTCGCCGAGAGCGGTCAGCATGATGACCGGGACGGGGGCGTGCTCGCGCAACCGCCGGAACACCTCCAGCCCGTCCATGCCCGGAAGCATCAGGTCGAGCACCACGAGGTGGGGCGGGTCGGCGACAGCCTTGTCGAGGGCGACCTTGCCGTCGGCGACGACCGCGACGTCGTACCCCGCGTGCTCGAGGTAGCGCGCCACGACCTCGCTCACGGTGGGGTCGTCGTCGACCACCAGGACACGCTGGGCCATACCCTCAGGGTGCGGCACGGACGAGGCCGGGGCCAGCCGCGCCGGGACCCGTCACCGATCTGTCATCCAGCGAGGGGGGTCAGCCGGCGTAGCGCGTGGCCGCACGGGCCCGGGCCTTCGCGGCCTCGACCTCGCGGTCCTTCGGGGGCGCCGTGGTCACGAGCCGGTCGAGCAGCGCCCGGGACACCTCCGCGACCTGCTCCACGGCCTCGGCGAAGGCCGCGGCGTTCGCCTGCGAGGGCTTCGTCGTACCGCTGATCTTCCGGACGTACTGCAGCGCCGCCGCGTGCACCTCGTCATCGGTGACAGGCGGCTCGAAGTTGTGGAGCGGTCTGATGTTGCGGCACATGCGCCCACGATAGGGCTGGCACGCTTCGGAACCGGCCGACCGGGCAGAGCACGCACCATGGCGGTCAACAGCAGGCACTTCGACGGGGTCACACCCGAGGACGTCTTCACCGTCCTCAGCGACGGGGAGAGCTACGGCTTCTGGGTCGTCGGGACCCGCGCCGTGCGGGAGATCTCGGGGGACTGGCCGGCAGCTGGGTCGGCGCTGCACTACGAGGTGGGGCACCTGCCCGTGCGCAAGCACGACATGACCCGGTCAGTCGGCGTGGACGCCGGGCGGCGGCTGGTGCTGGAGGCACAGGCCTGGCCGGTGGGTTCGCTGCACATCGAGATCCGGGTGGAGCCCTCACCGACGGGATGCACGGTCGTCATCGAGGAGCGGCCGAAGAAGGGGCTGCTGAAGGCGGTGAACAACCCGCTGGTCGACCTCGGCATCAAGGTGCGCAACGTCGAGACCCTGCGCCGGCTCGAGAAGGCCGCGCGGCAGCAGGCTCGTCGGGCCAGCCGCACCTGATCGCAGCACGGGGTGGGCACCGGGGAAGGCGCCCACCCCGCCCGCGGCACCTCACGCCGTGATGGTGAGGGTGTCGTCCTTGCTCTCGAGGCTGTCGGTGCCGTCGAGGCCCTGCACCTCGACCTTGCGCGGCTTGGCCTTCTCGGCGACCGGGATGCGCAGGGTCAGGACGCCGTGCTGGTAGGCCGCGCTGACCCGCTCGGTGTCGAGCGCGTCGCCCAGGAAGAGCTGTCGCGAGAAGATCCCACGGGGTCGCTCGGCGTTCAGCAGCTCGGCGTCGTTGGCCCGGACGGGTCGCTCCGCGCGCACGGTCAGCACGTTGCGCTCGACGTCCACGTCGATGCTCGACGGGTCGACACCGGGCAGGTCGAGCTCGACCACGAACTCGTCCCCGGAGCGCCACGCGTCCAGCGGCATGGTGGCCGGCCGGCTGGTGGTGCCGAGGCCGAAGAGGTTCTGGGTCAGGCGGTCGAGGTCGCGGAAGGGGTCGGTGCGCATGAGCATGGCTGCTGCTCCTCTGTGACTCGGGACAGTGGGTCGGTCGCTCCCGCTCGGCTCCCGGACCGCCCTAGAAAACCTCACGAGAGCGATGTAGGTTTCTTGTACCACAGGTCTTGGAAAACGTGCAAGCGGAGGCGGAGAAGATGAGGGAGAGCGACCCGACGCAGGGCCTGTTCGGCATCTCGGTCGCCGCGGAGCTGGTCGGCCTGGCGCCGCAGAGCCTGCGCATGTACGAGGACCGGGGGCTGCTGGAGCCGGCCCGCACCGACGGCGGCACCCGGCGCTACTCCTACGACGACCTCGACCGGTTGCGCCGCATCAGCGAGCTGCTGGCCGCCGGGCTCAACCTCGCGGGGATCGCGATGGTGATGGACCTCGAGCGCCAGAACGCCGACCTGCAGCGGCAGCTCAGCAGCGGCGGGTAACGGGCGGGCTCAGCGCGTGACGAACCTCCGGGACGGGGTACGAGGTGGCGAGACGACCTGGAGGGACGCACATGACGCGCACGCTGTCCGAGGACACCTCGATCGGTGAGCTGGTCGCGCAGATCACCGAGCAGACCAGTGCCCTGGTCCGTGACGAGCTCCGGCTCGCGCAGCTCGAGATGACGCGCAAGGGCAAGTACGCCGGCCTGGGAGCGGGCCTGCTGGGCGGCGGCGGGCTGTTCGCCGTCTTCGGCCTGGCCACGCTGATCGCTGCGGCGGTGCTCGGGCTCGCCACCGCCCTGCCAGGCTGGGCGGCGGCGCTCGTCGTCGCGGGCGCCCTGTTCGTGCTCGCCACCGTGGCCGCGTTGGTCGGCAAGCGGGAGCTGGCGGCGGCCGTGCCCCCCGTCCCGGAGGAGGCGCTGCAGAGCGTCAAGCTCGACCTCGCGGCGCTCAAGCGATGAGCCCCGGCGCCGAGACCACCGACGACGCCAGCGTCGTCGAGCTGCGCGAGGACATCCGCCAGCACCGCGCCGAGCTCGCCGCGACCGTCGATGCGCTCGCCGTGAAGCTCGACGTCAAGGCGAAGCTGCGGGCCAAGGCCCTCGAGCTCAAGCCCTACGCCGTGCCGGCGTCCGCCGGGCTCGCAGGTGTCGTCGTGCTCGCCGTCGTCGTGCGGAGGCGGCGGTCGTGAAGGTCGTCTACAAGCCGTTCGGGCTGATCGTCGGCCTGCTCGCCGGGATCCTCGCGAACCGGCTGTTCCGCAAGCTCTGGACCGTCGCGTCGCGCAAGGACGAAGTGCCGAAGGCGACGCAGAAGCACGCGGGCTGGGGGGAGGTCGCCGCGGCTGCGGCGCTGCAGGGCGCGGTGATGAAGGGGACCCGCGCCGTGGTGGACCGGGCCGGGGCCCGCGGCTTCGAGAAGGCCACCGGCAGCTGGCCGGGGGACGCCTGACGGCGGACGGTCAGGAGACCGCCCGCTCGAGCTCGGCCTTGGTCATCCTCGAGCGGCCGCGCACGTTCTTCTTCCGCGCCTCGGCGTACAGCTGAGCCTTGGTCCGGCCGCCCGGTCCGCGGTGCGACCGCAGGCCGCCGCGCCGGCCGCTGCTGATGTCGTCGAGGGAGGTGCGAGACGCCTGCTGCGCCTCACCGGCTCGGGCCCGCTCCTTGTTGACGGTGCGCGCCGCGATCTCCTCGGCGACATCCTCCGGCCGGCCGCGCTCCTCGAGGCCTTCCTTGATGTGCTCGTACTGCCGCTCCCGCTTGCTGCTCCACGCTCTCTGAGGCATGGGAGGAGGTTCGCCGCTGGGCGCCGAGTCAAACCTCGTGCTCAGCCGGTGTCATCCCTGTCGCCAGTCGAGGCAGAGCGCGACGGCGTCGTCGCTGGGACCGTCGTCCCCCCACCCGCCGCGCAGCTCGCGGAGCACGTGCCGACACACCTCCGCCGGGGGCAGCAGCCGGGCGTCCCGCAGCGTCTGCTCCAGCCCGGCCACACCGAACTCCTCGCCGCCCACGACGGCACCGTGCACCCCGTCGCTGACGATGAGCACCCGGTCCCCGGGGCGGAGGTCGACCTCCTGCTCGACGTACAACGTCTCCTCGAACATGCCGAGCGGCAGCTGGGCGTCGAGCTCGAGGTGCTGGACGCGGCCGTCGCGCTGCCGGATCAGCAGCGGCGATCCGGCGTCCACGACGCGCGCCTGCCGGTTCTCCGTGTCCAGCTGCAGGAGCAGCGCGGACGTGAAGGCCTCGCCGCCGTGGTGCGCGTAGACGGCCTGGTCCGCGAGCGCTGCCTGATCGGCGAGGGAGGCGCCGGTGAGGCGCGCGTTGCGCAGCGCCCCGAGGGCCAGCGTCGCGGACAGGGCCGCCGGCACGCCGCGCCCGGTGCCGTCCAGCACGGCGATGTGCACCAGGCCCTGGTCGCGGGCCCAGTCGTAGCAGTCACCGGCGATGGCGTACGCCGGCTCGAGCAGCGCGGCGAGCGTCACCTCGTCGTCGGCGTAGGACTGCCCGGGCAGCAGGGCCCACTGCAGCTCGGCGGCCACGGTCATCGGCTGCCGGCGACGCGTCCGCTCGTAGAGGCTGGTCGCGGAGCCGATGGCGCTGAGCGCCTGCGCCAGCAGCCCGCACAGCGGCAGCAGACCTGCGGTGTCGATGCCGACCGCCTCGAGGGTGAGCACGCCGAGCCGGTCACCCCGGGTCGTGACCGGGATCGCGGTGCGCTCGCCGTCGACGACGACCACCTGGCCGGCGAAGCTGCGGCCGATCCAGGAGTCGTCGACGAGCACCTCGGCCCCGCTGCCCAGCGCGATCAGGCGGGACTGCTGGTAGTCGGCGAGCCAGAGCTCGACGGGCGCCTCGGCGTGCACCTCGAGCTGGTGGGCCAGGTCGATCGCCACCCGGTGCCCCGGGCTGGCCTCGAGCACGCGGGCGAGCGCGTCGTCGAGTGGGGTCATGACGCTCCTCTCCCTACCTCGGTTCGACGGAAACGAGGGGTCCATGGATACTCATGTCCTGATGGCAGCTCCTCGACACCTCGGGCCCCTGCCCGAGGACTTCGTGGCCGCAGTGGACGACGCGCTGCGGCCTGTCCTCCTGCTCGCTTCCCGGGCCAGCGCGAAGGCCACCCAGCGGGTGTCCACCTCGCAGCTGCAGGCGCTCCTCGTGCTCCAGGAACGCGGGCCGATGAAGCTCACCGCGCTCGCCGACGAGCTCGGCGCGATCCCCTCCTCCGCGACCCGGCTGTGCGACCGGCTGGTCGCGGCCGACCTCATCACGCGCGAGGCGGGAGCAGCGGACCGTCGCGAGGTCTCGCTCCAGCTCACGAGCAGCGGCCGCCGGATCGTGCGCCAGGTGCGTGACCTGCGGCGGGAGGGGCTCCGCGAGGCCATCGAGGCCTGCTCGCCGCGGGAGCGCCGGGAGCTGCTGAGCGGGCTGCTCGCGCTGGGCGAGCGGATGGCCGCCCAGGAGGTCGAGCCGCGAGCGGCCGGGTCCGCCTTCTAGCCGCTGAGGATCGCCACGGTGAACAGGCAGGCGTCGTACACGGCGTGCGC
This sequence comes from uncultured Frankiales bacterium, assembly GCA_946479905.1. The sequence continues at coordinate 3,320 of CAMLIA010000062.1, read as the reverse complement.
GCCGACCGTGCGGAGCAGCCGCCGTCGGCGCTGGAAGGACCGGGTCAGCAGGTAGCCCACCGGCACGGTGAACAGGAACCCGATGCCGTAGTAGGCGTGGTAGCTGGTCCGGATGGCCATGCTGACCCACAGCGCCTTGCGGGGCGTCCAGCCCAGCTGCGACAGCCGGGTCAGCAGGTAGGCGCTCATCATCGTCTCCTCGACGAACGCGGTGACCACCGAGACGATGTAGCCCTGCAGGAGGAACACGGCCGGGTAGCTGTGGTTGTCGGTCTTCACCGACCCCGGCACCCCGTCCTCCCCGAAGACGGCCACGACGAGCAGGGTGAGCGCCAGCGCGATCCCGAAGCCGGCGAACACGATGCCGAGCCCGCGACCGACGTCCCCGCCGATGCCCTTGCGGGTGAAGCCGAGGCTGCGCAGCGACACGCCGCTCGCGGTGAGGAGGAACAGCGCGAGCAGCACCGACGAGCCGCCGCCGGCGTACAGCAGGCCACCCAGCAGGCTGCTCAACGCGGGGTGGTCGGGCAGCACGTCGCTGATCTGCTTGGGACTGGTGCCCTCCAGTGCGGCGCGGACCAGCAGCACGACGGCCGTGAGCAGCGCCGGCAGCGGGAAGATGGCGAGGGCGACCAGCACCTCCTGCTTCAGGCGCCGCCGGCTCGGCAGGTCGGGCGGTGGGCTGCCCAGCGGCTCGGCCCAGGTGAGGTCCTTGGACGGTACGGCCGCGGGTTGCTCGTCCGGGTGCGGTGCCCCCGGCAGCCAGGTCCGCCAGCCGCGGGGCGGCTTCGGCCACGCCGGGTCGGGCGACCAGCCCGTGGGGGGTGTCCACCCGGGAGGCGGTGCGGGCCAGGTCGGCGGGGGGTTGAGGACCCACCCGGCGGCCGTCGTCGGCGGCGCGTCGAGGGTGGCGGTCACTCCTGAAGCATGCCAGCCGGGCGGCAGGACTTCCCGGCATCGGCGTCGAAACCCTCTGGCAACGAAGGAGATCCCCCCGATGCGTTTCCGTGCTGCCCTTCTCTGCGTGTCCGCAGCCGCCCTCGCGGCCGGCTCCCTGCACGCCACCGCGGCGCCGCCGGTCCCGACGGTGGTCCGCGACGCCGCGCCCATCGTGCTCACCGGCAACCAGGTCCCCGCCTGGAGCGCGCCGGCGGCCACGGGCGTCGCCCAGCCGTACCCGAGCGGCGCGACCGCCGACTACAGCTCGCGGCTGCCCGGGGGCTTCGCGGTCCGCACCGCGCACAACGGCCGCATCCTGCCCACGGTCCGCACCGGCGTGCCGGTGGACGAGATCGCGGCCTACTCCTGGACCGGGTCGCGCTGGCGCGAGGTCCCCGTCCAGGTGGACGAGCGGTTCCCCTACTTCCTCGCCAACGCCCGCAGCGACTTCGGCGTCTACTCCGGCACCGACCAGGAGCTGACCTACGCCTGGGGCCCGACGCGGCACAGCATCGGCGAGGAGGCCTGGAAGAAGATGTTCGGCTCCTGCTCGGCGCGGTACGCCCTGAGCGCGGCCGAGGCGAGCGGCGCGGGCTTCGTGACGCCGGGCCCGGACGAGAGCTACGCGGACTACACGCGTGCGATGGCCGACCCGGTCGCCGGGCTCGACGACGATGACGAGATCGCCTTGCAGGCAAGGGACTCCGGCTCACAGGCTCCGTCCGGCACGACGCCGCCCGTCGGGGCGACGGACGGTCAGGCGGTCGCGGTGGTCGACCCGCTGAACCCGACGCAGACCCGTTACACCTACCTGTTCCGCACGGCCCGCGGCTCGTCGTTCACGGCGCGCAGCAGCGACGTCCAGATGCGGCGCGACGACAACGCCGACCAGTGGATCGACCGCGGCACCTTCGCCGACGGGAGCCCGGAGAAGCTCGGCTCGAGCAACACCGGGTACGGCCCCAACCTGCCGGGCCCCGTGTGCGACGCGGACGGCACGGTGCGGTCCAGCCAGGACCGCTTCGCGCGCGACGGCATGACGGTCACCACGCCGACGTACAAGCTCACCGCCACCGGCCGCTGGATGGTGCGCGGCTTCCAGGTCGCGAAGCCGTCCGGGCACGGCTACGGTCCCGACCTCATCGACCGGTGGAAGGGCCGCGCGTTCCAGCAGAGCCCCGACTCCTCGGTCTCCCTCGTCGGCTTCGAGGACGAGCAGGTCAACTGGGAGGCGAACGGCACCCTGCTCGGCTGGCGGCAGGGTCCGGTCCGGGCCATCCGCGAGATCTGGGGCGCCGACTCCGGCACCAACGTCACCAAGACCGAGACCTACTACCGCGACGCGGACACCTACCGGTACCGGGTGCGTGTGCACCCGATCCCGGCCGACGGCCTCTACACCTCGTGGGACTACAACAAGTCCGCCATGGGGACCTACTACAACCTCGAGAAGCCGGACGGCGTCGCCATCGACGGGCAGAACGACGACGTCGGCCAGGTGAGCGACCTGCCCAACGGCGACCCGGCGTACTTCGACTTCCCCGACCCCACCTTCGACCTGCCGTCCGCGGTGGACCGGCCGGAGGAGGTGGCCGGCAGGGGCTCCAACGGCGGACTGGTCTACACCTTCGAGTTCAAGGGGGCGACGTCGGCGGCCAACGCTGCGGTGGTGCCCTACTACCGCGACGACGCCTGCCTCGACGACGGCACGGGCGACGACCCGGTGCAGCGGCCCTGGCCGGGGGAGGCGAGCACCGACTCCCGGGTCCAGGCGGGGTACGCAGCGGCCAACGGCACGTCGTACGCCTCGCTGGTCTGCGACCCGGCGCAGGGCAAGACGCCGTTCCAGGGCGCCTACGGCAGCCACGGCCTGCACTTCCTCGTGACCCACGACAGCGACAACGCGACGCTCGGCGTGCCCGTCGACGAGATCGACGGCCAGCAGTGGCGCTACAGCGTGCCGATGAGCCAGCCCACCAACGTGATCAGCGGCTACGCGCCGAACGTGCTGGCGCCGCTGACGACCGCGGTCACGCCGTTCGTCTGATGAGCCGGCGGACCCAGCCCGGGTCCTCGACCGGCTCGTCGTCCTCGGCCATCCGCGGCGCGGGGATGATGAGGTCCTCGAGCCCGAAGGAGTTCGTCGAGGTCCAGATGCCGCCGTGCTCCTCGACCAGGTGGATGACCAGCTCGGTCTCGGTCGCGGCGTTCTCCGGGCAGAGGTGACAGGGGACCGGCTCCGGCGCGGGGCGCTTGCGAACCGGCTTGCGGGTCGGCTTCTGGGCCGTCGTGGCTGCCATGACCCGACCGTTGCGCAAAAGGGGCAACAGCACCAACGTTCGTGCGGACCATTCGGCCCTGTCAGTTCTGACTAGTGCCCG
>CAMLIA010000061.1 GCA_946479905.1 uncultured Frankiales bacterium | reverse complement strand
CCGCAGGAGATCCCGACCTACGTCGAGCAGGGCATCTTCGACCTCGGCATCAGCGGCCGGGACTGGATCACCGAGACCGGCGCCGACGTCGTGTCGCTCGGGGAGATCGGCGGCGGCCGGGCCGGTGAGGCGGTCGTGTCGGTGGTGCTGGCGGTCCCGCGGGAGTCGCCGTGGGAGTCGGCGAAGGACCTTCCCGACGGTGTCCGCATCTCGACGGAGATGCCCGAGACCACCCGGCGCTTCCTCGCCGACGCGGGTGTGAAGGCCAAGGTGTTCACCAGCCACGGCGCCACCGAGGCGAAGATCCCCGACATCGTCGACGCGATCGTCGACCTGACCGAGACCGGCTCGTCGCTGCGCAAGGCCGGCCTGAAGATCATCGACACGCTGCTCACCAGCCGCACCGAGCTGATCGCCAACCGCGAGGCCTACGAGAACCCCGAGAAGCGGGCCGCGATGGAGGACCTGCTGGTCCTCATCCAGGGCGCGCTGCGCGCCCGCGGCCACGTCCTGCTCAAGCTCAACGTCCCGACGGCGCAGCTCGAGGCCGTCATCGCCGAGCTGCCCGCGATGGCCTCGCCGACCGTGATGGCGCTCGCCCACGACGACATGAAGGCGCTCGAGACCGTGGTGCCGAAGAAGGGGGTGAACACCCTCATCCCGGCTCTCAAGGCGGCCGGCGCGCGGGACATCCTCGAGCTGCCGATCGCGAAGATCGTGGAATGAGCGAACCTCGTCGAGGGCCGCAGTAGGTGCGGCACGAGGTCGCCCTCGCTGCCGCGTTCGGCTCGGGCGCGCTCGTCGCGGTGCAGCAGCGGCTGAACGGCGAGCTCGGCAAGGCCCTGCACGACCCGCTGCTCGCCGCCGTCGTCTCGTTCGGCTCGGGCCTGGTCGTGATGTCGGTGCTCGTGCTGCGCCGCCTCGACGTGCTGTCCCGCATCAAGGACGTGCCGGCCAAGATGTGCATCGGAGGGATGGGCGGGGCGACCCTCGTCGCCGTCGGGGCCACCGCCGCGCCCCGGATCGGCGTCGCGCTGCTCACGGTCGGCCTGGTCAGCGGTACGACGGTGGCGGGCCTGGCGGTCGACCGCGCGGGTCTCGGTCCTGGCGGCCACCGGCCGATCACCTCGCCGCGGCTGGCGGGGGCCGCGATCTGCCTGCTGGCGATCGTGCTGTCGGTCCGGGAGGGGCTGCGCGCCGCGAGCCCGCTGCTGCTGACGCTCGTGGTCGTGGCCGGGTCGGTCACCTCGGTGCAGCAGGCGCTCAACGGCCGGGTGCGCGCGGCCACCGACGCGACCGTCGCGACCTTCGTCAACTTCACGGTCGGCACCACGGTCCTCGTCCTCGGCCTCGGTGTGCAGGGCGCCTTCGGCACCGTTCACGCGGACCGCTGGCCCACGCAGCCGTGGCTCTACGTCGGGGGCGCGATCGGCTGCGTCTTCATCGCGGTCGCCGCACTCGTCGTGGGGACCCTGGGGGTGCTCCGCTTCGGGCTGGCGACGACCGGGGGGCAGCTGCTCGGGGGCGTCCTGCTCGACCTCGACCGGGGCGTCTCCGCCGGCACCGTCGTCGCGGTGGTGCTCACGCTGGTCGCGGTCCGGGTCAGCGGCCTGCGGGCGAAGGTGCTCGCGTGACCCTGGAAGTCCGGCCGCGCCGGCTCGCGAGGGTGTGCTGGGCGGCCACGGTGCTCGTCCTGGTCACCTTCGGCGTGCTCGCGCTGCTGCTGCCGAGTGGCAGTGCCGACGTCGGCCCTGCCGACCAGCTGTCGTTCTTCGTCTTCGGGGTGCTCCTGGCGGTCGCGCTGCTGTCGTTCACCCGGTTCCGCGTCCGCGCCGACAGCACCGGCATCTGGGTGCGCAACGTCATGGGGGAGAGGTACTTCCCGTGGGGGGTGGTCGTCGGGGTCCAGCTGCCCGAGGGGGCGTCGTGGGCGCAGCTCGAGCTGCACGACGACGAGACAGTTGCCTTGCTCGCCCTGCAGACCAACGACGGGGACGTCACCATTGACCACGTCCTCGCTCTCAGGAAGCTGATGCAGACTGCGAGGTCCTGACCTCGGGGGGAAACCGCTCCATGCACGCTCTGCTCGTCCTGCCGCTGACCGCTGTGCTGGTGTTCCTCGGCGGCGGCCCTGCGGACGCCGCCACCAGCAGCTCGCTGCGCTCCCAGGTCGAGGCGGCGCTCGCCGGGTCGACGGCGCGCAGCGTCGCGGTGGCGGTGGACGTCGCCGGGCTCGGACCGGTGGACCGTCGGGGCTCCACCGCCACGCTGCCACCGGCGTCCACCGAGAAGCTGTTCACGGCGGAGGCGGCCCTGCGGCTGCTCGGCCCGGGCTACCGCCAGCGCACCGAGCTCCGGTCGTCGGGGACCAGGACCGGCCCGCTGCTGCGCGGCGACCTCTACCTGGTGGCCTCCGGGGACCCGTACCTCACCTCCGTGCAGCTCGACGCCCTGGCGCGCTCCTTCGCCGCCAGCGGCGTGCGCACCATCAGCGGCCACCTGGTGGTCGACGACACCCGCTACGACCGCGTCCGCCACGGGTCCGGCTGGAAGCCGGAGTGGGTCCCGGAGGAGAGCGGCCCGCTGTCGGCGATGGCTGTCGACCACAACCAGTGGCGGCACGACGCGGCCTTCCTGTCCGACCCCGCGACGCCTGCGCTCGGCAAGCTGCGGGCCTACCTCGCCCGCCAGGGCGTGCGGTTCACGACGGCGGACAGCCGCCGCGGGCCGGTCCTGTCGCGCGCGACGACCTACGCGTCCTTCTCCTCGGCGCCGCTGGCGACGACACTCACCAAGGTGCTCAAGGACTCCGACAACTTCGCCGCCGAGCTGGTCCTCAAGGAGCTCGGCCGGGTGGGCCGCGGCACCGGGTCCTCGTCGGCAGGCGCGGCGGTCCTGCACGAGCAGACCGGTGCCTCGGGCAGCGTCTCCGACGGGTCCGGCCTGTCCCGGTACGACCGGCAGACGACCGCGCACGAGCTCGAGCTGCTGACCACGTCCTTCGCCGACCTCAAGGGCAAGCTGCCGGTCGCGTGCCAGGACGGCACGCTGGAGCACCGGTTCTGCGGCACGGTGGCCGCGGGTCGCGTCTACGCGAAGACCGGCACGCTCGACACGGCGCGGGCGCTCGCAGGCTGGACGTACACCCGCGACGGGCACCTGGTGACCTTCTCGTTCATCCTGTCCGGGTTCACCAGCGGCAGCTCGGCCAGCAAGGCCATCGACCGCGCCGTCGTCGTCCTCGCCGGCGCCACCGTCTCCTGACCACACGCCCGGCATGAATGCTCACTGGGATCCCCTTTGGCGCCCGAAGCGCAAGCCCAGTAGGCACTCATCGCCAGGCGGCTAGCGTGGTGCGGGTGGACACCGGGGCGGCGGACGCGCGGTTGTCCGCCGCGGTGGCGGCTCACGACGGGACACCCGGCCGCCACGCCGAGCTGCTCGCGGCGCTCGTCGACGCCCGGGTGTTCGCGGCCATCACCGCGACCTCGACCGCCGAGCACGTCGACGGCGGGACCGGGCTGCGTGCGGAGTCCAGCGCCGAGATGGCGGTCGTGCTCGTGGCCGGCGCCGACGGCAGCCGCGCCCTTCCGGTGTTCACCAGCACGGACGCGCTGACGCGCTGGCGGCCGGCGGCCCGGCCCGTCCCCCTGACCGGCCCGGAGGCGGCGCAGGCGGCGCTCGACGAGGGTGCCGTGGCCCTGCTCGTGGAGGGCACCCTGGTGGTCGCCGCGCTGCAGGACCTGGCCGCGGGCTGGGTGCCGGTGGTCGGCTCGGGCCTCGCCACCCGTGTCGGCGACGCCCGGTTGGAGGCCCCTGCCGTGGTCCCCGAGGCGCTGGCGACAGCGCTGCGTGCCGCACTGGCCCCGGAGCGGCTCCGCGCCGCCCGCCTGCTGCAGGGGCCGGACGGCCCGGTCCTGGGCGTGGCGCCGCGCACGCCGCTCGGCCCCGCCGAGCTGGCCGCCCTCGCCCAGCGCGTCGCCGGACGGCTCGGCCCGGCCCTGCCCGACGGGGGCCTCGACCTCACCGTCGTACCCGCTCGTGGTCCCGGCCGCGAGCTGCTCCGCCGCACCTGGCGGCGCCGCTGACGGGGCTTGCCCTCTCGGGAGGCCGGCGCCCCAGGAGCTGGTGACTTCCCCAGAGCCCGAGCCTCGCGCCCTGCTACGCTGGATCAGCGACCCGACTCGCCTCGGTGAGTCGTGCAAGCGGAGGTCCCGCCTCCCACCCGCGCAGCCTCACGGCCGCCGGGTCCGGTCAGCCGCCAGGCACCCCTGTGCGGCCGTCTGAGTGTGGGCCCTGCGCATCGCGCGGGGCCTTCGCCGTGAAGCGCCCCGGTTCCTCAGACACATGGAGACAGCATCAGCGCTGAACCCCGCATCAACGACCGGATCCGCGTCCCCGAGGTGCGACTGGTCGGGCCGAACGGCGAGCAGGTCGGCATCGTGCCGATCGCCAAGGCCCTCGAGCTGGCACAGGACAACGACCTCGACCTCGTCGAGGTCGCCCCGATGGCCCGGCCCCCGGTGGCCAAGCTCATGGACTACGGCAAGTTCAAGTACGAAGCGGCCCAGAAGGCCCGTGAGAGCCGCAAGAACCAGGTGCTCACGGTCATCAAGGAGATGAAGCTCCGCCCCAAGATCGACCCGCACGACTACGAGACCAAGAAGGGCCACGTCGTCCGCTTCCTCAAGCAGGGCGACAAGGTGAAGATCACGATCATGTTCCGCGGTCGTGAGCAGAGCCGGCCCGAGCTCGGCTTCCGGCTCCTCCAGCGCCTCGGGGAGGACGTCCAGGAGCTGGGGTACGTCGAGAGCAGCCCCAAGCAGGACGGCCGCAACATGATCATGGTCCTCGCCCCGCACAAGAACGCGGCGGACCTCAAGAAGGCCAGCAAGAGCCCCACCTCGGAGGACACCCCCTCCGAGGCAGCACCTGAGTAGGAGACGGCGGCAGTCATGCCCAAGCAGAAGACGCACAGCGGCGCGAAGAAGCGCTTCAAGGTGACCGGCACCGGCAAGCTCCTCCACGAGCGCGCCGGCAAGCGGCACCTGCTCGAGCACAAGGAGAGCAGCCTGACCCGTCGCCTCACCGGCACCGCCGAGCTCGCCAAGGGCGACTCGAAGACCATCAAGAAGCTGCTCGGCCGCTAGGCCGTCTGACAAGGAGAAACGACAGATGGCACGCGTCAAGAGGGCGGTCAACGCCCAGAAGAAGCGCCGTGAGGTCCTCGAGAAGGCCAGTGGCTACCGGGGCCAGCGCAGCCGGCTCTACCGCAAGGCCAAGGAGCAGCTGCTCCACAGCGCCACCTACGAGTACCGCGACCGCAAGAAGCGCAAGGGCGACTTCCGTCAGCTCTGGATCACGCGCATCAACGCGGCCGCGCGCGAGAACGGCATGACCTACAACCGCCTCATCCAGGGGCTCAAGCTGGCCGGCGTCGAGGTGGACCGCAAGAACCTCGCCGAGCTCGCCGTCACCGACGCGGCGGCGTTCACCGCCCTCGTCGAGGTGGCCAAGAAGGCGCTCCCCGCCGACGTGAACGCGCCTGCCGCCTAAGTGATCACCTCGACCCGGAACGATCGGGTCCAGGCGGTACGACGACTGCACCGCCGCTCGGCCCGCGTGGCCGAGCGGCGGTTCGTCGTCGAGGGGCCGCAGGCCGTGCGCGAGGCCCTCGGCGAGCTGATCGAGCTCTTCGCGACCGATCCGGACGAGCCGCTGGCGCGGCAGGCGGCGGCCCGCGGGATCGAGGTGGTCCACGTCGACGCCAAGGTGCTCGAGGCGCTGGCCGAGACGGTGACCCCGCAGGGGCTGGTGGGCGTGGCGCCGCTGCTCGAGCACCGGCTGCCGCGCTCCCCGCGGCTGGTCGCGGTGCTGCACGAGGTCAGCGACCCCGGCAACGCCGGGACGGTCATCCGCACCGCCGACGCGGCCGGTGCGGACGCGGTCGTCCTCACCACCGGATCGGTCGACCCCCACAACGGCAAGTGCGTACGGGCCAGCGCCGGCAGCCTGTGGCACCTGCCGGTCGTCGCCGAGGCCGACCCGCTGGAGACGCTCGCCGCGCTGCGCGCCGACGGCGTCCAGGTCCTCGCCACGAGCGGCGGCGCTGCGGTCGACCTCCACGACCTGGAGGACGACGGGGGCCTCGCCGGCCCGACCGCCTGGGTCTTCGGGACCGAGGCCCACGGGCTGCCTGCCGAGGTGCTCGCCGCCGCGGACCGGCAGGTCCGGATCCCGCTGCACGGCCGCGCCGAGTCGCTCAACCTCGCGACCGCCGCCGCGGTGTGCCTCTACGCCTCCGCGCGCGCCCACCGGCGAGGCTCGTCGCGCTCGGCGGCCCCCGAGTCATAGGCTGCCCTCGTGAACGGCGCCGGTCCTGACAAGGCCGCGTACGACGACCTGCCTGACGGCGTGCTCGTGACGGACGCGGTGGGCACTGTCGTGCTCGTGAACCCGGCGGCCGAGCGCATCCTCTCCACGACGGCCCCCGCGGTCATGGGGCGGCACCCCCGTCTGGTGCTGCGGCTGTGGGACGCGCCGCCCCGCGACTGGTGGGAGTGCACGAAGCCCTTCGACGGGCTGACGACGCGGACCCGGCAACCGGAGCGGCGGCTGCACATCAGCAGCGGCCCGATGCTCGGCCGGGAGCTGCTCGTCACCGCCTCCTACGTGCGCGACGAGCACCGCGCGCTGCAGCGCGTCGTCATCAGCCTGCGCGACAACCGGGCCCGGGAGCGCACCGACCGCAGCCGCGCCGACCTCGTCAGCACGGTCGCCCACGAGCTGCGCAGCCCGTTGACCAGCGTGAAGGGGTTCACCGCGACCCTGCTCGCCAAGTGGGACCGCTTCACCGACGAGCAGAAGCAGGTCATGCTGCAGACCGTCAACGCGGACGCAGACCGCGTCACCAGGCTGCTCACCGAGCTGCTGGACGTCAGCCGCATCGATGCCGGCCGGCTCGAGATGCGCAAGCAGGTCGTCGACCTGCGGGCCGCCGTGCAGAAGGCCGTCGCGGGCCAGATCGCCGGGGGCGAGCCCGAGAGCCGCTTCGTCGTGAGCGACGACGTGGAGCTGCCCGAGATCTGGGCCGACCCGGACAAGATCGACCAGGTGATCGGCAACCTCGTCGAGAACGCGCTGCGCCACGGCGACGGCACCGTGACCGTCTCCGTCGCGCCGTACCAGGACGGTGCCGAGGTCGTCGTGGAGGACCAGGGCGTCGGCATCCCCCCGGACACGGCCGCGCGGGTGTTCACCCGGTTCTGGCGCGGCAACAAGGGCCGCGGAACGGGTCTGGGGCTCTACATCGTCAAGGGCCTGGTCGAGGCCCACGGCGGCTCGGTCGAGGTCGGCGAGGCCGACGGCGGCGGCGCGCGGTTCCGATTCGTGCTGCCCGCCGGCACCCCTCCGTACGCGGAGTAGCGAACCGGCGGGCGCCCCCGTCCCTAGGCTGTCCGCAACCCCTGAACTGGAGCACTCCGACGTGTCCGCGCCCGACTACGACCCGAAGCAGGTCAGCCTGCTCTCGCCCGAGCAGCTGCAGGCTGCCCTCGACGCCGGCCTGCAGGCCTTCGCCGCAGCGGCCTCGCTCGACGACCTCGCCGCCGCCAAGACCGCCCACCTCGGCGGCCACGCGCCCGTCTCCCTGGCCAACAAGGAGATCGGCGTGCTGCCGCCGGCCGCCCGCGGGGACGCCGGCAAGCGGGTCAACGAGGTGCGGCGTGCCCTGGAGGGCGCGCTCGAGAGCCGCAAGGCCGAGCTGGAGGAGGAGCGCGACGCCCGGGTCCTCGTCGAGGAGCGGGTCGACGTCTCGCTGCTGCCCGGGGCGGTGCTGCCCGGCGCCCGGCACCCGCTCACGACGCTGCACGACCGGATCGCGGACGTCTTCGTGGCCATGGGGTGGGAGGTGGCGGAGGGCCCGGAGGTGGAGCACGAGTGGTTCAACTTCGACGCCCTGAACATGCCCAGCGACCACCCCGCCCGCGAGATGCAGGACACCCTGTGGCTGGCGCCCGAGGACAGCGGGGTGGTGCTGCGCACCCAGACCAGCCCGGTGCAGATCCGGGCGCTGCTGGCGCGGGGCCTGCCCTGCTACGTCGTCGCTCCGGGACGGGTGTTCCGCAACGACGCGCTCGACGCCACCCACTCGCCCGTGTTCGGCCAGGTCGAGGGGCTGTGCGTCGACGAGGGCATCACCATGGCGCACCTGCGGGGCACCCTCGCGCACTTCGCCGAGGCCACGATCGGGCGCGGGCTGAAGACCCGGCTGCGCCCGTCGTACTTCCCCTTCACCGAGCCGTCCGCGGAGCTGGACCTCGAGTGCTTCTCCTGCCGCAACGACGGGTCCGAGTGCCGGGTCTGCTCGAGCGAGGGCTGGATCGAGCTGGGTGGCTGCGGCATGGTCAACCCCGCCGTCCTCGTCGCCTGCGGCGTCGACCCCGACCGCTACAGCGGGTTCGCGTTCGGGATGGGCCTGGACCGGACGCTGATGTTCCGGCACGGCATCACCGACATCCGCGACCTCTACGAGGGCGACCAGCGCTTCACGCTGGCGCTCGGGACGGAGAGCTGAGGTGCGCGTCCCCCTGTCCTGGCTGCGGGAGCTGCTCCCGGGCCTCACCGCGACCGGCGAGGAGATCGCCACGGCGCTGATCGCGGCCGGGCTCGAGGTCGAGCAGGTCGAGCGGCACGGCGACATCGCGAACGTCGTCGTCGGTCGGGTCGTCGACGTCGAGGAGCTCACGGAGTTCCTGCCCAAGAAGGCGATCCGCTTCTGCCACGTGGACACCGGCGACGGGGTCCGGGACGTGGTCTGCGGTGCGTCGAACTTCGTCGCGGGCGACCTGGTGCCCTTCGCCCTGCCGGGCGCGGTCCTCCCGGGCGGCTTCGAGATCGCCACGCGCAAGACCTACGGCCGCACCTCAGACGGGATGATCTGCAGCGAGGCCGAGCTCGGGCTGGCCGCGTCGTCGGCCGGCATCCTGGTGCTCGAGACCGGCGAGCCCGGCCAGGACGTCGTCGAGCTGCTGGGGCTGCGCGACGAGGTCCTCGACATCGCGATCACGCCCGACCGGGGCTACGCCCTGTCGATCCGCGGTGTGGCGCGAGAGGCCGCCATCGCCTTCGACCTGCCCTTCGAGGACCCGGGACTGGCCGCGGTGCCGCCGGCGTCGGGCGGGTACGACGTGCAGCTCGCCGACCCCGCCTGCGACCGCTTCGTGGCGCGGGTCGTCACCGGCTTCGACCCCGGAGCCGCATCGCCCGGGTGGATGCAGCGGCGACTCGTCCTGGCGGGCATGCGGCCGATCTCGCTGGCCGTCGACGTCACGAACTACGTGATGCTGCACCTCGGGCAGCCGCTGCACGCCTACGACCTGGACACGCTGCAGGGCCCGATCGTCGTGCGGCGCGCGCGGGCGGGGGAGCGGCTCACCACGCTCGACGGGCAGGACCGGGCGCTGCACCCGGCGGACCTGCTCATCACCGACGACTCCGGCCCCATCGGCCTGGCCGGCGTCATGGGCGGGGCGACGACGGAGATCTCCGGCGGAACCAGCCGGATCCTCGTCGAGGCCGCGCACTTCTCGCCGTCGGCCATCACCCTCGCCGCGCGTCGGCACCGGTTGCCGAGCGAGGCCAGCAAGCGCTTCGAGCGCGGTGTCGACGCCGCGCTGTGCGACGTGGCTGCAGACCTCGCGGTCCGGCTGCTCGTCGAGCACGGCGGCGGCACGCCCGGGCTCGTGACGGACACCGACCAGCGGCCGCAGCCGGCACCCGTCCGGCTGCCGGTCGGGCTGCCGGGCCGGACAGCCGGGATGGACTACGCCCCCGCGGCAGTGGTGCGGCGCCTGGAGCAGGTGGGCTGCACGGTGACCGCCGGCGGTGACGTCCTCGACGTCGTCCCGCCCAGCTGGCGCCCCGACCTGCGCGTCCCGGCGGACCTGGTCGAGGAGGTCATCCGCCTCGAGGGGTACGACGCCATCCCCGTCGCCCTCCCGACCGCGCCCGCCGGCCGAGGGCTGACCGCGGGCCAGCGGCTGCGCCGGATCGCCTCTCGGGCGCTCGCGGCCGCGGGCCTCGTCGAGGTCGTGATGCCGCCGTTCGTCGCCGAGGACCTCGTCGAGGCCCTCGGCCTGGCCGGCCACGAGCCGCCCCGGCTGCTCAACCCCCTGTCGGAGGAGGAGGCGCTGCTCCGGCCGGCGCTGCTGCCCGGCCTGCTGACGGCGGTGCTCCGCAACGTCGGGCGCGGCCTGCACGACGTGGCGCTGTTCGAGACCGGGACGGTGTTCCGGGGCACTGGCACCCCTGTCGCCGAGGTGCCCAAGACGAGCCAACGACCGACCGACGAGCAGCTCGAGGCGCTCGACGCGGCCCTGCCCGCGCAGCCGCAGCACCTCGCCGTCGCGCTCGCCGGCCGCCGTGCGGGTCGCCCCGCCGAGGTCGGCGACGCCGTGGAGGTGCTGCTCAGCACCGCCCGGGCCCTCGGGGTCACGCTCACCGTCGGGCGCGGCCAGGACGCGCCGCACCACCCCGGCCGCTGTGCGGTGCTGCTGCTCGACGGCGAGCCGGTGGGCACGGCGGGGGAGCTGCACCCGCGGGTCGTCGCCGCCCTCGGGCTGCCGGCCCGCACCGTCGTCGGCGAGCTCGACCTGGACCAGCTCGTGGCCGCGGCCGCGCAGGCGGGTCCGGCAGCGGCGCCGGTGGTGTCGTCGTACCCGCCCTCCTCGGTGGACGTCGCGCTCGTCGTGAGCGACGAGGTGCTGGCCGCCGACGTCGAGGGGCGGCTGCGCTCCGGCGCGGGTGACCTGCTCGAGGACCTGCGGCTGTTCGACGTCTTCACCGGCCCCCAGGTGGGGGAGGGCAAGGTGTCGCTGGCCTACGCGATGCGGTTCCGCGCTGCCGACCGCACCCTCACCGACGCCGAGGTGCTGGCGGCCCGGGACGCCGCCGTGGCCGCGACCGCCGAGCTCGGCGCGGTGCTCCGCGGTAGCTGACTGACTGCGGAGCGTGACCGCGGGGTGGGCCAGGTGTCCGGGTTGTCCCGGTGGCTCACCCGGGGCACCTCGACGCAGGGTCAATGGCCCGATCGGGCCATGGAAGACGCCATCACGAAGGCTCACAGTCATGACGTGCACACGCTGCGTCAGCACCTGGTCCGAGCCCTCGTCCCCCTGTCAGCGGCACTCGGGATGGTCGTCGGGACGGTCGCTCCCGCGACCGCCGACCCCGTCCCGCTGACCACCTGGCTGGTCACCTACAACGCCCCACCGTCGGCCTACCAGCTCGACGCCCTCGGCGGGCTGAGCAGCGCGACCCACCGCTTCAGCGCGGTCCCGGTCGCGGTCGTCGTCGCACCTGCGGCTGCCGTGACGCTGCTGCGGGCGATGCCCGGTGTGCAGGGCGTCTACCCGAACGAGACCTACCACTACCTGTCCGACCTCGCGACCCAGTCCTCGGGCGCCTCCCAGGTCTGGCAGGACCTCGGCTGGACCGGAGCCGGCGTCGGCATCGCCGTCATCGACGCCGGCGTCGACGGCAGCCACCCGGACCTGTGCGCGGCCGCGGTCTTCTGCAAGGGGACCCCGGTCAAGACCGTCCAGAACGTCAAGATCCTGGGTCGTGAGGAGACGCTCCGCGACCCGGTCGTGATGCTCGAGAACCAGGTCAACACCGACACCTCGTCAGGCCACGGCTCGCACGTCGCGGGCATCGCCGCGGGCTGGGGGAGCGCCGGCACCGACCCGACGCGCTACCGGGGCGTCGCCTACGGCGCCGACCTGATCGGCTTCGGCACCGGCGAGGCGGTCGAGGCGGAGAACGTGCTGGCCGCGTTCGACTACACGATCACGCACAAGGACCAGTACAACATCAAGGTCATCAACAACAGCTGGGGCCCGGGAGCCTTCACGCCCTACGACCCCGACCACCCGGTGAACCGCGCCATCGACGCCGCCTGGAACGCCGGCATCTCGGTGGTCTTCGGCGCCGGCAACGACGGCACCCGCACCGACAGCCTCAACATGTTCAGCGCCAACCCGCACGCCATCTCGGTGGGGTCCGGCACCAAGAACCACCAGCAGGCCTTCTACAGCAGCAGGGGCGTCCCCGGGCACCCGCAGCTGCACCCCACGGTCACGGCCCCCGGCGACTCGATCACCAGCGTGCGTGCCTCGACCGGCTTCACCATCGACGCGGCCGATGCCCAGACGGTCGCAGCGCCCGACGGTGACGCACCCTCCGGCACGGACGCCGCCTACTACGCCGTGAGCAGCGGCACCTCGATGGCCGCACCGCACATCTCCGGCGTCGTCGCCCTCATGCAGCAGGCCGCCGCCGCCCGGCTGGGGCGCTCCCTGACGCCGCTCGAGGTCCGCAACATCCTGCAGAACACGGCGACCCCCATGCCCGGCTACCAGCAGTACGCCGTGGGCGCGGGCTTCGTGAACGCCGTCGCCGCGGTGCAGGCCGCCGCCACCGGCACCTCCACGCAGACCTACGACACCCACCTGACCACTGACGTGGTGCCCTTCGCGGGGCAGGCCGGCGGCGACCTGCTGCTGCCGACCAGCAGCTTCACCAAGACCTACACCGTGCTGCCGGGCGCGACCTCCCTCGACGTGATGGTCGACTGGGGCCCGGAGAAGGTGCTGCCCGCAAACGACGACATCGACATCGACCTCATCCGCCCGGACGGGTCCACCTTCGCCGGCACCCTGCTCGCCTGCGACCCCAACGCGCAGCCCAACGGCTACAGCTCGTACTGCACCTCGGCGCCGAACGAGCGGCTGTCCGTCGTCAACCCGGCCGTCGGGACCTGGACGGTCAGCGTCCACCCGGGCCTGGCAGCCGCTCCGCAGAACGTGCGCGGCCTGTGGTCCGTCACCTACCCCGCCGGCACGGTGCTGCCGGCCCGTCCGGGTCCCGCCGCGGTGGCGCTCACCGCCTCCGCCCCGGCACAGCTGGCCGGCCAGTCCGTCGACCTGACCGCGACCGTCACCGACGCCAGCGGCCTGCCGCTGCCCGACGTGCCGGTGACGCTGACCTCCACCGGTGTCGGCAGCATCGGTCACCGGACCACGGTCACCGACACCTTCGGCCGCGTCCACGCCGCCGCGACCTCGGCCGCCCCGGGGACGCAGACGGTGACCGCCACTGCCGCCGGTCTGAGCTCCTCCACCGCCGTCACCTGGCTCGGCGTCGTGGTGCCGTCGCTGCCGTCCACCTGCCTGCTCAACTGCCCGGCGCCCGTCGTCGACAGCAACGGCAGGATGAGCGGCGGCGGCTGGTGGACCGCCTCCGGTGCCAAGCACTTCCTGTCCGCGAGCGCCGCGCACACCTCCGGGTCGAGCACCAGCAGCGGTGACCTCGCCTACGACGACCGGAACGGCACGGTCGTCCAGGGCACCGGCGTGGAGCACTTCGTGCTCGACAGCTCCGGCACCCGGGCGACCGTCACGGGCACCTGCACCGTCAACGGGAGCACGGGCTACCGGTACACGCTGACGGCCACCGACAACGGCGAGCCCGGGTCGAGCGACACCGTGCGGCTGGTCGTCACGCAGACCGGGACGTCCTGGAAGCTCGACGACGGCGGCACCCTCGGTGGTGGCAACCTCCAGGTGAGCGCCGGATAACCCCTTCTGCATATCCATGCAGAAGCGTGTATGGTTCTTGCATGGGCATGACGGCAGCGGTCGCAGGCGCCAGCGGGTACGCCGGTGGCGAGCTGCTGCGCCTGCTCCTCGGGCATCCCGACCTCACCGTCGGCGCGCTGTGCGCGGGGAGCTCTGCGGGCACCCCGGTCACGGACCTCCACCCGCACCTGCCCCAGCTCGCCGACCGGGTCTTCGCCGAGACGTCGGCCGCGGCGCTGAGCGACGCGGACGTCGTCTTCCTGGCCCTGCCGCACGGTGAGTCCGGCGCCCTGGCGGCGCAGCTGCCCGCCACCACGAAGGTGGTCGACCTGGGGGCGGACCACCGGTTGCGGTCGGCGGAGGACTGGCAGACCTGGTACGGCGGGGCGCACGCCGGCACCTGGGCCTACGGCCTGCCCGAGCTGCCCGGTGCCCGCGCCGAGATCGCGGCGTCGAGCAGGGTCGCGAACACCGGCTGCTACGCCGCAGCCGTCACCCTCGCGCTGGCGCCCCTCGTGGCTGCCGGGCTCGCCGACCCGGAGGACGTCGTCGTGGTCGCCTCCAGCGGCACCAGCGGCGCGGGACGGGGGCTGAAGGGCAGCCTGCTGGCCACCGAGGTGATGGGCGACCTGTCGCCGTACAAGGTCGGGGCGCACCAGCACGTGCCCGAGATCAAGCAGGCCACCGGTGCCACCTCGCTGTCCTTCACGCCGGTGCTCGCTCCGATGCCGCGCGGCATCCTCGCGACCGTCACTGCCCGCCCGCTCGACGGGCAGGACCCGCGACAGGTGCTGGCCGACGCCTACGCCGGCGAGGCCTTCGTGCACGTGCTGGCCGACGGCCGGTGGCCGCACACGGGGGCGACCCTCGGCTCCAACAGCTGCCACCTGCAGGCCACCGTCGACCGCGACTCCGGCCGGCTGATCGTCGTCAGCGCGCTCGACAACCTCGGCAAGGGCGCGGCCGGTCAGGCCGTGCAGAACGCGAACCTGCTGCTCGGGCTGGACGAGCAGGCCGGCCTGTCCGTCAGCGGGGTCGCGCCGTGAGCGTCACCGCTGCCCAGGGGTTCCGGGCCGCGGGCGTGACGGCAGGCCTCAAGGCCAGTGGCGCGCCCGACGTCGCGCTCGTCGTCAACGACGGCCCGTCCCGGGCCGCCGCCGCGGTCTTCACCTCCAACCGCTTCAAGGCCAACCCGGTGCTGTGGAGCGAGCAGGTCATGACCGACGGCCAGGTCCGGGCCGTCGTCCTCAACTCCGGTGGGGCCAACTGCGGCACCGGACCGGAGGGCTTCCAGACGACGCACGCCACCGCCGAGCGGGTCGCCGAGCTGCTCGGCGACGGCGCCAAGGACGTCGTCGTGTGCTCCACCGGGCTGATCGGGCCGCTGTTCAGCCGGGAGCGGCTGCTGGCGGGCGTGGACGACGCGTTCGCGCAGCTCTCCGGCGACGGGGGAGCGGCAGCCGCGACCGCCATCATGACCACGGACACCGTCGCCAAGCAGGCTGTCGTCACGGGCGACGGGTTCACCGTCGGCGGCATGGCCAAGGGTGCCGGGATGCTCGCGCCGGCGCTCGCCACCATGCTCGTCGTCCTCACGACGGACGCGGACGTGAGCAGCGCCGACTGCGACCGGGCGCTGCGGGCCGCGACCCGCACCACCTTCGACCGGCTCGACTCCGACGGCTGCCAGTCCACCAACGACACGGTGCTGCTCATGGCCTCCGGCGCCGCCGGGGCTCCCGACCACGACGCGTTCGACGAGGCCGTGCGCGCGGTCTGCGCCGACCTCGCCGGCCAGCTGCTGCACGACGCCGAGGGATCGGCCCACGACATCGCCATCGAGGTCGTGGGTGCGGCGACGGAGGACGACGCCGTCGAGGTCGGGCGCTCGGTGGCCCGGAGCAACCTGTTCAAGTGCGCCGTCTTCGGTGAGGACCCCAACTGGGGGCGGGTGCTGGCCAGCGTCGGCACCACCTCGGCGGCGTTCGACGTGTACGCCCTCGACGTGGACTTCAACGGCGTGCCGGTCTGCCGTGCCGGCCAGGCCCACGCCGACCCCGCCGAGGTCGTCTTCGCCGGCCGTGACGTGCACGTGCGCATCGACCTGCACGCCGGCGACGCCACCGCCACCATCCTCACCAACGACCTCACGACGGCCTACGTGCACGAGAACTCGGCCTACTCGACATGAGTGCCCGCAACCACGCCAACCTGCCCAAGGCCGCCACGCTCGTCGAGGCGCTGCCCTGGCTGAAGTCCTTCAGCGGCAAGACCGTCGTCGTCAAGTACGGCGGCAACGCGATGACCAGCCCCGAGCTGCAGGCGGCCTTCGCCGAGGACGTGGTCTTCCTGCGCTACTGCGGCGTCCGGGTGGTCATCGTGCACGGTGGCGGACCGCAGATCACCGCGCACCTCGACCGGCTGGGCGTCGCCAGCGAGTTCCGCGGGGGCTACCGCGTCACCACGCCCGAGACGATGCAGGTCGTCCGGATGGTGCTCGTCGGCCAGGTCAACAGCGACGTCGTCAGCCTGATCAACGAGCACGGCCCGTTCGCCGTCGGGCTCTCCGGCGAGGACGCGCAGCTGTTCACCGCCGAGCGCCGGGACGCCCTGGTCGACGGGGTCGCCACCGACATCGGGATGGTGGGTGATGTCGTCGACGTCCAGCCGGCGATCCTGCACGCCCTGCTCGACGAGGGGAAGGTGCCGGTCGTCGCCACCGTCGCACGGGGTGCGGACGGCCTGCTCTACAACGTCAACGCCGACACCGCCGCCGCCGCGCTGGCGATCGCGGTCGGCGCCGAGAAGCTGCTCGTCCTCACCGACGTGGAGGGCCTGTACGCCGACTGGCCGGCGAGCGACGAGGTCATCTCGGTCATCAAGGACGACGAGCTCGCCGAGCTGCTGCCCACGCTCTCCAGCGGGATGGTCCCCAAGATGGAGGCCTGCCTGCGGGCGGTGCAGGGCGGGGTGCCGCGCGCCCACGTGCTCGACGGCCGGGTGCCGCACGCGATCCTGCTCGAGCTCTTCACGGACGAGGGAGTCGGCACGATGGTGATCCCCGCATGACGGACATGTCCAAGCGGTGGGACGCCGTGATGATGGGCAACTACGGCACTCCTGCCGTGGCCCTCGTCCGCGGTGAGGGGGCGACCGTCTGGGACGACGACGGCAAGAGCTACGTCGACCTCGTCGGCGGCATCGCCGTCAACGTCCTGGGCCACGCCCACCCGGCCGTGGTCGAGGCGGTCACCCGCCAGGTGCAGACGCTCGGCCACACGAGCAACCTCGTGATGCACGAGCCCGGGGTCCGGCTCGCGGAGCGGCTGGTGGGCCTGCTCGGCCTGCCGGAGGCCAAGGTGCTGTTCACCAACTCGGGCGCCGAGGCCAACGAGGCGGCCCTGAAGATCTCCCGCCGGCTGCGCGCCGGCGGCGGCTGGGTGGCGGCCGAGGGGGCCTTCCACGGGCGCACCATGGGAGCCCTCGCCATCACGGGACAGCCCGCCAAGCGGGCGCCCTTCGAGCCGCTGCCGGGTCCGGTCACCTTCGTGCCGTACGGCGACGCCGCGGCTCTGGCCGCAGCCGTCACCGATCGGACCGCCTCCGTGGTGCTCGAGCCCGTCATGGGCGAGGTCGGCGTCGTCCTGCCACCGCCCGGGTTCCTCGAGGCGGCGCGCGCCGCGTGCGACGCCTCCGGCGCGCTGCTGCACCTCGACGAGGTCCAGGGCGGCATCGGCAGGGCAGGCGCGTGGCTGGCCACCCACGTCGTCGCGCCGACCGTCGTACCCGACCTCGTCACCCTCGCCAAGGGACTCGGGGGAGGCCTGCCCCTCGGCGCTGTCGTGGCGTCCGGCCGGGCGGCCGACGCCCTGCAGAAGGGCGACCACGGCACGACGTTCGGCGGCAACCCGGTCTCCTGCGCCGCCGGCCTCGCGGTGCTGGAGGTGCTGGAGGCCGAGCAGCTCCCGCAACGCGCCGCGGCCAAGGGGCTGGAGCTGCAGGAGGCGCTGGCCTGCCACGAGCTCGTGACGACGGTGCGTGGCGTCGGCCTGTGGCTCGGGATCTGCCTCGCCGAGCCGCTCGCCCCGCAGGTCGAGGCCGCCGCCCGGGCCGCCGGCTTCCTCGTCAACGCCTGCGCGCCCGACGTCATCCGGCTGGCGCCGCCGCTGGTCGTCACCGACACCCAGCTCGACGCGTTCGTCACGGCGCTGCCAGGGATCCTCGACGCCGCTAGGGTCGCGGCATGACTGCAACGCGTGTGCTCGTGGTGGAGGACGACCCCAGCGTCAGGGGCCTGCTCCAGACCCTGCTCTCGGCGGAGGGGTACGACGTCGTCACCGCCTCCGACGGCCTCGCCGGCCTGGTGAAGGCCGCCTCGACGAAGCCCGCCCTGATGCTGCTCGACCTGATGATGCCGGACCTCGGTGGGGTACGGGTCCTCGAGGAGCTGCGGGACGACCCCGAGCTCAGCGACACTCCCGTCATCGTCGTCACCGGCAAGATCGACGCCGTCCCGGCCATGAAGCAGCTGCTGGGCGACGACCACGTCTTCCTCAAGCCCTTCGCAGTGGCCGAGCTGCTCTCCCGCGTGGCCGCGGTCACGGGCGGCCCATGACCCGCCACTTCCTCGCCGACGACGACCTCACACCCGCCGAGCAGGCGGAGGTCCTCGAGCTCGCAGCCGCTCTCAAGGCCACGAGGTACGACGGTCCCCGGCCGCTCGAGGGCAAGGCCGTCGCCGTCGTCTTCGAGAAGCCCTCGACCCGGACCCGGCTGTCCTTCGAGGTGGGCATCGCCGAGCTCGGCGCCCACCCCGTGATCCTCGACGCGCAGAGCACCCAGCTCGGCCGCGGCGAGACCATCGAGGACACCGCCCGGGTGCTGTCCCGCTACGTGTCCGCGATCGTCATCCGCACCTTCGGCGACGACCGCATCGCAGCCCTCGCGGCGGCGTCGTCGGTCCCGGTCGTGAACGCCCTCACCGACGGCTTCCACCCCTGCCAGATCCTGGCCGACCTGCAGACCGTCCGCGAGCGCAAGGGTGCCACCGAGGGACTGGTGCTGACCTACCTCGGAGACGGCGCCAACAACATGGCCAACAGCTACCTGGTCGGCGGCGCCATGGCCGGCATGGAGGTGCGGATCGCCGCGCCGACCGGCTACCAGCCCGACCCGGCGGTCGTCCGGCGCGCGCAGGCCTTCGGGACGACCGTCGTCGTCACCGACGACGCCAAGGCCGCAGCCGAGGGCGCCGACGTCCTCGCGACCGACGTGTGGGTCTCGATGGGGATGTCCGGCGCCGAGCAGCGGCTCGCCGACCTGGCCGGCTACTCCCTCGACGAGGCCGCCCTGGCGCTCGCGAGGCCGGACGCAGTCGTCCTGCACTGCCTGCCGGCCCACCGCGGCGAGGAGATCGCCGCCGCCGTCATCGACGGCCCGCAGTCGGCCGTGTGGGACGAGGCCGAGAACCGGCTGCACGCCCAGAAGGCCCTGCTCACCTGGCTGCTGGCCCGGTCATGAGCGCGCGCCGGCTGCAGGCCGTCCAGCAGGTCCCTCTCACGAAGGCGGCCCGCCAGGCCAAGATCGTGGAGCTGCTGGAGACGCAGCCGGTCGCGAGCCAGACCGAGCTCGGCAGGCTGCTCGCCGCCCAGGGCATGCAGGTCACCCAGGCCACCCTCAGCCGGGACCTCGACGAGCTCGGCGCCGTCAAGGTCCGCACCGAAGCGGGCGTCGTCTACCACGTCACCGCCGACGGCCAGCCCCGGCCGGGCACGCCGGAGGCGGTCGACTCCCGGCTGGCGAGGATGCTCGAGGAGCTCTGCGTCAGCGCCGAGCCCACCGGCCCCCTCGTCGTCCTGCGCACCCCACCCGGCGGCGCCAACCTGCTCGCCTCCGCGCTCGACCGCGCCGGGCTCCCGGACGTCGCCGGCAGCATCGCCGGGGACGACACCGTCCTGCTCATCACCCGGCAGCCGGCGTCGCCGGTCGCCGGGGCCCTCGCCGAGCGGCTGCTGCGGCTCGCCGAGGGCCGCTAGTCCCAGCACAAGACATCAAGGAGAAGCAAGTGTCTGACCGCGTCGTCCTCGCCTACAGCGGAGGGCTCGACACGTCCGTGGCCATCGGCTGGATCGCCAACGAGACCGGCAAGGAGGTCGTCGCCGTCGCGGCCGACGTCGGCCAGGGCGGCGAGGACCTCGAGGTCATCCGCCAGCGCGCCCTGGACTGCGGCGCGGTCGAGGCCGTCGTCGCCGACGTCCG
>CAMLIA010000060.1 GCA_946479905.1 uncultured Frankiales bacterium | reverse complement strand
AGGTCGTCCATGAAGCTGCTCACGATCGCGTCCACGATCTCGTCCTTGGACGCGAAGTGGTGGTAGAGGCTGCCCGACAGGATGCCGACGGCCTCGGCGATCTCGCGTACCGTCGTGGCCGCGACTCCCTGCTTGGCGAACAGGTCGGCCGCACGCTCGAGGATGACGTCGCGGCGGTCCACGGGAGTGACCACGCTGCGCCTCCTCTCGTTGACCTCCAGCGAGCGGCGATCGTAGCCTCCCTAGCAAGCGCTTGGAAGGGAAGGCATGGACACGATCCCCGCCGTGTTGCGGGCAGCCGCCGCGGACGCACCGAACCGCGAGGCGCTCGTCACGCCGGAGACGCGCCTGACCTTCGCCGAGCTGCTGGCCCGGGTGCGCACCGGCAGCGCCGCGTGCGTGGCCCACGGCATCGGCCACGGCGACCGGGTCGCCGTCTGGGGACCCAACACAGCCGACTGGGCCGTCGCCGCCCTGAGCATCACCGGGGTCGGGGCGATCGTCGTCCCGATCAACTCGCGGTTCAAGGGCGAGGAGGCGAGGTACCTCATCGACCGCACCGGCGCTCGTGCCCTGGTCGTCGACGACGTGTTCCTCACCGAGCTGCTGGGCGTCGATCCCCTTGCTGCGCTGGGGAACCCTGACCTGCTCGTCATCCGGACGAGCGACCTCGAGACGTTCCTGGCGAGGGCGTCGGAGGTGCCGGAGGAGACGGTCGAGAAGCTCGCCGCGGCCGTGGCGGAGGACGACACGAGCGACCTCATCTTCACCAGCGGGACCACGGGACGGCCGAAGGGCGTCATCTCGACGCACGGCCAGAGCATCCGCGTCTTCCGCGCCTGGTGCGAGCTCACCGGCTTCCGCGAGGGTGAGCGGATGCTGGTCGTCGCGCCGTTCTTCCACACCTTCGGGTACAAGGCCGGACTGCTCGCCTGCCTCATGCGGCGCGCCACCGCCGTCCTGCTCAAGGTCTTCGACGTGGACGCGGCCGTACGCACCGTCGCCGACGAGCGCATCGACGTCATCCCGGGCCCGCCGACGCTCTACAGCTCGCTGCTCGAGCACCCGGGCCAGCTGCCGCCGATCCGTCTGGCGGTCACCGGCGCTGCGGTCGTGCCCGAGGAGCTGATCCGTCGCATGCGCGAGGAGCTGGGCTTCGAGGAGGTCATCACGGCGTACGGCCTGACGGAGTGCAACGGGATGGCGACCGCCTGCCGGCAGGGCGACCCCGACACCGTCATCTCGCTCACCAGCGGCCGGGCCATCCCGGGTGTCGAGGTGAAGGTGCTGGCGCCCACCGGCCACCCCGGCGAGGTCCTCGTCCGCGGCTACAACGTGATGCGCGGCTACTGGGACGACCCGGAGGCGACGGCGGAGGCGATCGACGCCGACGGCTGGCTGCACACCGGTGATGTCGGTGTGCTGGACGAGGACGGCAACCTGCGCATCACCGACCGCATCAAGGACATGTACGTCGTGGGTGGCTTCAACGCCTATCCCGCCGAGATCGAGCAGGTGCTGGTGCGCCACGAGGGCATCAGCGAGGCCGCCGTCATCGGCGTCCCGGACGAGCGGATGGGAGAGGTGGGCAAGGCGTTCGTCGTCCCCCGCGCGGGAACGTCCCTGACCCCCGATGAGGTCATCGCGTTCAGCCGCGACCGGCTCGCCAACTACAAGGTCCCCCGCTACGTCGAGATCGTGGACGCGCTCCCGAAGAACGCGACCGGCAAGGTCACGAAGAACGCGCTGCGCGTCTCGTGAAGGTCTTCGAGAGCGCCCAGCTCGGTCCCAAGACGCTACGCAACCGCACCATCAAGGCGGCCACGTTCGAGGGCCGCACCCGGCGCGGGGAGGTCACACCCGAGCTGGTCGAGTTCCACCGCGAGCAGGCAGCGGGCGGTGTGGCGATGTCCACCGTGGCCTACTGCGCCGTGGCCCCGGACGGCCGGGTCTTCCGTGACTGCCTCGTCGTCGGCGAGCAGACCCGGGCGGGTCTCGAGCGGCTCGCCCAGGCGGTGCACGACGAAGGCGCTCTGGTCAGTGCCCAGCTCGGGCACGCGGGCCTGGTCGCGGACTCGCGCAGCAACCGGCAGAAGTCCCTGGCCCCGTCACGTCGGCTGAGCGCGCCCGGCAAGGGCCTGGTCCCCGCGGCGACGAGCACCGACATCGCCCGGGTGACGGCCGACTTCGCCCGGGCTGCAAGGCTTCTCGTGGACTCCGGCTTCGACTGCCTGGAGGTCCACCTCGGCCACAACTACCTGCTGAGCAGCTTCCTCAGCCCCAACCTCAACAAGCGCAAGGACTCCTACGGGGGCAGCATCGCCAACCGGTCCAGGTTCCCGCGCGACGTCCTCAAGGCAGTGCGGGACGCCGTGGGTGACGAGGCCGCCGTGATCGCGAAGCTCAACATGGTCGACGGTGTCGAGAAGGGCCTGCCGATCGAGGACAGCCTGGAGGCGGCGCGCCTCATCGAGGCCGACGGCGCTCTCGACGCCATCGAGCTGACCGGCGGCAGCTCGCTGCTGAACGGGATGTACTTCTTCCGCGGCGACGTGCCGATCGACGACTTCGTCAAGACGCAGCCGAAGGCCCTGGCGCCGTTCGTCCGCCCGTTCCTGAAGCGGATCATGCCGTCGTACCCCTTCGAGGAGGCGTTCTTCCTCCCGATGGCGCGGCAGTTCCGCGCTGCCCTCGACATGCCGCTGATCCTGCTGGGCGGCGTGAACCGGCTGGAGACCGCTCAGGCTGCGCACGACGAGGGCTTCGCGTTCGTGGCGATGGGCCGCGCCCTGCTTCGCGAGCCGAACCTCGTCGCCCAGTGGCAGGCCGGGACGAAGACGGCGGGCGTGTGCATCCACTGCAACCGCTGCGCGCCGACCATCTACTCCCGCAGCGGCACGGTGTGCGTGGAGCGCTCGCCGAGTCAGTAGCAGTAGTGGGCGGTCGAGCGCGTGGTGAGGACGACCTCGTCGCCGAGCGTGCTCATGGTCGTCACCGTGCCCTGCGGCAGCCGGGCCGTCCAGAGCCGCCTGCCGGTCTCGCGGTCGAAGGCCTCGACCGCACCGGAGCCGCCGGTGGTCTGGTCGCTCTCCGCGACCAGCACCCGGTCGCCGCGGACGAGCACGGCGGTTCCCTCCGTCTTCGAGACGAGCGACTGGGCCCACTTCACGTCGCCGTGGAGCGGTTCGATCGCGTAGACGCGCCAGCGACTGGCGACGGGTGCTGTCGTCAGGACCCCGGTGGCGTAGGCGCGTCGTCCGTCGCCCTCCGCCTGCACCGCCCGGTAGCCGTGGTCGCTGCTCCGCCACCGCAGGCGTCGCGGTCGCACCTGCTCTCCGACGACGACGTCGCCCTTCAGCAGCACCGCGTGGCCGTCCACGGTCAGCAGGTGCCGGCCCTCCTCCTCGCCGAAAGGACTCCGCGCGGCGGGTGACGGGTCGATCGTCGCGAAGGGCACGTCCGCGCCGGTGCTGTTGTCGAGCGTGACCAGCTGCGTGCTCCGCTGGTAGACCGGCTCGCCGTACGGGCGGGAGGACTGCGAGCGCTCGGTCCCCGTGGCCAGGTCGAGGCGGACCAGCGCGGCGGCCGGGGAGTCGGGCACGTCGCCGCAGGGCTTCTTCTCCTTGCACCCCGTCAGCAGCAGGACAGGCAGCAGGGCGAGGACCGCGGCACGCATGTCACAGATCGTCGTGCACGCCGGCTGTCGTGTCGTCGGGGACGCGCGGATCCGGTACCCGGAGGCCAGGAAGCGCGTGCAGCGGTACGGGGGCCATCCAGAAGTAGCCCTGGCCCAGGTCGCAGCCGAGGTCGGCGAGGACCTGGCGCTGGTGGCCGTCCTCCACGCCCTCCGCGACGGCGCGCAGACCGAGGGCGTGCGCCATGTCGACGACGCCGCGCACGATCGCCCGGTCCTCCTCGCTCGCCGAGACGCCCGCGACGAAGGACCGGTCGATCTTGAGGTAGTCGACGGGGAACCGCCGGAGGTAGGACAGCGGGCTGTAGCCGGTCCCGAAGTCGTCCAGAGCCAGCTGCAGCCCCAGTGCCTTGAGCTCAGCGAGCCGCGCGATCGCACCGTCGAAGTCCGCCACCGCGGCGGTCTCGGTGATCTCCAGGACGAGGCGGTGGGCGGGCAGGCCGCGCGCGGCAAGGATCTCCGCGACCCGGTCGACGAAGTCCGGCTGCTGCAGCTGCCGGGCGGACACGTTGACGCTCATGTGGACGTCGAGGTCGAGGCCGTGGGCCGCGTCGCAGGCGGTGCCGAGCACCCAGTGGCCCAGCGACGTGATCTGGCCGCTCTCCTCGGCGTGGTCGATGAAGTCCTTGGGCCCGAGCAGGCCCCGCTCCGGGTGCTCCCACCGCACCAGCGCCTCCACGCCGATGCGCACGCCGGTGCGGAGGTCCACGATCGGCTGGTAGTGCAGCCGCAGCTCGTCGCTGACCACGGCGCGCTCCAGCTCGTGACGCATCCGTGACCGACGTTCCGTGGCGATCCGCATCCGGGCGTCGAAGACCTCGTAGCAGTGGCTGCCACGGGCCTTGGCGGCGTACATCGCGGCGTCCGCCTCGGCGAGCAGCTGGTCGCCGGTCGTGCCCGTCCCGTGCGACGGGGCGAGGCCGATGCTGGTGTGGGCCGTGACGAGGGTGCCGTCGAGGTCGACCGGCTCCGCGGTGTGCTCGAGCAGCCGGTCGGCCACCGTCAGCGCGGTCTCGAGGTCGGTCGCCTCGAGCAGCACCGCGAACTCGTCCCCGCCGAACCGGGCGACGGTGTCGCCGGGCCGCAGGCAGGCGCTGAGCCGGGCGGCCACGCTCTTGAGCAGCTCGTCGCCGGCGCCGTGCCCGAGCGTGTCGTTGACGGCCTTGAAGTCGTCGAGGTCGAGGAAGCAGACCACGAGCGGCTGCGGGTCGCGGCGGTCGAGGGCGTGCTGCAGGCGCTCGAGGAACAGCGCCCGGTTCGGCAGGCCGGTGAGCTCGTCGTGCAGGGCGCGCTCCCGCAGCTCGTCCTCCAGCCGGTGGCGGTCGGTGACGTCGCGCGTGTTGAGCACCAGCGAGTTGACCGTCGGGTCCTCGAGCAGGTTCGTGACGGCCGTCTCGGCGAAGCGGTAGGTGCCGTCCGCGTGCCGGAACCGGCACTCGATGCGGACCTCGGTGTGCCGGGTGGCAGAGGCGAGTGCGGCCGTGAACCTCGACAGGTCGGCCGGGTGGACCCATGCCTCGACCGGACCGCCCACCAGCGCGTCGGTGGCGAGCCCGAAGACCCGCTGAGCGGCCGGGCTCTGGAAGGAGACGGTCCCGGACGCGTCGACCAGCGTGAGCACGTCGCTGGAGTTCTGCGCGAGCGAGCGGAAGCGACTCTCGTTGCCCTCGAGGTGCTCGTAGGCCGCGCCCGCGAGGGTCGCCACGAACGCGGCGAGCTGCACCTCCTCCTCGCCGAAGAGCTGGCCGACCTGGCGGTGGGTGACGTAGAACAGCGAGCGCACCTCGCCGTGCACGATGATCGGTGCCGCGAGCACGGAGCGGATGCCCGACAGCAGCAGGCTCTCGCTCTCGTCCGCCGTCGCGTCCGCGGCGACGACAGGGGCGCCGGAGGTCACCGCTCGCGCCAGCAGCGTCCGGCTGATCTCGTCGACGGACTCCCCGGACTCGGAGACGAGGTGCTCGCCCTGCAGTGCCTGGACGTCCACGAGGTGGCAGTGCTCCCCGCGCAGCAGCGCCAGCGCGGCCTCCCGCGTCGCGTTCTCGACGC
Organism: uncultured Frankiales bacterium; assembly: GCA_946479905.1. The sequence continues at coordinate 14,552 of CAMLIA010000060.1, read as the reverse complement.
CGGCGAGCGTGGTCGCCGAAGCGATGGTGCGACCGACGGAGAGCAGGGTGGTGAAGCGGTCGAAGACCGACACGGTCGTGGTCGACTCGGCCGCCGCCGGCTCCTCGTGGAGCTCGAGGGTGCGGACTGCCGCTCTGGCCTCGTGGAGGAGCCCACCGCTGCCGCTGCGCGCGGCGTCCAGCTCGGCCTGGGCCAGCCGGGTGAGGGCGGCCTCGTAGGACGCCCCCTGCTGCATGGCCACCTCGAGGCTGCGGGTGAGCAGCCGGTCCGCGCGCGCGTCCCGCCCGCGCAGCGAGGCCACCAGCGCCGCCTCACGCAAGGCGTGCGGCCGCTGGTTCGCGTAGCTGAACGCCCAGAACCGGGCACCGCGGACGGCGCGGTGGGCGGCGCGCACCCGGCGACGTCGCAGGGCGGTGTGGTGCGCGGGCGCGACCTCGGCCAGCCGGCGCAGGACGGTGGCCCGCCACGGGGCGATGGGTGCGACGTACTCCTGCCGGAGGCCGGCGGAGCGCACCGTGGCAGCCGCCTCGTCCAGGCGGGCCAGCGCCGCGTCCAGGTCGTCGGAGGCGAGCGCCCGAAGGCCGGCGGCCAGCAGCACCTCGGCCCGGGTGCTGGCGTCCTCGGAGCCGCGCGCGAGCTCGCGCTCGAGCAGGGTCGGGTCGACCCGGCCGCTCGCGGCGCGGGTCCACACCGAGAGGGCGACCCCTGCACTGGTCGTGTCCCCGATGGCGGTCGCGGTCGCGTGCACGTCGCGGGCGACCCGGACCGCCTCGACGAGCTGGCCCTTGCGGTACAGGCACAGCGCGAGGTTCCACCCGGCGGTGTTGCTCTCCCACTTGTCACCGGTGGCCTCGAGCAGGCGCAGCGCCTCGCGGCACGCCTCCTCGCCCTCGTCGAAGCGGGAGGCGGCGTAGAGGGTGACCCCGGCGAAGCCTCGGCTCTGGCCCTGCCCCCAGACGTCACCGAGCTGCTGCCGGACCGCCAGCGAGCGCTCGGCGTAGCGCAGCGCGCGGCTGAACCAGGGGATCATCGTCATGACGGGTGCGTGCTCTGACCAGGCCTGACCGACCTCGAGCGACGGCGGGTAGCGCTCGGCGAGGTTCAGGCCGCGCAGGTGCGACCACGCGCAGGGCACCTTGCCGCTGTGGAACCAGTAGAGGTAGGCCAGCCGGCTGTAGAGCCGCATCGCGAGGGTGCTGGTCTCGTCCGGTCGCCGCCGGCCCGTCGTCAACCCGGGGAGCAGGCTGTGGGTGGCCTGGACGAGCAGCTCCCAGACCAGCCAGACGACCTGCACCACCGGGTTGGTGGGCACCCGGCGGCCGAGGCTGCGCATCGCGCCCTCGAGGTGGTGCCGAGCCGTCGGGACGTCGCCCTGCTTGAAGGCGAGCTCGCCGAGCTTGCCGTCCAGGGCCGCGGCGTGCAGCCGGTCGTCGACGAGCGAGCGGGCGAGTGCCAGCTGCTGCTCCGCCTCGGCGTACACGCCCTGCAGGACGAGCACGTCACCCAGGCCCTCGGCGACGCGGACCCGGGTCTCGACGTCGTCGTCGCTGACGCCGTGCGCCGCCATCCGGTAGTGCGCGACCGCGGACTCGAGCGCGTGCTGGGACCGGGCGATCTCCGCGGCCCGCAGCGCGTGCGGCAGCGCCGCCTCGTGCCGTCCGGCGGCGTCGAGGTGGTAGGCGAGGTCGAAGACGTTGGCGTCGCTGATCCCGGCCTTCAGCAGGGCGTTGGCGGCGTAGCTGTGCAGCATGCTGCGGGCCTCGTCACCGAGCCGGTCGAGCAGGGCCTCGCGGATCTTGTCGTGGGCGAAGCTGCAGCGGCCGGTGCGCTCATCGATCCACAGCAGCCGCCGGCGGCGGGCCTCGTCGAGGATGACCGGAGCCTGTTCCTCCGACCCGACGAGCGCAACGGCCAGCTCGACGTCGAACTCCTTGCCGAGCACCGCCCCCGCGGACAGCAGCCACAGGCTCTGCTGCGACAGCAGCTCGAGACGCCGCACCAGGAACGCGGCCGACCTGCGCGCCGTCTGCACGCGGTCCAGGGCGTCCTCGTCGACGACCCAGCCGTCGGAGGAGCTCACCAGAGCGCCGGACTCGACCAGCCCCCGCAGCACGGCCGCCCCCATGAACGGGCTCCCGTCCGCGAGCCGGACCACCGTCGAGACCGCGTCGAGCGGCAGCGGCCCCGCCATCGACTCGGCGAGGTGCGCCATCGCGACGGGCGGGAGGCTGCCGAGCTGCACCGCGATGCCCTGGGCGATCGCCCGCAGCGGGTGGTCGGCCGACACCTCCTCGGACCTGAAGGCCGCGATCACGCCGAGGTGGGCGGGCGGGGTGGCCGTCGGCCCGAACAGCTCACTGAGCAGCCGGACCGTGAGACCGTCGGCCCACTGGCAGTCGTCGAGGACGAGGACCACCGGTCGACCGGGGTGGGCCACCGAGGCCAGCAGGTGGTGCAGGGCCGCGAGGCTGCGCTGCTCGCCGAACTGCTCCGGCCCGGTGTCGTCGTCGGACTGGTGACCGAGCACCGCCGCGAGCGAGGGGAGGGCGCGGACCGCCGCCGGTGCGGCCTCCCCCATCCGCTCGACGAGCTCGACCGCGCCCTCGTCGTCGAGGTGCTCGACCAGGTCCTGCGCCACGCCGTGCAGCAGCGTGAACGGGCGCTGCGCGGCCTGGGCGACGGCCTGGCCGTGGAGGAACACGGCACCCGAGGGCGCCGCCTGGAGCATCAGCTCGCCGAGCAGCCGGGTCTTGCCGCCGCCGGAGTCGGCCTCGAGCAGCACCAGCCCGTTGCCGCCCGCGACGACGTCCTCGACCAGGGCGCGCAAGGCGGTCAGCTCCGCGTCCCTGCCGACGAAAGCTGGATCGGTCAGGCTGCGGCGCTGGTCGAAGCGCCCCACGACCAGCCGCGGGTCGGGGTCGCCCGCCTCGACGGCGTCGAGCAGTGCCTGCAGGTCCGCGGCCAGAGCCGCCGCCGACTGGTAGCGCTCGGCGGGGTCCTTGCGGAGCAGTCGCTGGAGCACGGCGTCGAGGGCCCGCGGGACCTGGACGCCCATCTCGTGCAGCTCGGGAACGGGGGAGGACAGGTGCTGCCGGAGCAGGTCCCCGACGGTCGGGCCCAGGAACGGCGGGCGGCCGGCCAGGCACTCGAAGAGCAGCACCCCGGTGGCGTAGAGGTCCGACCTCTCGTCGGCCGGGGCAGCGAGCAGGCCGGCGGACTCGGGGGCCAGGTAGCGCACCGTCCCGACCAGGTCGTCGCGGATCGACTCGTCGAGCCACGGGCTGCGGGCGAAGCCGAAGTCGATGAGGCTGATCGCCTGCAGCGGCTCGCCGTCGACCATCACGTTCGCCGGCTTCACGTCCCGGTGGCAGATGCCGGCTCCGTGAGCGACGTCGAGGGCAGTGGCGATGGCGACGCCGACCCGCAAGGCCTCGGTCACGGTCAGCGGGCCTCGGCTCAGCCGGGCCTCCAGGGTGGTCCCGGTCACGAACGGCTGCACGAGGAACAGCAGGCCGTCGCTGCTGCCGGCGTCGTGCAGCCCTGTCAGCCCGGTGCCGCTGAGCTGCCGCAGCACGTGCGTCTCGTGCTCGAACCGCATCCGCGCGGTCGCGTGGATGGCCGTGGGGTCGATGGTCTTCACGACCACGTCGGTGCTCGTGACCCCGTCGAAGGCGGCGTAGGTCTCCACGCCGTTCCCGCTCTTGAGGGGCGCGCCGAGGAAGTAGCGGCCGGCGAAGCGCGGAGCAGCCGCGGAGAGCGTGCTGTCGCGTGAGCTGGTCATGCACTCCGTCCTGGCCCGGGGCAGGCGCTGTCCGCCCGTCTCCTCAGACGGTCGTCCATCGAGCGCGAAGAGGACATAGCCACTTCTTGCTGATCATGCATGCACTCTCCGTGATCATGCGCTAGACCAAACGGGCGCGTCAGGCGAATTCCGGCACGCCGGGGCGGCGGACGGGCGGTGGGCGGCCGATGCCCAGCGAGAAGCCCGCGGCGAGCAGACACAGCGCCCCGGCGGCGTACCACGCGAGGTCGTAGCTGCCGAGGCTGGTGCGGATCGCCCCCGCGACAGCAGCAGCGACCGCTGCCCCGACCTGGTGGCTCGCGAACACCCAGCCGAAGACCAGGGTCCCGCTCTCGCCGTACACCTGACGGCACAGTGCGACGGTGGGCGGGACGGTCGCGACCCAGTCGAGGCCGTAGAACAGCACGAAGACGAGCATGTGCGGGTGCAGTGAGCTGGCGAACAGGCTCGGCAGCACGAACAGGCTCAGCCCCCGCAGGCTGTAGTACCACCAGAGCAGCTTGCGGCTGTCGACGCGATCGGTGAGCCAGCCCGACCCGATGGTCCCCGCGATGTCGAAGACCCCCACGAGCGCGAGCAGGCCCGCGGCCGTCGTCGCGGGCAGCCCGTGGTCGTGCGCCGCGGGGATGAAGTGCGTGCCGACGAGCCCGTTGGTGGAGGCGCCGCAGATGAAGAAGCCACCGGCCAGCAGCCAGAAGGGTTGCGTCCGGGCTGCCGACCGCAGCGCCCGGATCGCCTGCTGCGCAGGGGATCCGGTGCTGACGACGACGGCGGGCTCCTCCGTGGCGCCGTAGGGGAGCAGGCCGACGTCGCTGGGGCGCTCGCGCAGGGCCAGGACCACGAGGGGTACGACGCACAGCGCGCAGATCGCGACCGTCCAGCTCGCCGAGCGCCAGCCGTGGTCGCGCACGAGGGTGGCCAGCACCGGGAGGAACACCAGCTGACCGGTGGCGCCGGCCGCCGTGAGGATGCCCACCACGAGCCCTCGCCTGGCGGAGAACCAGCGCTGGGCGATGGTGGCCGCGAAGACCAGCGCCATCGACCCCGTGCCGAGCCCGACCAGCACACCCCAGCACGCGACGAGCTGCCACGGGGCGGTGACCTCCGTGGTGAGGGCGCTCCCGGTCGCCACGAGGGCCAGCGCCACCGCGACCACGCGGCGGATGCCGAAGCGCTCCATGAGGGCTGCCGCGAAGGGCGCGGTGAGGCCGTACAGCATCAGGTTGACGCTCACGGCCAGCGAGATGGTCCCGCGGCTCCACCCGAACTCGTCCTGCAGCGGCACGATCAGCACGCCCGGTGTGGCCCGGAACCCGGCCGCGCCCACGATCGCGACGAACGCGACGGCGGCCACCGCCCAGGCGCGGTGGGGTGTCCTCCTGCGGCCGCCCCCCATGGCGCTGAACCGTAGACGAACGACCGCACGGCGCAGCGCGCCCTCCAGACAGGGCTGGCAAAGGTAGTCATATCGGGCTATGGGACGCAGCCGGACAAGTCCCGCACGATGAGGTTCCCCCCATCACCTTGAGGACCCCTTGGCGTCGCCCGACCCGACCGAGCAGCAGGAGCCCCCGCCCCGCGGGGTGCTCCTGGTGGTGGAGGACGACCCCGACCACGCGTTCCTCGTCCGGCGGCAGCTCCGTGAGCGGCTGCTCCCCGAGCTCGACATCGTCCAGCTCGACACGGCAGCCGCCGCGACCGAGCGGCTGCGCTCCGACGACGTCCGGTGCGTCGTGCTCGACCTGTCCCTCCCGGACGCGAAGGGCCTCGAGGCCGTCCGGCTGGTCAAGGAGGCCGCGCCGGACGTCCCCATCGTCGTCCTCACCGGTCTCGACAGCGACGAGATCGGCCGCCAGGCTGTCGAGCTGGGCGCCCAGGACTACCTGGTCAAGGGCCACCACGGTGCCGACGCGCTCGCCCGCTCCGTGGTGTTCGCGCTGGAGCGCTCCAAGCGGCACGCCGCCGAGCAGCGGTCCGCCCGCGTCGCCGGGCAGCTCCAGCTCGTCCTCGAGGCCTCCGCGGAGGGCATCTGCCTGATCGACGAGGCCGGCCGGCTCGGGTTCGTCAACCGGGCCGCGGCGGAGCTCCTCGGCGTACCCGCCGGACAGCTGGCCGGCCGCGCCCTGCACGACTTCCACCGCTGCGGAGCCGAGATCTGCGACCTGATGGGCGTGCTGCTCGGCGGTGAGCAGGTGGACGCAGGGGAGCAGCCCTTCCGGTCGGCCGCGGGGGACGACCTGGTGCTCGTCGTGCGGGCCCGGCCCATGGACGCCGGCGGCTGCGTCGTCAACCTCGCCGACGTCACCGAGCAGCGCCGGGTGCAGGACGCCCTGGCGGAGCGCGAGGCGCAGCTCGTCGACGCCCAGCGGCTCGCGCGGCTCGGCAGCTGGGACTGGGACCTCGTCGACGACCAGGTCGTGTGGTCGGAGGAGATGTACCGCGTCACGGGGCTGTCCCGCAGCGACGTCCCGCCGGACGGCAGGGCCTTTGCGAAGTACGCCGACCTGGTGCCGGAGCCGGAGCGGGCCGAGCTCCGTGCGCTGTTCGAGGGCCGGCCGCCGGGCGGACCCACCGTCGAGCTGGTGCACCGGATCGTGCGTCCCGACGGGGAGCTGCGCTGGGTGCAGTGCCGCGCGACGGTGAGCGAGTCCGCGGCGTCCACCCTGCGCATCGTCGGCACGGTCCAGGACATCACCGAGCAGAAGGTCGCGGAGGACGCGCTGGCCCACCAGGCCCTGCACGACGACCTGACCGGGCTGCCCAACCGGGCCCTGCTGCTCGACCGGCTGGAGCGCGCGCTCGAGGACCCGCGGCGGGGTGCGGTCGCGGTGGTCTTCATGGACCTGGACCGCTTCAAGTGGGTCAACGACAGCGTCGGCCACTCCGCCGGTGACGACCTGCTGGTCGGGGTCGCCGGGCGGCTCGCCTCGGTGATGCGCGCGTCGGACACCCTGGCCCGCTTCGGCGGCGACGAGTTCGTGCTGATCTGCGACAAGCTCACCGACGAGCGCCAGCTCTTCCACGTCGTCGACCGGCTCTCCAGGGCGCTGGAGGAGCCGATCACGATCAACGGCCGTGACGTCGTCGTGACCGCCAGCATGGGGCTGGCTGTCGCCGAGGTCGGTGTCGACGTGGAGCCCGAGGTGCTCATCCGCGACGCGGACACGGCGATGTACCGGGCCAAGGACAACGGCCGGGCCCGGTGCGAGATCTTCGACGAGGCGATGCGCGCCCGGGCCTCGGAGCGGATGGAGGTGCAGGTCGACCTGCGGCTCGCGCTCGAGCGCGGGGAGATCACGCCGTGGTACCAGCCGGTCGTCGACCTCGCCACCGGCAGGGTCATCGGCTGCGAGGCGCTCGCCCGCTGGGAGCACCCGACCAAGGGTCTGCTGATGCCCCCGGCGTTCATCCCGCACGCCGAGGAGACCGGCGCCATCGTCCCGCTCGGAGCCGCGCTGCTGCTGGAGTCCTGCCGCCAGCTGGTGGAGTGGAACCGCGCGCGGCCGGCCCACGAGGCTTTGTCGGTGGCGGTGAACGTCTCGGCGCGCCAGCTCGGCTCGCCCAAGCTGCTGGAGACCGTCCGGCACGCCCTCGCCGTCACCGGTCTGCCGCCGCACCTGCTGTGCCTGGAGGTCACCGAGAGCGTCGTCATGCAGGACGTGGCGATGAGCGGCGCGGTGCTGGGCGAGCTGCGGGAGCTCGGCGTGCGCACGGCCGTCGACGACTTCGGGACCGGGTTCTCCTCGCTGGCCTACCTGCTCAGCCTGCCGGTGGACCTGCTGAAGATCGACCGCTCGTTCGTCGCGGCGCTCGACGCCGACGGCGGCCCGGCAGCCGCGATCGTACGGGCCATCGCGGCGCTCGCGGAGGCGCTCGGGCTCAGCGTCCTGGCGGAGGGCGTCGAGACGCCTGAGCAGCTCGCCGAGCTCGACTCCCTGGGCGTCGCGCACGGCCAGGGCTTCCTGTGGGGCCGCGCCACTCCGGCATCGCAGGCGACCTGGGCGTCGACCTGGGCTCGCCCGGCGGTGCCACAGGCACGGGTCGCACCGGAGCTCCCGGTGGTGGTGCGATGAGGACGGTGCGATGAACAAGACCCCCGACACCTTCCTGCTCGTCACGCAGCTCACCGAGCTCGCCGTCGTGCTCGTCGCCGTCGCCGCCCTGCTGCGTCGCTGGCTGGCGCACCGGGCTCCCGCCACCGGCTGGGCGCTGGCCATGTTCTCCACCCTGGCCGCTGTCGTCGCGGTGTCCCAGCTGCACGTCAAGGACACCGGGTCGGTGCTGACCCACACCTACACCGTCGTCCTGGTGTGCGTGCTGCTGCTCGTGCCGTACTCCCTGGTGCGGTTCGCGCTGTCGCTCGGGGCGCTGGGCCCGCGCCGGCATCGCGTGGCGGCGGTGCTGACGGGCGTGCAGCTGCTGGCCACCGTGGTCTCGCCGCGCTTCCCGCAGCCGGGTGAGGAGCGCAGCACCTGGTTCAACGTCTACGTCCTCGTCGTCATCGTCGGCTGGGCCGTGCAGTCGGCGCTCGCCGCGCACGGCCTGTGGACCTCGGGCACCAGCCGGCCGACCGTCGTGCGCCGGCGGATGCGGACGCTGAGCGCCGGTGCGGTCGTCGTGACCCTGGCCCTCGTTTCTTCCGGCGGCTCGGGCGACCCCTCGCAGACGACCCAGGTCGTCAGCGCCCTCGTGGGCGCGGCGGGCATCGGCCTGCTGGTGCTGGCCTTCGTCGCGCCCGACTGGCTGCGGACCGCCTGGCGGGCCTCGGACCTCATGCAGCTGGCCGCGACGGAGCGCGGCCTGATGGTGGCCCTCACCCCGGAGGACGTCGCCGCCACGATCCTCCCGGCACTGCCACCGCTGTTCGGCGCGAGCACCGCGTACTTCATCGACGTCCCCGGGACCCCGAACCCCACCGAGCTCGACCTGCCGCAGGTGCGTGCGGAGCTCACCGCCGCCGGCACCGACGACCTGGTCGTGGTCACCGCGAACGGTGCCTTCGGGTGCCGGCTGTCCACCGGCTGGCTGCTCATCCGCGCCGACGCGATGGCGCCCGTGTTCGGGCCCAGCGAGCTGCGGCTGCTCGAGCGGGTGGGCACGTTCGTCGACCTCGCCCTGCAGCGCTGCCGTCTCTACGAGCAGGAGGCGAAGAGCCGCCGTGCCGCCGAGGCCGCCAACGCCGAGCTGCGGACCATCGTGTACAGCGTGTCGCACGACCTGCGCAACCCGATCATCTCGGTGCTCGGCTACCTGGACGTGCTGCGGAGCGACCACGCCGGTCAGCTGCAGGGCGACGGTCCGCACTACCTCGAGCGGATCGCGGTCAACGCGCAGTACATGCAGAGCCTGATCCAGGACCTGCTCGAGCTCTCGCGGATCGGACGCAGCGAGCCGCCCCCGCAGGCGGTCGCCGTCGGGTCCCTCACCGAGTCGGTCGCCCGCGAGGTCGAGGCGCAGCACGGCGACTGCCACATCCGGCTCGGCAAGGACTTCCCGGTCCTGTGGGCGAGCGAGCTGCGGGCCCGCCAGCTGCTCACCAACCTGCTCGACAACGCGGCCAAGCACGGTGCGACCGAGGTCCGTGTGGACTGCAGCAAGACCGAGGACGGCCTGCTCGTCACCGTCGCCGACAACGGCCCCGGGATCCCCGAGCCGTACCGGGAGAAGGCGTTCGAGGTCTTCGAACGGCTCGACGCGGCACGCAGCGACGTGCCCGGCACCGGCATGGGCCTGCCCATCTGCCGCCGCATCGTCGAGGCGCTGGGCGGCGAGATCGTCCTCGAGGGCCCGCAGCCCTGGACCGCCACCGGCACCACCGCACGCATCGACCTGCCCAAGGCTGTCATCACCGGTTGGCACAGCCTCGTCGTCCCCGAGAGAGAGCCCGTCCGATGAACCCGACCGCCCAGACCCCGCGCGTCCTGCTGGCAGAGGACAACGTCGACCACGCCTTCTTCGCCTCGCGGGCCTTCCGTGACGCCCAGGGCAACCATGTCGAGATGCACACCGTCACCGACGGCGAGCAGGTGCTCGACTACCTCTACCAGCGGGGCGGCTACGCCCACGTGGAGCGCCCGCACCTCATCGTCCTCGACCTCAAGATGCCCAAGAAGGGCGGCTTGGAGGTGCTCGCCGAGATCGCCGACGACGAGGGCCTGCGCACCATCCCGGTCGTCGTCCTGAGCTCCTCGGACCGGCCCGAGGACATCGACGAGAGCTACGCCCGCGGGGCGAACTCCTACGTCACCAAGCCCGCGACGGCGGACGGCCTGCACGACGGGCTGATGCAGCTGGCGAAGTACTGGATGGACATCGCGAGCCTGCCCGAACCGGCCTGATCAGGAGTCGATGCCGCCGTCGATCATGAACGCGGCGCCGGTCACCGAGCGAGCGGCGTCGGAGGCGAGGTACGCGATCGCCTCGGCGATCTCGACCGGCTTGGCGAAACCGGGCGGCAGCAGGTTGTAGGCGCGCTGCATGAGGGTCTCGTCGAGGTCGCCCGGCATGGTCGCCGCGACGCCCTCCACGAGGGGCGTCCACACGCCGCCGGGGCACACGCAGTTGATCCGCACGCCCCGCCGGGAGTACTCCACCGCCAGGCCCTTCGAGAGCATGACGATGCCGCCCTTGGAGGCGCAGTAGGCGGCGGAGTAGGCCTGCCCGCGCATGCCGGCGATGCTGCCCACGTTGACGATGTTGCCCTTGCGCTCGAGCAGCCCCGGCAGGGCGGCCTGCATGATGGCGAACGGCGCGGTGAGGTTGACGGCGAGCTGCCGGTCCCAGTCGGCCATCGACACGTCCAGGGAGTGCCCGAGCCTGACGATGCCGGCCACGTTGAGGACGACGTCGAACGGGCCCTGCTCCTGCACCAGGCCCACGACGGCCGGGATGTCGGTGACGTCGCACGCGATGACGTCCGGGGCCTCGGCGATGTCCACGGCGACCACGTCGGCACCCTCGGCACGGAACAGGTCGTGCGTCGCCTTCCCGATGCCCGACGCGGCGCCGGTGAGGAAGACCCGCTTGCCCTCGAACCTCACAGGTCCACCAGGTGCGCTGTCATGTCGCCCTCCTGGTCGAGGAAGAACTGCCGCTCGGTGAACGCCCACCTTCCGTTGCGCACCTGGAAGCTGTCCCGGTAACGGCCGGCAGCGACCAAGCGGAGCTCGCCGTCCGGCACCTTCTGCGCGACGAGGAAGCTCGACCGGCACGTGGCCGTCGTGTCCGTGACCTCGATCACCGGGCCGGTCACGAGGTGGCGCGTGCAGGGGCTCCCGTCGTACAGGTGGACCATCGCCCGCCACAGGTGGGTGACGTCCTCACGACCGGCGGCGATCTGCCGTCCCTTGTCGTCGATGACCCGCGCGTCGGCCAGCAGCTCGCCGAGACCGTCCCAGTCGGCGGCGTCCATCACCTCGCAGTAGATCCCCAGCAGGTTGCGGATCTCCTCGTAGGCGCTCACTTGCCGAAGTCCTCTCGGACCTTGTCGGCCACGCCCAGCAGGTTGAGCTCGAAGGTGTAGCTCTGCTCGATGCGGTAGCTCTTGTGCACGTCCCACAGGTCGATCGCCGCGAGCGACTCCTTCGCCATCCGGATGACCGTCGGGTCCTTCTCCGCGATCGAGTGCGCGACCTCCAGCGCCTTCGCGCGCAGCTCGTCACGGGGTACGACGTGCAGCACGGAGCCGAAGTCGTGCAGCTCCTGCGCCGTGGCTGTCGCCGAGGTGTAGACCATCGCGCGCGCCTTGTGCAGCGGGACCAGCCGGGACAGGTGGGTCGCCGCACCGAGTGCGCCGCGGTCGACCTCGGGCAGCCCGAACGTCGCGTCGTCGGAGGCGATGACGATGTCGCTGTTGCCGGCGAGCCCGATGCCGCCGCCGAGGCAGAAGCCCTGCACGGCCGTGATGACGGGGACGGGGCACTCGTAGCAGGCGCCGAACGCGGCGTGGCAGCCGCGGTTGGCCCCGACGAGGGCGTTGAACGTCTCGTCCTTCTGGAACTCCTTGATGTCCACGCCGGCGTTGAAGCCGCGGCCCTCCGCGCGCAGCACGACCGCCCGGGTCGCCGGGTCCTTGCCCGCGGACAGGATCGCGTCGGCGAGGTCGAACCAGCCCTTGACCGGCAGGGCGTTCACGGGTGGGTGGTCGACCACGACCTCCACGACGCCGTCTTCGTGGCGCTCGGTGCGAATCACGTTGGGGCTCCTACGGGTGCTGGCTGGAGACGGAGACGATCTCGCCCGTCATGTACGACGAGTAGTCGCTGGCGAGGAAGACGATGACGTTGGCGACCTCCCACGGCTCGGCGGGCCGTCCGAAGGCCTCCCGCGCCGACAGCTCCTCGAGCAGCTCGTCGGTGGTGACCTTCGCGAGGAACGCGTGCATGGCGATGCTGGGGGAGACCGCGTTGACGCGGACGCCGTACCGGGCGCCCTCGACGCCTGCCGTGCGGGTGAGCGCGTTGACCCCGGCCTTCGCGGCGGCGTAGTGCGCCTGGCCGACCTGAGCGCGCCAGCCGATGACGCTGGAGTTGTTGACGATGACGCCCTTGCCCTGCGTCTTCATCTGCTGCAGCGCGGCGCGCGTGCAGCGGAAGGTGCCGTTGAGGGTCACGTCGAGCACGCGCAGCCACTGCTCGTCGGTCATGTCGACGAGCTCGGCGGTGCCGCCGAGGCCGGCGTTGTTGACCATGACGTCGAGCCGGCCGTGCTCGTTCACCACCGAGCCGATGAGGTGGTCGACCTGCTCCTGGACGGTCACGTCGCAGACGATGCCGCGCACGCCGAGGGTCGCCGCGGTCTCGGCGAGCCGGCGCTCGTGCCAGTCGGAGACGACCACGGTCGCGCCCTCCTCCTGCGCCTTCTTCGCCGTCGCGAAGCCGATGCCGGTGCCGGCGGCCGCGGTGACGACGACGACCTTGTCGGTCAGCAGCCCGTGGCCGGGCACGTAGTCCGGCGAGCTGTCAGACATCGCGCAGCCGCTTCAACGTCGCCTCCGCCTCGGCCATGATCCGGGTGATGAGCTCCTGGCAGCTCGGCAGGTCGTCGATGAGGCCGGTGACCTGGCCGCTCGCCATGACGCCGAGATCGGGGCGGCCGTCGACCATCGCCGCCTTGAGCAGCATCGGGGTGTTGGCCGCCATGACGAGCTGGCTGAACGAGAGCTCCGCGTTCTTGCGCATCGCGAGGCCCTCGGTGACGACGTCCTTCCAGGGCGTGCCGGAGAGCTTCTGGAACGCGACGGCGTTGCGGACCGCTCGGGTCATCCGTCCGAGCGCGCGGCTCTTCAGCAGCTCGTCGACGAACTCGGTGCGGAGCACCCGGTGGGGGACGCCGTCGACCTCGGTCGTCACGACCGTGTCCGTGACGCCCTTGTCGAGGTAGACCTGCTTCACCTCCTGGCTGACGGCGCTGTCGGACGTCAGCAGGAAGCGGGTGCCCATGGCGATGCCCTCGGCGCCGTACGCGAGGGCGGCGACGAGACCGCGGCCGTCGAAGAAGCCACCGGCGGCGATGACCGGGATGTCGACGGCGTCGACGACCTGGGGGAGCAGCACGGTCGTCGGGACCTGACCGGTGTGGCCGCCGCCCTCGCCGCCCTGGACGATGACCGCGTCGACGCCCCACGCGGCGACCTTCTCCGCGTGCCGCTTCGCGCCGATCGACGGCATGACGACCATGCCGTGGTCCTTGCAGCGCTTGATGAGGTCCTTCTTGGGCGCCAGCGCGAAGGAGGCCACCCTGACGCCCTCGCGCGCCATCAGGTCGATGCGCTCGGCGGCGTCGGAGGCGTCGGCGCGGAGGTTCACGCCGAACGGGTTGGCCGTGCGGGCCTTCACCTCGGAGATGGCCCGCGCCAGCTCGTCGTACGACATGGTGGCGCTCGCGATGATGCCGAGCCCGCCGGCGTTGGCGGTGGCGCTCGTCAGGCGTGCGCCGCTGACGTACCCCATGCCGGTCTGCACGATGGGGTGCTCGACGCCGAACAGCTCGGTGGCGCGTGTCTTCATGCGGGGGGAACTTCCTTGTCGCGCAGGTTCTTGGGGTCCAGCACCTCACGGATGAGCCGGAGCTCCTCGTCGGTGGGCAACCTCGACTCCACCACGTCGTCGGTGTGGAGCTCGAACCCGGTGGCCTGCTGGACGTCCGCCACGGTCACGCCCGGGTGGACGGAGAGCAGCCGCATCGTGCGCCCCGGGCCGCCGAGGTCCAGCACGCCGAGGTTGGTGACGACGCGGCGCAGCGGGACGTCGACACCGCGGTCGGTGCCGACGCCGCTCACCATGTCCACCTTCTCGACGAAGACGCGGGTCGAGTGGTTCGGCACCCAGTACGACGTGGGGTGGCTGACCGTGTTGCCGGGGGCGCCGCGCACGCCGAGCAGCTGGTTCTTCGGCCTGTGGAAGTCACCGATGCAGCTGATGTTCTGGTTGCCGTGCCTGTCGATCTGGCTGGCGCCCATCATCACGTGCCGGTGGCCGTTCCAGACCAGGTCGAAGATGGACCGGTAGGGGATCCACGCCTCGGTGGTGGTCGGCGGCTTCGCGCCCAGCGCCCACGGGCCGGCGACGAAGGTCGCCTCGCCGTCGGACAGCAGCAGGTCGGGCTCGAACGTCTCGCGGGCGAGCCGTGCGCCGAGAGCCGGCACGAGCGCCATGGGGGAGGCGAGGATCTCGCCGTCGCCGCGGAACGCCTCCGCGCACGCGATCGCGCACACCTCCGCGCGGGTGATGTCGCTCATGCGCTCGCCCCC
>CAMLIA010000059.1 GCA_946479905.1 uncultured Frankiales bacterium | reverse complement strand
CGAGGAGATGCTGGCGGCGCCAAGCCTGGAGCCCGTCCTGGAGCCCGTCCTGGAGGCCACCCCGGTCACCGTGCCGGCCCCCGTCACCGTGCCGGCAGCCCGCCGGGTGCACGTCGTGCGGCTCCCCGTCCAGCGGGTCAGCGCGACCGACGTCCTCGCCGTGGCCGCCTGACCGCACGATCCGGGTGTAGAACGGCCCGGTGACCGTCGCGACGCAGACCCGCCCGCCCGGCCCGGCCATGGGCCCGCTCGGGATCGCGCGGCTGCTCCTCACCCTGGTCCGCCGGGACCTGCCCCCCGAGCGGATGCGCGAGATCGGCCGCGACTTCCCGCGGATCGCCGCGATCGGCACCGAGCGGCAGCAGGCGTACCTGCTGAGCCATCCCGACCTGGTCCGGGAGCTCCTCGTCGTCCAGGGACGGTCGGTGGAGAAGGGCCCGGCCCTGCTCACCGCCGGCGTCCTCATGGGGCAGGGACTGCTGACGCTGCCCGGAGCGCTGCACCGGCCGCGGCGACGGCTGGTCAACCCGAGCTTCCACCACAGCCGGATCGCCGGCTACGCCGAGGTGATGACCGCCGCGGCCGACGCCTGCGACCGACGCTGGGCCGTGCTGCGGCCCGGGAGCACCGTCGACCTCGCCCAGGAGATGTCGGCCCTCACCCTCGAGATCGTCGGCCGCGCGCTGTTCGGCGCCGAGCTGGCGGGGGAGTCCGAGGACGTCTACCGCGCCCTCGAGCACGCCATGCGGGGCTGGGAGAAGTCGCTCGTCCCCGGGGGCGACAAGCTGCTCGGCCTGCCCCTGCCGGTGTTCCGCCGGATGTGGGCCGCGCGCGACTCCCTGGACGCGCTGATCCGCCGCCTCGTGCACGGCGCCGTCGAGACACCGGGCGACGACGTGGTCAGCGAGCTGCTCCGGAGCCTGACCGAGGACGAGGCACGTGCCGAGGCGATGACGCTGCTGCTCGCCGGCCACGAGACCACCGCCAACGCGCTCACGTGGTGCTGGCACCTGCTGTCCCGGCACCCCAAGGTGGCCGCGCAGCTGCGCGCCGAGCTCGCGGCGCTGGGCCGGCCCGCGTCGTACCCCGACCTGGCCGCCCTGCCCTTCACGACCGCGTGCATCGCCGAGACCATGCGGCTCTACCCGCCGGCCTGGATCCTCGAGCGCGAGGTCACCGAGCCGCTGGTCCTGGACGGCTTCACGATCCCGGTCGGGTCCATCGTGCTGGCGAGCCAGTACGCCCTGCACCGCGACCCGCGCTGGTGGCAGCAGCCCGAGGCGTTCGACCCCAGCCGGTGGCTGACGGCGGACGGCCGGTTCGACGAGGACGCACCGGGCCAGCCGCGCGGGGCGTGGTTCCCCTTCGGGGCCGGGACCCGCCAGTGCATCGGGGAGTCCTTCGCCTGGGCCGAAGCCGTCCTGGTGCTCGCCCGGCTGGCGCCGCACTGGGCACCGGTGAGCCTGACGGACCCGAAGCTGCACGCCGCGGTGACGCTGCGACCCGAAGGAGGGCTGCCCGCGCGCCTGCTCCCCGCACCCCGGTGATTGGATGCCAGGCATGGACCTCGCCGGCAAGGACGTGCTGCTGACCGGAGCGAGCGGCGGGATCGGCCAGGCCCTGGCCGAAGCGTTCGCGAGGGAAGGCGCCAAGCTCGTCCTGTCGGGTCGGCGCGCGGCGGACCTCGAGGCGCTCGCGGAACGGGTCAGCGGGCGCGTCGTGGTGGCCGACCTCTCGGTGCGCAGCGACGTCGACCGGCTGCTGGCCGAGGCCGGCGAGGTGGACGTGCTCGTCGCCAACGCCGCGCTGCCCGCGTCGGGTGCCCTCGACGAGTACGACGCGGAGCAGCTCGACCGGGCGCTGGAGGTCAACTTCCGCGCCCCCGTCACCCTGGCGCACCGGCTCGCGCCGCGCATGGTCGCCAAGGGCAGCGGCGGGCTCGCGTTCATCAGCTCGCTCAGCGGGCTCGCGGCGACCGCCCGCAGCTCGCTCTACAACGCGACCAAGTTCGGTCTGCGCGGTTTCGCACTCGCCCTGCACGAAGAGCTGTACGGCACCGGGGTCGCCGTGAGCGTCGTGCTCCCCGGCTTCGTCAGCGACGCCGGGATGTTCGCCGAGACCGGCCTGCGGCCCCCGCCGGGCTTCGGCACCCGCACCCCCCAGCAGGTCGCCGAGGCGACGGTCTCCGCGCTCCAGAGCAACACCGGCGAGGTGCTCGTGGCCCCGGTGCTGGACCGGCTGGGGGCGAAGGTCGGGGGGCTCGCCCCCAACCTCGCCGGTCGGCTGCAGCGGCTCGGTCTCGTCGGCGACCTCACCGAGCAGATGGCTGCGGCGCAGCGGAGCAAGCGCTGATGCGGACGAGCCGGTGACGAGCACCAGCCAGCTGCCCTGGGTCGAGCCGGGCGCCTTCGAGGTCGCGGACGGCGTCTGGCGCATCCCGCTGCCGCTGCCCAACGACGGGCTGCGCGCCGTCAACGTCTACGTCGTGCCGACGCCGGACGGGCTGGTCTGCGTCGACGGCGGGTGGGCGATCCCCGAGAGCCGTGACCTGTTCGTCAAGGCGCTCGGGACCATGGGGTACGAGCTGGCCGACGTCCGCCGGTTCCTCGTCACGCACGTGCACCGCGACCACTACACGCAGGCCGTGTCGGTCCGCGCCGAGGTCGGTGCGCACGTCGGGCTGGGCCGTGGCGAGAAGCCCACCCTCGACCTGCTGCAGGACGGCACCCGGCACGGGATCGCCGCGCAGATCGAGGGCCTGGAGCACTGCGGCGCGCAGGCCCTGGCCGACCAGATGCGGCAGTGGGTCGGGGCCGCGAAGCCGCAGTCGGCGCACTGGGAGTCCCCCGACACCTGGCTCGGGCCCGGGCCCATCGACCTCGGGCCACGCACCCTCGACGCCGTCGAGACACCGGGCCACACCCGTGGGCACCTGGTGTTCTACGACACCGCAGGTGGCCTGCTGTTCGCGGGCGACCACGTGCTGCCGACGATCACGCCGTCGATCGGCTTCGAGTCGGTGCCGATGGACAACCCGCTGGGTGCGTTCCTGGACTCGCTGCGGGTCGTGCGCGAGCGCCCGGACGCCCGGCTGCTCCCGGCGCACGGCCCCGTGACCGACTCCGCGCACGCGCGGGTCGACGAGCTGCTGGCGCACCACGACCGCCGGCTCGACCAGACTCTCGAGGCCGTCGTGAGCGGGGCCGCCACGTCGTACGAGGTCGCGGGTGTGCTCCGCTGGACCCGCCGCGAGCACCGCCTCGCCGACCTCGACGAGTTCAACGCGATGCTGGCGATCTTCGAGACCGCCGCCCACCTCGACCTGCTGGTGGCCCAGGGCCGGCTGACCCTCCGCACCGAGGGCGTCCTGCGCGTCTACACCCCCTGAGCCGTCGGCAGCGTCCTCAGAACTGGCCCCTCACACTGGCTGGAGGCTGAGGCCGCAAGGGTCGTCAGGCCCAGGGGCGGACGCCGCCGATGAAGTCGCTGCGGTCGAAGGAGGTGACCCGCACGACCTCGCCGGTGTAGGGCGCCTCGATCATCTTGCCGTTGCCGATGTAGATCGACACGTGGTGGATCGTGCTCGGGTCGCTGGTGTCGTAGGCGAAGAACATCAGGTCGCCGGGCTCGAGCGCCCCGCGGCTGCTGATCCGCATGCCCTGGTTCCACTGCGTGCCGGTGTAGTGGTCGAGGTGGATGCCGGCCTGGGCGTAGGCGAACAGCGTCAGGCCGGAGCAGTCGAACCCCTTGGTGCCGGCGCCCTGCGCGAAGCCGTAGGTCGGCCCGTTCTCGTCGCCGCCGCCCCACGAGTAGGGCACACCGATCTCCTGGAACGCCCAGTGCATCGCGGTGGCCGCTGCGTCCGAGGGCGCGGTGCCGGCGTGCACGTTCGCGGCCGCGGCGCGGGCCGCGGCGGCCGCCTCCTCGAGGTGCCGGGCGCGCTGCTTGGCGTTGCCGAGCTGTGCCTCCGCGCGGGAGACCAGGTAGAGCGCGTGACCGCGGGCCTGCGAGGCGAGGAACAGCGCGTGGCCGGCGTCCCGGGCGGCGTGCGCGGCGGCGTCGCGGGCGCTGGTCGCCGCGTCCCGGGCCTGCTGCGCCTTGGCGAGCGCCGCCCGGGCAGCACGGTTCGCGACCTCGGCCTCGGCACTGGCGGCGGCCGCGAGCTGGGCCGCCGTGGTCGCCCGGTCGCGGGCGCGGGCCATGTCGACGACGATGCCGCGCTGGTAGGCGCCGACCCGGTTGAGGTAGGCGTTGCCGCTGGCCAGCTGACCTGGGTCGGTCGAGGTCAGCAGGGACCCGATCTGACCCATCCGGCCGCCGCTCTGGTAGGCGCTCGCCGCCATCTGGTCGAGGGCGCGCTGCTGGCTGACCACCTCGGCCTCGGCGGCGGCCTGCTCGGCGAGCTTGCGCTCGGCGCGCGCCCGGGCGGTGGCAGCGACGGCCTCGGCACCGGTCGCGACCCCCTGGGCGCGGGCCTGCGCGGCCTCGGCGACGGCGGCACGGGAGGCCGCCTGCTCGCTCTGCAGGCGTGCGGCGTGCGCACGCGTCAGCGCACCGTTGTAGGCCTCGGCGGCCTGCTCGGCGCGCACCCGCAGGCTCTGCACGGACGCCTTGGCGCTCGCCACCTGCTGCTGGGCGCGCTTGATCTCCGACGGGGTCGGGTTGCTCGGGTCGGCGTGCGCGGGCAGCACCGGACCGAGCGCGAGCACGGCCGCGGCAAGGACCCACGCGGGCCGGCGAGCAGACATGCCCCGAACCTAACGGAACGTGACGGGTCGCCGAGGGTGCCGCGCCGATCACTATCCGTGCGGTAAGCCTCAGGCAGCGGCGGCGGCCGAGGAGCGCAGCAGCCGCAGCACGGCGGACTCGACCCGGCCCTGGGTCGCCGGTGCTCCGGGGTGCACGTCCTCGCCGAGCCGCTGCAGGTCGGGCCGGATCGTCGTGCCGCTCTCGAAGAGGTCGATGACGCGCGGGTCGACGTACGACGACCGGCAGACCGCCGGGGTGTTGCCGAGGTAGTGGGCGACCTCCTGCATGACGCGGCTGACCGCGCGCCGCCTGGCCGTGACGGTGGCGGTGTCCTGCTGCATGGCGAGACCGACGGCTGCCAGCACCGTGGCGTTCCAGGTGCGGAAGTCCTTGGCGCTGCAGTCGAACCCGGTCAGCTGCTGCAGGTGGTTGTTGATGTCGCCGCTGCGGACGTCGACCCACCGGTTGCTCTCGCGGTAGGCCAGCAGCTCGTCGCCCCCGGACCTCCGCCGACGCAGCGCGCTGACGATCGCGCACACCTCGGGCTCCGCCACGGACTGCACCCGGTGCTGCCCGCTCTTGGCGACGTAGTCGAAGGTGACCACGCCCGTGCGCGACACCGTGACGTGGTCCTTGCGGATCGTCGCCAGCCCGAAGCTCGAGGTGTACTGCTCCGAGCCGACGCGGAAGAAGCCGAGGTCCAGCAGCCGCACCGCGCACGACAGCACCTTCTGCCGGCCCAAGCCGTCCAGCTGGAGGTCGGCGCAGACCTGCTCGCGCAGCCGGGGGAGCAGGGCGCCGAAGTCGAGGATGCGCTCGTGCTTGGCCATGTCACGGGTCGCGCGCCAGTGGTCGTGGTAGCGGTACTGCCGCCGGCCGGCGGCGTCGAGGCCCGTGGCCTGGATGTGGCCGGTGCTGGTGCGGCAGATCCAGACGTCCTCCCATGCCGGGGGCAGCACGAGCGCCTCGATGCGGGCGAGCACCGCCTCGTCGGTGACGGCGCTGCCGGCCGCGTCGACGTAGCGGAAGCCCGTGGCGGTGCGGACCCGGTGGAGCCCCGGACCGTTGGGGTTGACCCGTCGCAGTCGCATGTCAGGCCAGGTGGGCGAGCAGGAAGGCGGGATCGGCGAAGACGCCGGAGGCGCCCGCGTCGCGCAGGTCGGCGGCGGGGGTGCCGCCGCAGGTGACCCCGACGAAGGGGACGCCGGCGCGGCGGGCGGACTCCGCGTCCCAGACGCTGTCGCCCACCATGAGAGCCCGCTCCGGGGCGCAGCCGTCGAGGGCCTGCTGCACCAGGTCGGGCGCGGGCTTGCCGTCGCCGTCGTCCGAGGTCGTGGCGCCGTCGATCCAGTCGTCGGCGTCGAGCGCCTTGCGAAGCACCTGCAGCTCCTCCTCCGGTGCGGAGGAGGCGAGGACGGTACGAAGACCGCGACCGGACAGCTCCCGCAGCAGCTCCCGTGCGCCGGGCAGCGCCCGCAGGTTCGGCCAGTGCTGCTCGTAGAGCTCGCCGTGCCGACGCTTCAGGTCCGCCACCAGCTGAGGGGCGGGGGGCGCGTCGGCGAGCGCCTCGGCGATGAGCCGGTCGGCCGCCATCCCGACCAGCCGGTGCAGGTCGGCGGTCGGCCGCGCGACGCAGAGCTCCGCGAAGGCGTCGGACCAGCACACGGCGTGCAGGTAGCTGGTGTCGACCAGGGTGCCGTCGACGTCGAGGACCACCACCTCGACACCTGAGAGGTCAACGGTCATGGCAGCAGGGGGAGCACTTCTTCACGGAGGAAGGCGATGCCCTGCTCCTGGTCCGGACCCATCTGCGAGACGTAGATCTCGTCGAACCCGACGTCCACGTACTTCTGGATGAGCTCCGCGGCGCGGCTGGGGTCGGGGCCGCACGGCACGGCCTGCTTCATGTCCTCGGGGCTCGACAGCTCGGCGATCGCCTCGAACCCCTGCCACATCGGCAGGTCCTGCGAGGTCTGGCCACCTGCGCCCTGGAAGCCCCAGAGCCGGTAGGCCGTCTTGGCCGCCTCGTCCTCGGTCTCGGCCCAGCAGATCTTCAGCCCCGCCTGGGTGCGACCGGTCCCGCCGGCCTCCCGGTAGGTGCGCATGCCGTCGGCGTCGGGCTTCGTGGAGATCCAGCCGTCGCCGTGCTGCGCGGCGAACTCCGTGGCGCGCGGCCCGAAACCGGAGACGAGGATGTCGGGCAGGGTCTCCGGCAGGCTGAACAGCCGGGCGTCGTGCACGGTGTAGTGCTCGCCGGTGTGGGTCACGACCCCGCCGGCCCACATCTCGCGGATGATGCCGAGCGCCTCGGCGAGCCGGTCGAGCCGGACGCTGACGGGCGGCCAGGCGTCGCCGAGGATGTGCTCGTTGAGGGCCTCGCCGGACCCGACGCCGAAGGTGAACCGCCCGGGTGCCAGGCAGGCGACCGTCGCGGTCGCCTGGGCGATGACGGCAGGGTGTGTGCGGAAGGTGGGGCACGTCACCGCGGTCGTCAGGTGCAGGTCGGTCGTGGCGGCGAGCGCACCGAGGACGGCCCAGACGAACGGGCTCTCGCCCTGCTCGCTGGTCCAGGGGTGGAAGTGGTCGCTGACCCAGACGCGGTCGAAGCCGGCGCGCTCGGCGGCCTGGCCGTAGCGCACCAGCTCCTGGGGGGTCAGCTCCTCGCTCGACAGGAAGTAGCCGAAGTCCGTCATGACGGTCGACTACCCGTCGCGCCGTCGGGTAAGCCACCCGCCTGCTATCGCCGGACGGGAGCGGGAGCCCGGCCCGGTGGCTGGGTCGGCGGGGGGAGCAGCGGCTGCCGTGGCTGCAGCGCCATCACGTGCGTGCTGCCCTTCGGCACGACGACCTCGTCGCCGCCGAGGAAGAGGGTCAGGTCGCTGTCCCGCGCCGTGAACGACGCCTGCTCGCGGGTGATCTCGGCGTGCAGCAAGGCGCCGCGCCACCTGAGGTGGAAGCCCAGCCTGGTGATGCCGGTCGGCAGCGCCGGGTCGAAGCACAGCCGCCCCGCGGACTCGCGCATCCCGCCGAAGCCCTCGACCAGGGCCGACCAGGCACCGGCCAGAGACGCCATGTGCAGGCCGTTGGCGCCGTTGTCCTGCAGGTCCCGCAGGTCGATCAGCGCCGACTCGGTGGCGTAGGCGTGCGCGAGCTCGAGGTGCCCGACCTCGGCGCACACCACGGCCTGCGTCGCGGCCGACAGCGACGAGTCCCGCACCGTCCTGCGCTCGTAGTAGTCGACGTTGCGGGCCTTGTCCTCCGCCGTGAAGGCGTCCCCGCACCAGTGCATGGCGAGCAGCAGGTCGGCCTGCTTGCAGACCTGACTGGAGTAGAGCAGGCCGTAGGGCACGTGCAGGAACAAGGGGTACGACGCCCCCGTCGTGTCGAACTCGCGGTACCGCGTGAAGCCATCGGCCTGCTGGTGGACTGCGAGGTCGCTGTCGTACGGGACGGCGACCGACGACGCGGCGTCGCGCCACGCCTCGAGCTCCTCGTTGTCGACGCCGAGCTCGTCCGCCTTCTGCGGATGGCGCTCGCACGCGGCCGTGGCGGTCCGGAGGTTGCGGGCGGCCATCAGGTTGGTGAAGACGTTGTCGTCAGCGAGCGCGCTGTACTCGTCAGGCCCTGTCACGCCGTCGATGTGCCAGGTGCCGTGCCGGTCGTGGTGGCCGAGCGACGCCCACAAGCGGGCGGTCTCGACGAGCAGCTCCGTCCCGAAGTCCCGGCCGAACTCCTCGTCCCCGGTCGCGTCGAGGTAGCGCTCGACGGCCAGCGCGATGTCGGCGTTGACGTGGAAGGCAGCCGTGCCGGCCGGCCAGTAGGCAGAGCACTCGTCCCCGGTGATGGTGCGCCAGGGGAAGGCCGCGCCCTTCAGGCCCAGCGTCTTCGCCCTGTCCCGCGCGCGGTCGAGGGTGCTGTGCCGCCACATCAGGGCGTCGCGTGCCGCGTGCGGGACGGTCCTTGCCAGCACCGGCAGGACGAAGCCCTCGGTGTCCCAGAAGGCGTGGCCGTCGTACCCGGGACCGGTGAGGCCCTTGGCTGCGATCGCGCGGCGCTCGGCCCGGGCGCCGCTCTGCAGGACGTGGAACAGGCCGAACCGCACCGCCTGCTGCATGACCTGGTCGCCCTCGACCTCGACGTCGGCGCCCTGCCAGAACAGGTCGAGGGCGTCCCGCTGCTGGCGGAGCAGCGCCTCCCAGCCGGTCGCCCGGGCGCTGGTCAGTGCGGCGGAGACCTGGTCGCGGATCGCGGGCTCGGTGCGCACGCTCGACCACCCGTAGGCGATCAGCTTGACGATGCGGAGCGTCTGCCCCTTGTTCAGCGTCACGGCGACGGTCGTGCGCGCCCAGTCGTCCCTCACGTCCTGCTCGAGGACCGCGCCCTCCGGGAGGTCGCAGAGGTGGTCCATGCCGGCCCCGATGAGCAGCCCCGAGCGCTTGGTCCGGTGCAGCAGGACGGCGCCGCGCTCGTCGAGGTCGGCACTGACCGGGAGGAAGGGGTTGGTGAGCGCGACGGAGACCCGCGGGTCGTCCGACGGGGGTGGCTGCTCCTCGTTCGCCACCAGCTCCGACTGCACGACCACTCGCGTGGCGTTGGTCAGGGCGGTCACCTCGTAGGAGATGGCGGCGACGGCCCGGTGCGTGAGGGAGACCAGCCGCTCGGAGCGCACCCGGACCGGCTTGCCCGCGGGTGAGGTCCACTCCAGCTCACGGGTCAGGGTGCCGGCACGCAGGTCGAGCACCCGCTCGTGGTGGTGCAGCTCGCCGTAGCGCACGTCGAGCGGCTCGTCGTCGACCAGCAGCCGGATCAGCTTGCCGTTCGTCACGCTCACGACGCTCTGGCCGGACTCGGGATAGCCGTACCCGGCCTCGGCGTAGGGCAGCGGCCGGATCTCGTGGACGCCGCCGAGGTAGGTCCCGGGGATGCCGTGCGGCTCGCCCTCGTCGAGGTTCCCGCGCAGCCCCACGTGCCCGTTGGACAGCGCGAACAGCGACTCGGTCTGGGCCAGGATCGCGAGGTCGAGACTGGACTCGCGCAGCTGCCAGGGCTCGACCGCGAAGCAGTCCTCGCGGATCACAGCAGCTCCGCGAGGTCGGCGACGACGACGTCGGCCCCGTGCTCCTTGAGGGCCTGGGCGTGGCCCACCCGGTCGACGCCGACGACGAGCCCGAACTCGCCCGCTCGTCCCGCCTCCACTCCTGCGAGAGCGTCCTCGAACACCGCGCACTGCGCCGCCTCGAGACCCAGGCCGCGTGCCCCCGCGAGGAACGTGTCAGGGCTCGGCTTGCCCGCCAGTCTCTGAGCCTTCGCGGTCACGCCGTCGACCCGCAGCTCGACCAGGGCGGCCAAGCCTGTGACGTCGAGCACGAGCGCGGTGTTGGCGCTGCTCGACACCACAGCCCGCCGGACCCCGTGGTCACGACAGGCCTCCAGGTAGCGCCTGCTGCCCTCGAAGACCGTGACCCCGTCCTTGGCGATCCGCTCCTGCAGCAGGTCGTTCTTCCTCGTCGCGACGCGTGCGACGGTGGCCTCCTCGGGCTCGCTGCCGAGGGTCCGCAGGTAGTCGCGGACGCCGTCCTCGCGCGGCTTGCCGTCGACGTACTGCTCGTAGTCCTGGTCGGTGAACGGCCGGCCTGTCTCCTCCTCGAAGACCTGCCGCCAGGCGGCGCGGTGGACCGAGGCGGTGTCGGTCAGGACGCCGTCGAGGTCGAAGAGGCAGGCCGTCACAGCAGGGGGCAGTCCGAGCACGCCCCCGAGCCTTCCCTACGGGCGCTGATCCCGCACCTCGCTGTTTGGCCGGTGATCCTCCCGGGGAAGGCGGGGGCGTGACCCAGGGGTTCGTGCTGGCCGGTGCCTGGCTGCAGCTCGGGCTCCTCCTGCTCCTCCTGCTGGTCCTCGTGCTGCGGCACGGCCCCCGTTGAGGGTGCTGAGCGCTCTCCTCGCAGCGGCCCTGGCCGCCGGTTGCGTCTCGCCCTCCCGGACCGACCGCGACTACGAGCTCAAGGCGGGCAGCACCGCGAAGGCCGTCGCATCCTCCGTCGCGACCGTGATCCTCGGCGCCGATGCGGCGAAGCGGCACAAGGCGACCGGCAACTACCTGTCCGTCCTCATCGGCTCCGCGGAGAAGGACGCGCTGTCCGTGCAGGCGACGTTCGACAGCATCCAGCCTCCGGACGGCGCGGCCGACACCCTGCGCGGCACCGTCGACGACCTGCTGGCCTCCGCCACGACGGGCATCACGGAGATGCGGATCGTGTGCCGCAGAGGTGAGCTCGACAAGCTCCCGGCGCTCGCCGACCGGCTGCGCTCGACGCTGGACGAGCTGCGCTTCCTCGCGGACAGGTACCAGTGAGCCCGCGATGAAGAAGGTCTTGGAGATCTTCCTCGGTGTCCTCACCGCGATCGGCGGCTTCGTGGACATCGGCGACCTCGTTGCGAACGCCGTCGTCGGAGCCCGGTTCGGGATGGACCTCGCCTGGGTCGTCGTCCTCGGGGTGATCGGGATCTGCCTCTACGCCGACATGAGCGGCCGGGTTGCGGCGATCACGGGTCGCGGCACCTTCGACCTGGTACGGGAACGGCTCGGGCCCCGGGCCGGGCTGCTCAACCTCGGTGCCTCCACGTTCGTGACCTTCCTGACGCTGGCCGCCGAGATCGGCGGCGTCGCGCTCGCCTTCGAGCTCGCCACCAGCGTCAGCTACCTGCTGTTCGTCCCGCTGGTCGCCTTCCTCGTCTGGCTCGTCATCTGGCGGATGCCCTTCCAGAAGATGGAGCAGGGCTTCGGGCTGGCAGGGCTGTGCCTGCTGGCGTTCGCCGTCGCGCTCTGGAAGCTCGGTCCCGACTGGGGCGAGCTCATCCGGCAGGCGACCCACCCCGCTGTGCCCGACGGCGAGGGCCACCCGACGTACCTCTTCTACGCGATCTCGCTGTTCGGCGCGGCCATGACGCCGTACGAGGTGTTCTTCTTCTCCTCCGGAGCGGTGGAGGAGAAGTGGAGCCGCAAGGACCTCATGCTCGAGCGCGTCAACGTCTACATCGGGTTCCCGCTGGGCGGACTGCTGTCGCTCGCGATCGCGGCGACCGCGGCGCTGGTCCTCCTGCCGCAGGGCATCGAGGTCGAGCACCTCGACCAGGTGGCACTGCCGACGGTCATGGCGCTGGGCAAGGTCGGACTGGCCTTCCTCATCGTCGGGTTCGTCGCGGCGACCTTCGGGGCGGCGCTGGAGACGGCCCTGTCCACCGGCTACACGCTGGCCCAGTACTTCGGGTGGCAGTGGGGCAAGCTCACCGCCCCCAAGGAGGCGTCGCGCTTCCACGCCGTCATCCTCGTCGCGACCGTGCTCGGCGCGATGCTGGTCCTCACCACGCTCGACCCCATCAAGGTCACGGAGTACAGCCTCGTGTTCTCCGCCGTCGCCCTCCCGCTGACCTACTTCCCGATCCTGGTCGTGGCCAACGACCCCGACTACATGGGGGAGTACGTGAACGGCAAGGTCGTCAACGTCCTCGCCACCGGCTACCTGATCCTGCTGACGGTGGTCGCCGTGGTCGCCATCCCGCTGATGATCGCGACGAAGGCCGGCCAGTGAGCGGCCGGGTGCGCGACCTCGCCCTGCACCTGCTCGACAGGCAGGTGCTCGACACCGAGGGCAGGGCCGTCGGCAACGTCGACGACGTGGAGCTCCTCGTCCCCGACGACGGGTCGCCGCCCTACGTCGTCGCGCTCCTCACCGGGCCGCAGGCCCTGGGCCCGAGGCTCGGCGGCCTGCTGGGGAGCTGGGTGGTCTTCTGGTCGCACGCGCTGGCCCGCGGCAGCGACGACCGGGCCGGCCGCATCGGCGCCGAGCTCATCACCGACATCGGCTCGCACATCAAGGTGGCGCGCAGCCGCGCGGAGCTCGGGGTGCACGAGAACGAGGACCGGGCCCGCGAGTACCTGATCGGCCGGATCCCGGGAGCGCGCGATGCGCGGCAGTGAGCTGCTCGGGCTGCCGGTCACGGCGCCGGACGGGACGTCGCTGGGCCTCGTGCTCGACGTGCGGCTCGTGCAGGACGGGCCGCTCCTCGGCGGCTACGCCGCGCTGCGCGTCCAGGGCCTCGTAGTCGGGCGACGCCGGCTCGCAGCCCGGCTCGGCTACGACCGCTACGACGCCCAGGGTCCGTGGCTGGTGGCCCACGTCGTGAGCTGGCTCACACGGGACACCCGCTTCCTGCCCTGGGAGGACGCGGAGCTCACGCCGGGCGAGGTGCGCAGCCGGCGTGAAACGCTGCCCACCGTCCCGGCCATCGCCTGAGTAACACGACTGTCGGGGGGTAGCCCCCAGTCCATGACACTGCCGATCGCCCTTGCCCCGGCGCTCGCCGAAGGGCTCGTCAGCGGCCGCCTGGACGGGTTCGCGACCGCCACGCCGCAGGACCGCCGCGACCGGGTCGACGTCCTGCAGCAGGTGTACGACCTGCACACCGCTCCGCTGTCCGCGCTGGGAGACAGGGTGCGCTTCCAGCACCACCCTGCGGTCGCCGCCCTGAAGCAGCGCCTCGAGGCGCAGTGGCTCGCGGAACTGCCCGAAGTCCCCGAGGAGTTCGCCTCCGAGAGCGACGTCGTCACCGCGATCCGGGGGATGGCCGTCATCGACCGGCTGCCCCCGGCGTACGACTGGATCGCCGACCACGCCGACTGGGACGAGCTGGTGCAGTTCCTCGCCATGGAGGGCGGCCCCGACGCCGGCTTCGACGACCTGGTCGCGTCCTGCCAGGTCGGGCTGGGTGGCTCCGCGAAGCTCGAGCTCGCCCAGAACTACTGGGACGAGATGGGGAACGGCACGCCGGACCGCGTGCACACCGCGCTGCACGACCAGCTGGTCGCCGCGATCGACATGCCGCGCCTGGAGCGGGCCGAGATGCCGGTGGAGGCGCTCGAGCGCACCGCGCTCGGCGGGTTGCTCGCGACCAACCGCTGGCTGCAGCCCGAGATGGTCGGCGCGCTCGGCATGATCGAGCTGCAGGCCGGCCCGCGCTGCCGGAAGGTGGTCCAGGGGTTCGACCGCCTGGGAGCGCCGGCAGCCGCCTACGACTTCTACACCGAGCACGCCGACGTCGACCCGCGGCACGGCAAGGACTGGGTCGAGAAGGCGATCGCTCCGCTCGTCGCCGCCGACCCGAGCTGGCGGCTGCGGATCCTTCGCGGCGCCTGGTGGCGGCTCGTCCTCAGCTCTCGGTTCTTCGCCGCGGCCGAGGAGCTGCTCGTCCGGGAGCGCACCGCCGCGGCCTGATCCGTTTGCCCGCACCGCGTTCGGGCATCCGAGGCGTGTGGAAGCTCGATGGCCTTCTCAGCTCTGGGTGGTGCGCCACGGCGAGAGCGCGGGGAACGTCGCCCGTGACCGCGCCGAGGCCGACGGGCTGGCGCGGATCGCGCTGGACAGTCGCGACGTGGACGTGCCGCTCTCCGAGCGAGGGAGGGATCAATCCGTCGCGCTGGGGCGACGGCTGGCGGAGCTGAAGCCGGACGCGGTCTGGGTGTCGCCCTACCTGCGTGCCCGGCAGACGGCGTGCCTCGCCCTGGAGACAGCCGGCCTGGACGCCCCTGTGGTCGTCGACGAGCGGCTCCGCGAGCGCGAGTTCGGCGTGCTGGACGGCCTGACCCGCAAGGGGATCCTCGAGCTGTGGCCGGACGAGGCCGAGCGCCGCCGCGCGGTCGGCAAGTTCTACCACCGCCCTCCGGGTGGGGAGTCCTGGACCGATGCGCTGCTGCGCGTCCGCTCCGTCATCGGCGACCTGCGCACCGACTGCGTCGACCAGCGGGTCGTCGTGGTGGCTCACCAGGTCGTGGTGCTGCTCTTCCGGTACGTGCTCGAGGCGATGACCGAGGACGAGGTGCTCGAGGTCGACCGGCAGGGCGACGTCGGGAACTGCGCGATCACCACCTTCGTGAAGCACCGTGGTGAGCTCCAGCTCGCCGACTACAACGACGTCAGCCACGTCGAGGAGTCGACAGCGCCCGTGACGGCGGAGCCGGACGTGGCGCATGCGCCCCGCTGAGCGCGTCACGGCCGACCTGCTGCGCGACTGGCCGTTGCCGGCTGCCCACGACAAGGCGAGCCGCGGCACGGTCCACGTCGTCGGCGGCGCCGCGTCGACGCCGGGTGCCCTGCTGCTGGCCGGAACGGGCGCCCTGCGCGTGGGCGCGGGCAAGCTACGCATGACCACGGTGGCCGAGACCGCGGTGGCTCTCGCGGTGGCGGTGCCGGAGGCCCGGGTCGACGGTCACCCGTCGGTCGGCGGTGAGCTGCTGAGGTGCGCGGTGGAGCCGGGGGACGACGCCTACGTCGTCGGTCCGGGCATCTTCGAGACGGGTGAGCTCGCGGCCTGCGTCGCCACGGCTGCCCGGGAGGCGGCACTCGTCGTCGACGCGGTCGCGCTGCACGACCTCCCCGAGGGCCTGCCGGAGCGGACGGTCCTCACGCCGAACCTGCAGGAGCTGCGCAGCCTCGCCGGCCGGGACGGCGAGGACGACGAGCTGGCTCTGCACGTCGCCCGCACCCGCGGTGCGGTGGTGGTCACGCAGGGTTGGGTCGCTGCGCCGGACGGAGCCCTCTGGAGCGACGAGGCAGGCAGCCCGGCCCTCGCGACCTCCGGCTCCGGGGACGTGCTCGCCGGTGTCGTCGGGGGCCTGCTGGCCCGTGGCTGCAGTCCCACGCAGGCGGGCTGCTGGGGCCAGTACCTGCACGCCCGCGCCGGCGCCCGGTGCTCCGAGGGAGCTGTCGGGCTGCTCGCGCGAGAGCTGCTCGACGAGCTGCCCCGGGTGCTCGGAGACCTCACGATCCGCTGAGCCCTAGTCTCGCGACATGGACCGAGACGCAGCAACGCGCGCCATCGACGACGCCCGCCGGGTGGTGCAGGCCTGCGCCCGCACGCTGGCCGGTGCAGGCGGCCCCGACGCCCACCAGCAGGTCGCCTACGACCTGGCGCACGCCGCTGCCGCCGTGGAGTGCGCCGCCGCCGCCGTCGAGTACGCGGACCACGGTGACACCGAGGCCGCGCTCGCGTCGGTCTTCGTGGCAGACGCCGTGCACGACGTGGCGACCCGGCTGCTCGGTCGGGAGGCCGCGTGGGGAGTGGAGCCCGGGGCGCTCGCGACCGCGCTCGCGGCCACCGCCGGCTGGCGGGACCCCGCGTTCCTCGCCGGCCTGGCCGGGCAGCAGGGCGAGCTCCACCTCGACGACGACATGACGGCGGTCCGGCAGGCGTTCCGGCGGTTCGCCGAGGAGAAGGTCCGGCCCGTCGCCGAGCGGATCCACCGCAGCAACGACGACATCCCCGACGACATCATCCGAGGCATCGCGGAGCTCGGGGCGTTCGGGCTGTCCGTGCCCGAGGCCTACGGCGGCTGGGCGATGGGCGGGGACAACGAGTACCTGTCGATGGTCGTGGCCACCGAGGAGCTGTCCCGCGGCAGCCTCGGCGTGGGCGGCTCCCTCATCACACGGCCCGAGATCCTGTCCCGCGCGCTGGTCAAGGGCGGCACCGAGGAGCAGAAGA
The DNA here is from genome assembly GCA_946479905.1 of uncultured Frankiales bacterium. The sequence goes on along the minus strand of CAMLIA010000059.1, from coordinate 4,373 downwards.
AGCACTGGCTGCCGCAGCTGGCCACCGGCGAGATCATGGCGGCCGTCGCGGTCACCGAGCCCGACTTCGGCTCCGACGTCGCCGGCGTCAAGGTCACGGCGCTGCCCGACGGCGACGACTACGTGGTCAACGGCGTGAAGACCTGGTGCACCTTCGCCGCCCGAGCCGATGTCCTCATGCTGCTGGCCCGCACCGACCCGGACCGCAGCAAGGGACACCGCGGCCTGTCGCTGTTCGTCGTGCCGAAGGAGCGCGGTGACGGCCACGGCTTCGAGCTGACGCAGGAGGGCGGCGGCCGGCTGGTAGGGCGGCCCATCGACACCTTGGGCTACCGCGGGATGCACAGCTACGAGCTGTCCTTCGAGCGCTGGCGGGTCCCCGCCGCCAACCTCATCGGTGGCCCTGAGGGTCTCGGTCAGGGCTTCTACCTGCAGATGGCGGGGTTCGAGAACGGCCGGCTGCAGACGGCCGCGCGGGCCGTGGGCGTCATGCAGGCGGCGTACGAGGCGGCCGCCGACTACGCGGCCCAGCGCGTGGTCTTCGGTCACCCGATCGGCGACTACCAGCTGACCCGGGTGAAGCTCACCCGGATGGCGGCGGTCATCCAGGTGGCCCGGCAGTTCAGCTACTCCGTCGCGCGGCTGATGGCGAAGGGCGAGGGCTCGATGGAGGCCTCGCTCGTCAAGGCCTACGTGTGCCGCGCCGCCGAGTGGGTGACCAGGGAGGCGCTGCAGATCCACGGTGGCATGGGGTACGCCGAGGAGTTCCCGGTCAGTCGCTACTTCGTCGACGCACGCGTGCTGTCGGTGTTCGAGGGCGCCGACGAGGTGCTCGCCCTGAAGGTCATCGCGCGCCGGCTGACCGAGCGAGCGGTCGCCGACGGGTAACTGCCGTACCGCAAGCACCCTTCCCCTCGGCACGCGCTCACGGGGTAGGTCCTTGTGGCCTGACGGGCAGCCCCTCAGAGCGTGACGGAACCGGCAGAGCCGACATACCGTCCGACCAAGCACCCCCGGCGACGGGAGCGATGGGTGAGGAAGAGCGCAACGCTGCGCACGGAGCTCGAGCTGCTCCAGGACCAGCTGGACGGCCTGCAGGCCTGGCACCGGGCGCGGCGGGACCGGCTGGCCGCCGAGCAGCTCGCGGCCGGCGCGACCCGGGAGATGCGGCTGGACGCCAACCGGCGCATCGAGGCGCTCCAGCGGGCGCACAGCGCCGTCCTCGGTCGTGCCGACCGCGCGGCCCGTGAGCAGCTCGGGCCGCTCCCGCCACGCGCCCTGCTGGTCCACCGGAGCGAGTGGCTGCGCAACAAGCTCACCGTCGGGCTCGCGGGCGAGGGCATCACCGTCCTCGACGGTCTCGATGACGGCGCGGACGGGCTCGGGACCGCGATCGTCGAGCAGCCCGACCTCCTGGTGGTGGACGAGCGGCTTCCGTCCGTGCCCGGTGTCGAGCTGGTGCGGCAGGCGCGGGTCTTCGTCCCGAGGGCCGTGATCGCCGCGCAGGTCGAGGACGACAAGGCCGTGCCGGCGGTGCTCGACGCGGGTGCCGACGCCGTGTTCCACCGGCGGGTGCCCCCAGCAGTCCTCGCGGAGCGCGTCGCGGACTACCTGAGGAAGGGCAGTGACTCGCCCCTGCTGCTGACCTGAGCCCGCAGCATCGCCCGCGCCATCCGGACGGCGTCCTCCGCCGCCCGCTCTGCCCGCGGACCCGCGACCTGCTCCGCGAGGGTGGCGTGCCAGAGCTCCAGCCAGCGGGTGAAGTGCCGCTCGGCCAGGCCTGCGGTCTGCATGAGGTGCTGGTGCACCTGCATCGGGCGGCCGTGGTAGTCCCCGGTGCCGAGCAGGGTCCGCTCCCAGAAGGCGGCGATCCGGGGGAGGTGGGTGACCAGGTCCATCTCGGCGGCGCGGAAGACCGGTCCCAGCAGCTCGTCGTCGAGCGCGCGGTCGTAGAACGCCTGCAGCAGCAGGTCGATCCGTTCGCGGCTGTCGAGATCAGGCAGGGGCACCCGCCCAGCCTGCCAGAGGCCGGGTTGCGCGCGTGATCTTCGGGGAGAAGGGACGTGTGTCTCTGAACCCCCGGCACTTCGGTCGCTACCGCGACATCGCCCGCCTGCTCATCCGCTACGGCCGCTCCGACCTCGTCAGCGAGCTGGACGTGGACGGCCTCACCGACCTGGACCGCGCCGAGCCGGTGTGTGAGGACGCGGCCCGCCTCACCGACGACCTCGAGGCCCTCGGCCCGACGTACATCAAGCTGGGCCAGCTGCTCTCGACGCGGGTGGACCTGCTGCCGGCCGCCTACACCGACGCGCTGTCGCGGCTGCAGGACGACGTCGCGCCGATCCCGTTCGCCGACGTCGAGCAGCTCGTGACCCGGGAGCTCGGCGTCGACCTGCGCCACGCGTTCAGCTCCTTCGACGAGCAGCCGCTGGCAGCCGCCTCGTTGGCGCAGGTCCACCACGCCGTGCTCCGGAGCGGGCGTGAGGTCGCCGTGAAGGTGCAGCGTCCGGGGATCCGCTCGCAGATCACCGACGACCTGGCGGCGCTCGCGGAGCTCGCCCGGTTCGCCGACTCCCACACCGACATGGGCCGGCGGTTCGGCTTCGGCGACCTGCTCGAGCAGTTCCGCAAGGCGCTCATCGCCGAGCTGGACTACACCCGCGAGGCGACGAACCTGGTGACCCTCACCCGGATCGTGCAGCCGTGGCCGCGGCTCGTCGTGCCGCAGCCGGTGCCGGACTACAGCACCAGCCGGGTCCTCACGATGGACTTCCTGCCGGGCCGCAAGGTCACTGACCTCACGCCGCTGGCACGCACCGACCTCGACGGCGGCCCGCTCGTCGACGACCTGTTCTCGGCGTACCTCCAGCAGATCCTGGGCGACGGCTTCTTCCACGCCGACCCGCACCCGGGCAACGTGCTGCTCACGGCCGACGGCCGGCTCGCGCTGCTCGACGTCGGGATGGTCGCCCGCCTGACGGCGAGCGCTCGGGACTGCTGCGTGAAGCTGCTGCTGGCCGTCAGCGACGGCAACGGCGAGGGCGCGGCCGAGGCGTTCATCGGGCTGGGGACGAGGAGCGAGGAGTTCGACGCCGACCGCTTCCGCGTCGCCACCTCCGACCTCGTGCTCCGCAGCGTCGAGCTCGGCCACCGGCTGCAGGCCGGGGCGGTCGTCCTGGAGATGACCCGGATCGCGGGGGAGTGCGGGCTGCGGCCCGCGCCCGAGATGGCGCTGGTGGGCAAGGCGCTGCTCAACCTCGACCAGGTGGCACAGAGCCTCGACCCCCACTTCGTGCCCGCCGACGCCATCCGGCGCAACACCTCGACGATCGTGCAGTCCCGGATGAGCACCTCGACCGGCGGCCTGCTCGCCACGGCGATGGAGGCGCGCGACTTCACGGTCCAGCTGCCAGGTCGCATCAACCGGGTGATGGACGCCGTCGCGAACGGCCAGTTCCAGCTCAAGGTCGACGCGATCGACGAGCCGCAGATGCTGGCGGTGCTCCAGCGGCTCGCGAACCGTCTCGCCAGCGGTCTCGTGCTGGCATCGCTCGTCGTCGGGGCGGCCCTGATGATGCAGATCCCGACGCACTCGACGATCCTCGGCTACCCCAGCATCGCGATGGTCTGCTTCGCGCTCGCCGCGGCGGGTGGCGTGGTCCTGCTGGTGTCGATCGTGCTCGCCGACCGGCGCATCGCGACGAAGGCGAGACGTCAGCGCTGAGGGTCAGCTCGAGGTGAGGGACGCGAAGTCGCGCTTCACCTGCTTGTACCAGCCCATGCCCGAGATCGGCCGCCGCCAACGGCCCTTCATCTCCTTCAGCGCGTCCTCGTGGGTCGCGTCGCCCGCAGCGACGACCTCCTTGAGGTGCCGGTCCTGCGCCTTGATGACCTCGTCCGCCGTGCCACCGGTGAGCAGGTGGTCGCACGGGCCGCCGAGCTGCCTGCAGGTCATGGTCTTCATGTGTGCCTCGCTTCCTGTCGTTCGGTCGCCGTGACCGTACGGGCGGGAGCGGGGCGCGCGCTTCTTCGATCCTGACCGCCTCAGCGCGAGCTGAGGGCCGGCTGCCGGCCGGGCCGCAGCGCCTGCCACATCACGTCGCCGAAGCCGAACCCCGGCTCGACGAGCCGACGTCCGAACCGGGACACGTCCTCCCGCCGGAGCATGAGTGACCGGTAGACCCCGACCGCACTGATGTCGCCGGCCAGCTGCGCCCCGGTGATCGTCCCGCCGCGCAGGTAGACGGACCGCAGGGCGGTCTCGTCCTGCCAGCGCAGGACCTTGTCGGGCGCGTCGGTGGAGCCGATCGCGACGAGGGAGCAGCGCCTCGGCCAGCAGCCGGCCGGCCTCGGACCTGTCGGCGAACCGCC
>CAMLIA010000058.1 GCA_946479905.1 uncultured Frankiales bacterium | reverse complement strand
GGTCGGCGCCGGCCGTCTTGAACATGTCGGCGATCAGGCGAGCGCTGATCGGCTCGCGGCCCCGGTGCTTCTTGTCCTGCCGGGCGTAGGGGTAGAACGGCATGACCACGGTGATCCGCTTGGCAGAGGCCCGCTTCAGCGCGTCGACCATGAGCAGCTGCTCCATCACCCAGGTGTTGATGGGGGCCGCGTGGCTCTGCATGACGAACGCGTCGCAGCCTCGGACCGACTCCTCGAAGCGCACGAAGATCTCGCCGTTGGCGAACTCGTAGGCCGACGTCGGGACCGGCTCGACCCCGAGCTCCTTGCCGACCTCCTCGGCCAGCTCCGGGTAGGCGCGACCCGTGAACAGCATCAGGTTCTTGCGGCTGTCGATCTCGATGCCGGTCATGCGGGCTCGTCCCCCTTGGCAGGACGCTTCTTGGCGGTCCAGCCCTCGATGTTGCGCTGCCTCTCCCGGGCCACGGCGAGTGCGCCGTCCGGGACGTCCTCGGTGATGGCGGACCCTGCCGCCGTGTAGGCCCGGTCGCCGACGCTCACGGGCGCCACCAGGCTGTTGTTGCTGCCGACCCGCGCGTCGTCACCGACCGTCGTCCGGTGCTTGTCGCGGCCGTCGTAGTTCACGACGATCGTCCCGGCGCCGATGTTGCTGCGCTCGCCGATCGTCGCGTCGCCGACGTAGGACAGGTGCGGCACCTTCGTGTCGTCGCCGATCTGGGCGTTCTTCGTCTCCACGAAGCCGCCGATCTTCCCGCGCGCACCCAGGACCGTGCCCGGACGGACGTAGCTGAACGGCCCGACGCTCGCCTCGGCACCGATCACCGCCCCGACGACCTCGCTGCGACGGATCTCCGCACCCTCGTGCACCTGGCTGTCCGTCAGCGTCGTGTCTGGGCCGAGAACCGCACCGGTCGCCACCGTCGTACTGCCGTGCAGCTGCGTGTTCGGCTTCACCGTGACGTCCGGCGCGAGCTGGACGTCGACGTCGATCCAGGTGCTCTGGGGGTCGAGCACGGCCACCCCCGCCCGCATGTGCTCGAGCACGATCCGGTCCCGCAGGACCCGGGCGAGGTCGGCGAGCTGGGCGCGGTCGTTGACGCCGCGCGTCTCGTCGGGGTCGTGCGCGACCTCCGCCGCCACCGTCAGCCCCGCCTCCTTGTGCAGCCCGATGACGTCGGTGAGGTACTGCTCGCCCTGCGCGTTGTCCGTGGTCAGCCGGTCCAGGGCGGTGCGCAGGTGCCCCGCGGCGAACGCGTAGATGCTGGTGCCGATCTCACGGATCTCGAGCGTCGCCGGGTCCGCGTCCTTGTGCTCGACGATCCTGGCCACGCTGCCACCGGCACGGACCACCCGGCCGTAGCCGGTCGGGTCGTCCACCACGGCGGTCAGCAGCGTGGTCGCCGCCCGGTGGGCCTCGTGGCTGGCGACGAGCTTCTGCAGGGTGGCCGCCGTGAGCAGCGGCGCGTCACCGGGGACCACGACGACGGTGCCCTCGACGTCCGGGAGCGTCTCCAGAGCCACCCGTACGGCGTGGCCGGTGCCGTCCTGGGTCTCCTGCACCACAGCCCTTGCCTTGCCGGTCAAGGTCGCTGTGACCTCGTCGCGGCCGTGCCCGACGACGACGAGCAGGTGCTCCGGGTCGAGCGACTCCGCCGCGTGCAGGACGTGCCCGAGCATCGTGCGGCCGGCCAGGGTGTGCAGGACCTTGGGGGTGGCGCTCCGCATCCGGGTGCCCTCGCCTGCGGCCAGGACGATCACGGCGACAGGTCGTGCGGACGGCACGCAGTCTCCCTGCTGGCGCGGGCGGACGGGTGGACCGGGGAAGCGCCGGGAACCCCGGCCGTCACCAGCGTACCGGTGGCTCCCCGAGGAGGACTCGAACCTCCGTTCTCAGAACCAAAATCTGATGTCCTGCCGGCTGGACGATCGGGGATCGAGAGACCAGGCGACGATACAGCGCACGTGTTGCCCGGCCCGGCTCGAACGGCACCGACAGGACAACGTGACCTTCCACATCACCCGTTCCACGGGTGAACCTCGGGGGAAGAGCTGTCGACGTCTAGAGGAGCTACGCATTCGTAAGTTACGCTTGCGTAGGAAGGCACGACCCCCGCGACAGGACACCACATGACAGAAACGCTCGACGCCCCCGTCACGACGATCGAGTACGTCGCGGACGAGACGCGCCCACTCCAGCAGCTGCCCTCGACGGAGTTCCAGGCGCGCTGGGAGCAGATCGCCCTCGGCATCTTCGTCTTCGTCCCGCTGCTCGGGGTGTTCGCCGCCGGCTTCGTGCTGTGGGGCAACGGGCTGAGCTGGACCGACGTGATCCTCAGCGCAGTCTTCTACCTGGTGGCGATGCACGGCATCACGGTCGGCTTCCACCGCTACTTCACGCACGGCTCCTTCAAGGCCAAGCGCTGGCTGCGGATCGCGCTGGCGGTCGCCGGCAGCCTCGCCATCCAGGGCCCGGTGACCCGCTGGGTCGCGGACCACCGGCGGCACCACGCCTACAGCGACGAGGAGGGCGACCCGCACTCCCCGTGGCGCTACGGCGGTGGCGTGAAGGGCCTGACCAAGGGCCTGCTGCACGCCCACGTGCTGTGGCTGTTCGACACCGAGCAGACCGACCAGAAGCGCTTCAGCCCCGACCTGCTGGCCGACAAGGACGTCGTCAAGGTCGGCCGGCTGTTCCCGGTGTTCGTCGCGATCTCGCTGCTCCTGCCGGCTCTGCTCGGCGGCCTCATCACGATGAGCTTCAGCGGCGCCCTCAGCGCGTTCTTCTGGGCCAGCATCGTGCGGGTCGGGCTGCTGCACCACGTGACCTGGTCCATCAACTCGATCTGCCACACCTGGGGCGAGCGCCCGTTCCTCACCAAGGACCGCGCCGTCAACGTGTGGTGGCTCGCGGTCGCCTCCGGCGGCGAGAGCTGGCACAACCTGCACCACGCCGATCCGACCTGCGCGCGGCACGGAGTGGACAAGGGCCAGTTCGACAGCAGCGCCCGCCTCATCCAGCTCTTCGAGAAGCTCGGCTGGGCGCACGACGTCCGCTGGCCCAAGCCGGAGCGCCTGGCCGCCCGTCGGGCATAGCCTGCCCGGGTGAGCGAGGACGAGAGGCGCGCCCGGGTCCGGATGACGGGCAAGGAGCGGCGCGAGCAGCTCCTCGACGTCGGTCGGTCGCTGTTCGCCGAGCGCGGCTACGACGGCACCGCCGTCGAAGAGATCGCCAGCCGCGCGGGCGTGAGCAAGCCGGTCGTCTACGAGCACTTCGGCGGCAAGGAAGGGCTGTACGCCGTCGTGGTCGACCGCGAGGTCGAGCAGCTCCTCGGGATGTTCGGCACCGCGCTGTCGGGAGAGTCCCCCCGCGAGCTGCTCGAGCAGGCCTGCCTCGTCCTGCTCACCTATGTCGAGGAGCACGGCGACGGGTTCCGCATCCTCGTCCGCGAGTCCCCGGTCGGCATGGAGCGCAGCGGCGGCTTCGCGACGATCATGAGCGACGTGGCCAGCCAGGTCGAGCACATCCTCGTCCAGCAGTTCAAGGCCCGCGGCTTCGAGACGAAGCTGGCGCCGCTGTACTCCCAGGCGCTCGTCGGCATGGTCGCTCTCGCCGGTCAGTGGTGGCAGGACCACCGCAAGCCCAAGCGCGAGGAGGTCGCCGCGCACCTCGTCAACCTGGCGTGGAACGGCTTGCGCGGACTGGAGGCGAAGCCCACGCTGACGTCAGCGGCACCACGACCCCGGAAGGCGGGCACATGACGACGGCAGGTCCGCTCGGCCGGCAGCGCTCCACCGGCATCTCGATCCTGCTGGCAGTCGTGACGCTCGGCATCTACACCTACGTGTGGGTCTACTCGACCGCCAAGGAGATGAAGCAGCACACCGGCACCGGCCTCGGTGGCGGGATCGCGCTGCTGATCTACGTCCTGCTCTCGCCGGTCACGTTCTTCCTGCACGCGTCCGAGGTCGGTGACCTCTACACGCGCGCCGGGCACCCGGCTCCCGTCAGCGGCATCACCGGCCTCTGGGTCCTGCTGCCGATCGCGGGCCCGATCGTGTGGTTCGTGAAGGTCAACGGCGCGCTGAACACCTACTGGTCCGGGTTCACCACCCCCCGGGTCTGAGCCGCCTGCGACCGGGTACGCCCGAGGGCGTGACGGTCCTCCTCGGCACCTCCGGCTGGCAGTACGCCGACTGGAAGCCGCTGGTCTACCCCGACGTCCCGCAGCGGCTCTGGCTCGAGCGGCACGCAGAGCTGTTCGCCACGGTGGAGGTCAACAACGCCTTCTACCGGCTGCCGAGGCGCGAGGTCTTCGAGGCCTGGGCCGCCCGCACGCCGGAGGACTACGTCATCACGGTCAAGGCGAGCCGCTTCCTGTCGCACGTCAAGCGGCTCCGGGACCCGCTGGAGCCGGTGACGCGGCTGATGGACCGGGTCGCGGGGCTCGGCACCAAGCTGGGCGCGATCCTGCTCCAGCTGCCTCCGACCCTGCAGCGCGACGTCTCCCTGCTCGACGACTGCCTGGCCTGCTTCCCGAAGGGCACCAGGGTGGCCGTCGAGCCGCGGCACGACAGCTGGTGGGACCCCGGGACCCGGGAGGTCCTCGAGCGTCGGCAGGCGGCGCTCGTGTGGGCGGACTCGTTCGGCCAGGCGGTCACCCCGCTGTGGCGCACCACCGGCTGGGGCTACCTGCGGCTGCACCACGGTCCCGGGGACAGCTGGGACTACGGGTACGACGGGGTGCGGCCCTGGGCCGAGCGGCTGGTCGAGACCTGGGCCGACGACGAGGACGTCTACGCCTACACCAACAACGACCCCACCGGCGCGGCCCTGCGCGACGCCGAGCACCTCGCCGAGGCCCTGCACCGGCGTGGCCGCTCGACCACCCGGGTGGGGACGCGAGCCGGCCTGGCGGGCTAGAGGTCCTCGGACAGCAGGAGCCAGGCCTCCTCGACCGACTCCTTCTCCGCGCGCACGGCGTGCAGCTCGCGGTCAAGGCGGAGGACCGCCTCGTGGTCGGCGGCCTGCGCGGCCATCGCCGCGTGCAGCTCCGACTCCTTCTTGTCCAGGGTGACGAGCTGGCGCTCGAGCCGCTGCAGCTCCTTCTTGGCCTGCCGCGAGTCACCGCTCTTCGCCTTGGCCGCAGGGGCTTCCGAAGTCCGCCGGACCCGCTTCTGGAGGTACTCCTCCACGCCGCCCGGGAGCGCCTTGACCGTGCCGTCCCCCATCAGCGAGACCGAGGTGGAGCAGACCCGCTCGAGGAAGTACCGGTCGTGGCTGACGACGAGCAGTGTCCCGGGCCAGCCGTCGAGCACGTCCTCCAGCGCCTGCAGGGTGTCGATGTCGAGGTCGTTGGTCGGCTCGTCGAGCAGCAGCACGTTGGGCTCGCCCATCAGCAGCCGGAGCAGCTGGAGCCGGCGCCGCTCGCCACCTGACAGGTCACCGACGCGGGTCCACTGCGCGTTGCCGGTGAAGCCGAACCGGTCGCACAGCGAGGACGCGCCGACCGGCTTCCCCCCGAGGTCGACCTGCTTCGCGACCTGCTCGACCGCTTCGAGGACGCGCAGGGAGGGGTCGAGCTCGGCGACCTCCTGCGAGAGGTAGGCGGGCTTCACCGTCTGCCCGACCCGGATCGCGTCGTGGCCGTGCACCAGCAGCTTGAGCAGCGTGGACTTGCCGGCGCCGTTCACGCCGATGATGCCGATCCGGTCACCCGGTCCGACGTGCCACGTGACGTGGTCGAAGAGCACCCGGTCGCCGAAGGCGAGAGTCAGGTCCTCGACGTCGTACACCTGCTTGCCGAGCCGCGCCGTCGCGAACCGCTGCAGCGCGATGTCGTCGCGCGGCGGGGGCTCGTCGGCGATGAGCGCGTTGGCCGCGTCGATGCGGAACTTCGGCTTGCTGGTGCGGGCGGGCGGCCCGCGGCGCAGCCAGGCGAGCTCCTTGCGGGCGAGCTGGACGCGCTTCTGCTCCGACACCGACGCGATCCGGTCGCGCTCGGCGCGGGCCAGGACGTAGGCCGAGTAGCCGCCCTCGTACGCGTCCACCTTGCCGTCGTGGACCTCCCACGTCGTGTCGTTGACCTCGTCGAGGAACCACCTGTCGTGGGTGACCACGATGTGCGCGCCGCGCCGCTGCTTGAGCCAGGCGGCGAGCCACGCGACGCCCTCGACGTCGAGGTGGTTGGTCGGCTCGTCGAGGACCAGCAGGTCGTGCTCGCCGATGAGCAGCGCGGCCAGCGCCACCCGGCGCCGCTCGCCGCCGGACATCGTCCCCACGACCGCGTCGAGGCCGACCTCGTGCATGCCGAGCCCGTCGAGGACCTCGCGCACCCGGGCGTCGCCGGCCCAGGTGTGCTCGGCCGTGTCGCCGAGGATCGCCTGGTGGGCGGTCACCTTCTCGTCGACGCGGACGTCCTGGGTGAGCACCCCCGCCCGGAGCCCGCCCACGTGGGTGACACGTCCCGAGTGCGGCGTCTCCACCTTCAGCAGCGTCTTCAGCAGCGTCGTCTTGCCGCCGCCGTTCCGGCCGACGACGCCGATGCGGTCGGTGTCGGAGACGCCCAGCGAGACGCGGTCGAGCAGCAGCTTCGTGCCGTGCGCGACGGTCACGTCCTCGAGGTTGATGAGGTTGGCCATCAGGCGGTCCGGACCACCCGGGCACCCGGGACCGGGCCGTCGGCCACCCGCACCGTGCGGCACACGCCGTGTCCCGCCAGCGCCGCCGCCAGGGCGGCGGCGTGCGCGTCGTCGCGGGCGAGGAAGGCGACCGTCGGCCCGCTGCCGCTGACGACCCCGCCGAGGGCGCCGAGGTCGTCACCTGCGGCGAGCAGCTTGCGCAGCTCGGGGCGCAGCGCGAGCGCTGCGGCCTGCAGGTCGTTCCAGAGCGCCTTGCCCAGCAGCTCGGGGGAGCCGTGCCGCAGCGCGGCCAGCACGTCGGCGGGGTCGCTCACGACCGTGACGGGCCCGTCGACCCGGAGCCGGTCGAGCTCGGCGTACACCGCGGGGGTGGACAGGCCGCCGTCGGCGAGGGCCAGCACCCACGAGAACGTGCCGGCACCGAGGACGGGCGTGAGCCGCTCGCCGCGACCGGTGCCCAGGGCCGTACCCCCGTGCAGGCTGAAGGGGACGTCGCTGCCGAGGCCGGCGGCGAGCTCCGCGAGCTGCTCGCGTCCGAGCCCCAGCCCCCAGAGCACGTCGCAGCCGACGAGCACGGCCGCGGCATCCGCGGACCCGCCCGCGCAGCCGCCGGCGACGGGGATGCCCTTGCGGAGGTGGATCGCGACGCCCGGGTCGGCGCCGCTCGCCGCAGCGAGTGCCCTGGCCGCCCGGACGGCGAGGTTGTCGTCGTCGACGGGCAGCTCCCCCGCGCCCTCCCCCTCGACCGTGACGGTGAGGGCGTCGGCCCGGGTCACCGTGACCTCGTCGAAGAGGCTGATCGCGTGGAACACGGTCGTCAGCTCGTGGTACCCGTCCGGGCGGACCGCCCCGACGCCCAGGTGCAGGTTGATCTTCGCCGGCGCCCGCACGGTGACGGCGTCGACCGTCGGGCGAGAGGGCATCCGATCAGACTAGGCGGGCGAACTGCTCGACCGTGAGGGTCTCGCCGCGGGCGGACGGGTCGATGCCTGCGGCGCGCAGCCGCTCCTCGGCGGCAGCCGGCGACCCGGCCCAGCCGGCCAGCGCGGCCCGCAGCGTCTTGCGGCGCTGGGCGAACGCGGCGTCGATGACCGCGAACACCGCCTCGCGGTCGACCGCCGGTGGCTCGCGCCGGGTGAAGGCGACCAGCCCGCTGTCGACGTTCGGCGCGGGCCAGAAGACGTTGCGGCCGACGGCGCCGGCCTTGGTCACGTGGGCGTACCAGGCGGCCTTCACCGACGGGATGCCGTAGGTCTTCGAGCCGGGTGGCGCGGCGAGCCGGTCGGCCACCTCCGCCTGCACCATCACCAGGCCCCGCTGCAGCGACGGCAGCTTCTCGAGCAGCCGCAGCAGCACCGGCACGGCGACGTTGTAGGGCAGGTTCGCGACGAACGCCGTCGGGTCGGGACCCGGTACGCCGGTCAGCGTCAGGGCGTCCTGCTGGACCACGGTCAGCCGGCCGACCAGGTCGGGCAGCCGCTCGGCGACCGTCTGCGGCAACCGGCCGGCGAGCACGGGATCGATCTCGACCGCGACGACGCTGCGGACCTCGGGCAGCAGGCCGAGGGTGAGCGAGCCCAGGCCCGGCCCGACCTCGACGACCACGTCCTGCGGACCGACGGCTGCGGTGCGGACCAGCCGCCGCACGGTGTTCGGGTCGATGACGAAGTTCTGCCCGAGCTGCTTGGTCGGCCGGATCCCGAGGGCGTCGGCGAGCTGCCGGACGTCCGGGGCGGTGAGGAGCGTCAGAGGTACTTGCCGCAGACGGGCCACGGCGAGCGGCCGCTGCGCTTGTACAGCAGCTTCGCGCGGTAGGTCTGCTCCGCGGAGGAGTTGTCGATCGGGTCCCCGCTGCCGCCGACCCCGTGCCAGGTGCTCAGCGTGAACTGGTAGAGCCCGCGGTAGGTGCCGCCGCTGCTGACGGCGCGCGGGTTGCCGCCGGACTCGCAGTCGGCGAGGGCGCCCCAGTTGAGGCCGTCGGCACCGGCGACGCTGTAGGGCCGCTGCTTGGTGCCGTACGCGATGATCTCGGTGACCGGCTCGGCGGTCCGCACCGACGGCTTCGCGAGGATCTTCTTCGCGAGGTGGCCGTTGACGTACCGCAGGTTGTAGACGCGGTGCACGACGCCGACCCGGCCCTCGCGGACGGTGCGGGTCTCCCCGGTGTACATCGAGGAGTCGGGGCGGCGCTCGGTGGCGAAGGGGATCGCGACGTCCTCGCCGACCTGCTTGCCGCGGATCCGCGTGATGCGGATGACCATGCCGTCCTGGACGGCGCTGCGCCGCAGCACCGACAGGGTGTCACTGGGCCGCAGCGAGACCCGGGCGTCGTGCAGGGCCTGCTGGACGGTGAGCGCGTTGGTGCTGAACCGCCGGACCCTGCCGGCGTCGAGCAGCTGCACCGACTTGCGGGTGCGGATGTCGAGCGAGAAGCCCTTCAGCGGGATCGCGCGCGACCGGTCGGCCGACAGCAGCGCACCGGCGGTGCGCAGCCCGATCTGGTCCAGCGCCTCGTCGACCGAGGTCGCGGTCACCCAGACCTCGCGCGGCGCGCCGTCGACGGTGAGCTCCACCTCGCGCCCCCGGCGGACCACGACGGTGGTCCGGCTGGTGAGGGGGGTGGCGGCCGCCGGCGCGAGCAGGTCGTGCGAGCCGATCGACAGGTGCGCTGCCTTCAGCGCGTCCCGGACCGTGGCTCCGTGCGTGCGCACTGTCGTCCGGTGGCCGTCCACGCTGATGGCGACGGTGCGGGCGGAGGCTGCGTAGGCCGCTTGGCCGCTCCAGGCGGCGAGGAAGGCGACGGCGAGGGCGACGGGGCGCACGTAGAGGGAGGGGTTGCGCACAGAGGACCAATGCTCGAGCTTCCCGGGCACGGGGACGGCGCGGTGACGGCTGCTGACGGGGGGACCAGCAGTCGAAGAGCCGGTCCTGAGACCGGCCCCCCGCACCGCCTGGGACTTCCCCGACCCCGGCGGATGTCTCGGGAACGTAACGGCACCCGCGCCGACACGCCAAATCCTCGAAACGGACATTGTGGACAGCGCCAGGGTGTGGACAGCCCTGTGGACAAGAAAACCCGCAGGTCGCGGCCTATGCCGTCACCCAGGGTGTGAGCCCGATCTCATTCCGCTCTCAGGGCCTCGGGGCGGCCGATCGCGGACACCAGCGGCAGGGTGACGGCGGTGGCCAGCAGCACCGCCAGACCGGCCGCGAGCGCGGTGAGCGCCCACCCTCCCCAGGGCAGCGACCAGGTGTCCTCGGTGATCCCGAGGTAGCAGGCGCTGGCGACCGCCGCAGCCGCCAGCGCCCCCAGCACGTTGGTCAGCATCGGCGCGGCCATCTGGAGCAGCACGCTGCGGCGCAGCACCCGCAGCGGTGTGCCGAAGGCCACCAGGGTGGCCAGGCTGCGACGGCGCTCATGAACGGCGTCGGCAGTGGTGACCGCCAGGGAGGCGGCTCCGACGAGCAGCGCGAGGACGAGGCCGATGCGCACGGCCCGCAGGTACCCGAGGTAGACCCGCGCCGCGCCCGACACCGACTCGCGCGGCGTCTGCGCGCTCATCGCGAGGCCGAACGGCATCGCGCCCCGGGCCCGCTCGACGGTGCCCGGGTCGCCGTCGGTCGCCACGAGCAACCGGATCCCGCGGTCCGGCCGCAGCAGGGACGCGTCGACGAGCAGCTCACCGTCGGCGATCCCGCTGTACTGCAGGAACAGCGGCAGGTGCAGGGTCGGCACGTCAGCGGGGATGCGGAACCTGCCACTGACGCGGTCGTTGCCGTCGACGACCCCCACCGTGCTGCCCGCCGCGAGCGGTGCGCCGAAGGGAGTGCTGAGCCGGTAGGCCTTCGCGGCGGTGCAGCCGAGGTCCCGCCCGAGGGTGGCGGCCAGGTCGGCGCAGGACCCGACAGCGACCTGCCGTGCGGCCCGCTCCGGCGGCACGTCACCGTTGTCGCCCTGCCACCCGGGTGGCGCCAGCAGCGCCGTGCCGACGGCGAGGACGGAGCGGACGCCCGCCACCCGTCGGACGGCCTCGACGTCGACGGCGGTGAACGAGGTGGCCGTGGTCAGGGTGCCCTTGGGCAGCAAGCCCACCAGGTCCTGGTCACTGCTCGTCCGCGTGCCCTGGAGGACCGGCAGGAACGCCAGCAACCACGCCGCGGCGAAGACCACGAGCACCATCCCGGTGACCACCCGCGCGCTCGTGGAGGGGTCGGCCTCGATCCGGCGGGCAGCCAGCGCGCTGCTCACCCCGGGCAGCCGGGCGAGCAGCCAGGCACCCAACCGCGACATGGCCGGTGCGGCGACGGCGAGACCGACCAGCGTGAGACCCCCGCCGCCGAGCAGCAGCGTGGTCCCGACGGCACGGCCGGGCGCCCAGGCCTCGTGGTTCAGTCGGAGGGCCACGAGCATGGCGAGGCCGGTGAGGACGGGCAGCAGTCGCCACCAGCCGACGTGGCGGACCCGCGCCGACCGCCGGACCCCCAACGGACTCAGCACCACCCTGCGCAAGGAGACGACGGCCGAGGCGACGGCGAGGAGAGGGACGCCGAGCAGCACCGCCGCGACCTCGGCAGCCGTCGGCATGAGGTCCTGCGCGTAGACGCCCTCCGGGAAGGGCAGCAGCGCGCAGGCAGGGCCACGGAGCAACCAGAAGACCGCGAGACCGCCTGCCACACCGGCGATCCCCGCCAGCAGTCCTTCAGCGGCAGCGATGGCGCGGGCCTGCCGCGGCGTCGCGCCGACGAGCCGCAGCGCCGAGAGCCGCCGGTCCCGCGAGCTGGCCGACAACCGCGTCGCCGTCGCCACCAGGACGAGCACCGGCAGCACCAGCCCCAGGGCACCGAGCCACGCCGCGATGCGCAGCTCCGGCGGCGTCGGGGCCGAGCTGTGCCGCGAGCCGAAGAACTGGACCGGCTGTGCGTACGGCGGAGCCGTGGCGACACCGACGTAGGCGTACAGCTCGTGCGGGCCGGCGAGCCCTCGCTCGCCGATCGTGCCGACCAGCCGTCCCGGGACCCGGTTCGCCAGCTCGTCGGGGTGCGCGCCCAGCGCAGCCCGCAGGGCTGGGGACACCACGGCTTCACCGGCGGCCGGATAGCGGTGCAGGCCCGGCGGCAGCACCGATCCGGGCTCCGCGACCACGCGCCGCACGGTGAGCGGCCGGCCTCGGTACCAGCCGTCGCTGGTCTCGACCACGACCTGAGCGCGGGGCGGTGCCATCCGCTGAGCGAGGACCGACCCGACCGACACCGCGGTGCGCGCATCCAGGCGGTCGAGCTTCGCCTGCCGGGCCGGCAGCGCACCCAGGGCGCCGAGCAGGAAGGCCACGGTGAACGAGACGGCGACGGCGGTGACGACGAGACGCACCCGGTTGCCTTGCAGGGCAAGGCGGGCACCCAGGCGCCAGCTGCTCACGTCACCACCGTGGCGGCGAGGGCGCCGTCCCGGATGACGACCTCACGGTCGGCGTAGGCCGCGATCCTCGGCTCGTGCGTGACCAGCACCACGCTGGCCCCCTGCTCCCGGGCGGCGCCGATGAGCAGGTCCATGACGAGCTCTCCGTTGAGGGAGTCGAGCGCTCCGGTCGGCTCGTCGGCGAAGACGACGCGCGGGCCGGCGACCAGCGCCCGGGCGACGGCGACCCGCTGTCCCTGGCCCCCGGACATCTCGCCGGCCCGCTGGTGCGCGACGTCGTCCACCTCCAGCCGACGGAGCCAGTCGAGCGCGCGCGCGTTCGCCGGACCCCTCCTGTGACCGGACAGCCGGAGCGGGAGCGCGACGTTCTCGACCGCGGACAGCTCGGGGACGAGCGAGCCGAACTGGAAGACGAAGCCGAAGTCGCTGCGGCGCAGCTCCGACCGCAGCTGGTCGGGGAGCGTGTCGAGGCGGCTGCCGCGGTAGCGGACCTCGCCGCTCGTCGGGACGAGGATGCCTGCCAGGCAGTGCAGCAGGGTGCTCTTGCCGGAGCCGCTGGGCCCGAGCAGAGCGAGCACCTCCCCTGGAGCGACGTCGACGCTGGCGCCGGCGAGCGCCGGTGAGCTCCCGAAGGACAGCCGTACGTCGCGGGCGGTGAGCAGGGGTTCGATCATCGGGCGAGCTCCTTGGCGAGCCGGTCCAGCCGGGCGGCGGTGTGCTCGAGCCAGCGCAGGTCGGCCTCGAGGTGGAACAGCGCGTAGTCGAGTCCGAGCACGCGGTCGAGGTCGGCGTCCTGCTTGCGGGCGGTCAGCTCCCGCATCGCGACGAGGTGCTCGGCCCGCTGCGCGTCCAGCAGCTGGGCGGCGTCGCGACCGGACTGCAGAGCGAGCACCACCTTCGCGAACAGCACCGGCTGCAGGTACGCCGAGGGTCCTTCCGGCTCGGCGAACCAGCGCTCCAGGTCGATCACCCCGTCCTGCGTCACGGCATAGGTGGTGCGGTCCGGGCCGCCCTCGCGCCCGGTGCCGCTGACCACGACGAAGCCGTCGCGCTCGAGCCGGCCGAGGGTCGCGTACACCTGGCCGGGCTTGAGCGGGCGGTCGTGGCCGAAGCGGGCGTCGTAGGCGCGCTTGAGGTCGTAGCCGTGCCGGGGCTGCACCTCGAGCAGCCCGAGCAGGGTGTGCGGGACGGACATGCCGCACACTATGCACTGAGTGACTAGTCAGGGCAAGGAGAAGGCCCGGCGGGTGTTGGCGGCCACCGCGTGGCACAGCTCGTCGAGGTCCTCGCCGCGGGTCGCCGCAAGAGCCCGCATGGTGTGCGGGATGAGGTAGGGCGCGTTGGGCCGGCCGCGGAACGGCATCGGGGTGAGGAAGGGGGCGTCGGTCTCGACGAGCAGCCGGTCCTGCGGGCAGACCGCCGCCGCGGCGCGCAGCTCGTCGTTGGGCTTGAAGGTCACGGGACCGGCGAACGACAGGTACCAGCCGGCGTCCGCGCAGGTCCGCGCCATCACGGCGTCGCCGGAGAAGCAGTGGAAGACCGTCACCTCCGGTGCGCCCTCCTCCCGCAGCACGCGCAGCACGTCGTCGTGGGCGTCGCGGTCGTGGATGACGAGCGCCTTCCCGGTCTCCTTCGCGATGGCGATGTGGGCGCGGAAGGACTCCTCCTGCAACCCCTGCCCGTCGGGTCCGGTCCGGAAGTGGTCGAGCCCCGTCTCGCCGACGCCCTTGACCTGCGGCAGCGCGGCCAGCCGACGGATCTCCTGCAGCGCCTCCGGGGTCGCTGCCCCCCGCCCGGCCTCGTTGGGGTGCAGGGCCACCGTCGCCCAGACGTCGTCGTGCTCCTCGGCGAGCCGCGCCGACAGCCGGCTGCTCTCCAGGTCGACACCCACCTGGACGACCGTGTCGATCCCGACGGCGCGGGCCGTCGCGAGCTGGGCCGCGACGTCGCCCCCCATGATGTCGAGGTGGCAGTGGCTGTCGGCCACGGCAACGGCCAGCGGCTCCGGGGCCGGCGGCGGCTCCTCCTTGGAGGGGCTACCCCTGCTCAAGGCGAGCCAGCTCCTCCTCGACCACCGACGGGTCGAGCTTGGTGAACAGCGGGACGGGCTCGCCGATCACGACGCCGGGCGTGATCGGCTGCGGCTCCCACACCGCCTGCGTCCGGTAGTCGCCCATGAGGACCGGGTACGACGGGCCGCCGTCGAGGTCGTCGACCTCGCGGATCTCCGGCTGACCGGACCACTCGCCCTCGCCACCGAGCATCGCGAAGACCTTCTGCGAGCTGTGCGGGAGGAACGGCGTGAGGAGGGTCTTCGCGTCCGAGATGAGCTGCAGCGCGACGTGCAGGACGGTGGCCCGGCGGTCCGGGTCCTCCTTCAGCTTCCAGGGCGCCTGGTCGGAGAGGTACTTGTTGGCCTCGCCCACGACGCGCATCGCCTCGTGGATGCCGGCCTTCACCTGGTTGCGCCCGAGCAGGTGGCCGACGGTCTCGAAGGCGGCTGCGGACGCGGCGAGGGCGGCGCGGTCGTCGTCGGTCAGCTCACCCGCGGGCGGGATCGACCCGATGTTCTTGTGCACCAGGGACATCGTGCGGTTGACCAGGTTGCCCCACCCCGCCACCAGCTCGGTGTTGTTGCGGGTGACGAACTGCTCCCACGTGAAGTCGGTGTCGGAGCTCTCCGGCCCGGCGACGGCCAGGTAGTAGCGCAGCGGGTCGGGTCCGTAGCGCTCCAGCACGTCTCTGACGTAGATGACGACCGACCGGCTGGAGCTGAACTTGCGCCCCTCCATGGTGAGGTACTCCGAGGACACCACCTCCGACGGCAGGTCCAGGACCCCATACGTACCAGGCGATCCCGCCGGCTTGCCCGAGGCACCGAGCAGGATCGCCGGCCAGATCACCGAGTGGAAGACGACGTTGTCCTTGCCCATGAAGTAGTAGCCCTCGGCAGCGCTGCCGTGCCAGAACGGCTCCCACGGCTTGCCGGTCCGGCGCGACCACTCGATCGAGGCGGAGAGGTACCCGATGACGGCGTCGAACCAGACGTAGAGCCGCTTGTTGGGCAGGTCCGACCAGCCGTCGAGCGGGATCGGCACCCCCCAGTCGAGGTCGCGCGAGATGGCGCGCGGCCGCAGCTCGTCGATGAGGTTGGCGCTGTACTTGAGGACGTTGGGGCGCCAGTCGGTCCGGCTGCCCAGCCAGGAGGCGAGCAGCTCGGCGAACGCGGGCAGCTCGAGGTAGAACTGCGCCGACTCCACGAACCTCGGCGGCTCGCCGTCGATCGTGGACCGCGGGTCGATGAGGTCCTGCGGGTCCAGCTGGCGGCCGCAGTTGTCGCACTGGTCGCCGCGCGCGCTCTCGTACCCGCAGTTGGGGCAGGTGCCCTCGACGTACCGGTCCGGCAGGCCCCGGCCGGTCTTCGCGTCGATGGCGGACAGCTGCGAGCGCTCGACGACGTACCCGTTCTTGTGGAGCGCGAGGAACAGCTCCTGGACCACGGCGTAGTGGTTGCGGGTGGTGGTCCGGGTGAACAGGTCGTAGGTCAGCCCGAGCGCGGCGAGGTCCTCCACGATGACCCGGTTGTAGCGGTCGGCGAGCTCCCGGGCACTGACGCCCTCGCGGTCGGCCTGCACCTGGATCGGGGTGCCGTGCTCGTCGGTGCCGCTGACCATCAGCACGTCGTTGCCCGCCATCCGCTGGTAGCGGCTGAAGATGTCGGACGGGACGCCGAAGCCGGCGACGTGCCCGATGTGGCGCGGGCCGTTGGCGTAGGGCCAGGCGACCGCGGTGAGGATGGCGCGGGACATGCGGTCGAGACTAGTGACCCCGGCAACAGCGATGAGTTCACGCGCTGTCGGGCGTCCCTGGTTGCATGCAGACCATGACCTACGCAGTCGAGGCGACCGGCCTCCGCAAGACCTATCCCTCCAAGGACGGTGAGGTCGAGGCGGTGCGGGGCGTCGACCTGCACGTGCGCGAGGGCGAGGTCTTCGGCTTCCTCGGCCCCAACGGCGCCGGCAAGTCGACGACCGTCCGGATGCTGACGACGCTGCTCACCATCACAGGAGGTACGGCCACGGTGGCCGGCATCGACGTGGCGCGTGACCCGGACGGCGTCCGTCGCAAGATCGGGGTGGCCCTGCAGGACGCCGGGCTCGACAGCCGGCAGACGGGACGCGAGCTGCTGACGCTGCAGGCGCGGCTGTTCGGCAGCAGCGCCTCGGAGGCCGCCGACATCGCGCAGCAGCAGCTCGAGCTGGTGGACCTCCTGGACGCGGGCGACCGGCGGATCAAGGGCTACTCGGGCGGCATGAAGCGCCGCCTCGACCTGGCCTCGGCGCTCGTGCACCGTCCGGAGGTGCTGTTCCTCGACGAGCCGACGACCGGCCTCGACCCGGCGAGCCGGCTGGGCATCTGGGACGAGGTGCGGCGCATCAACGGGCGCGGCACCACGGTCTTCCTCACGACGCAGTACCTCGAGGAGGCCGACCAGCTCTGCGACCGGCTCGCCATCATCGACGGCGGCCGCATCGTGCTCGAGGGGACGCCGAGCGACCTCAAGGCCGACCTCAAGCAGCGCGTCGGCGGCGACCCGAGCCTCGACGAGGTGTTCCTCGACGCCACCGGCCGCACCCGCACGAAGGTCGCCGGCGAGGTCGCGGAGGTGGGCGCATGACGCAGACCCTGCTGCTCACGAGGAGGGCGCTGCGCGAGGGCCTCCGGACCCCCGATGCGCTCGCCCCGACGCTGTTCATCCCGCTGTTCTTCCTCGTCGTGAACGTGGGGCAGGCGGGCCGGATCTTCCCCGGCTCGTCGACGCCGTTCCTGCACGGCCAGTCCTACGCCGGCTTCCAGCTCCCCAGCTCGCTCCTGCTCGCGGGATCGTTCGGCAGCGCTGCCCTGTTCCTCGTCGAGGACATCGAGGGCGGCTACTTCGACAAGCTGCGTGCCGCGCCCGTCTCGCGGGTGGCACTCGTGCTGAGCCGGCTGCTCGCCGAGTCGGTCAAGGCGTTCGTGCTCACCGGGGTGATGGTGGCGATCTCGCTGGCGCTCGGCGTGCGCGTCAAGACCGGCGTCGGCGGCTTCCTGCTCATCCTGGTGCTGACCGCCGCCTGGGCGGTCGTCTACGCCGGGTTCATGCAGCTCATCGCCCTGAAGACCCGCAGCGGCGCGGCGACCCAGTCCGGCGGCCTGGTGTTCTTCCCGCTGCTGTTCCTCACCCCGAGCTTCGTGCCGCGCAACATGCTGACCCGGCCGATGGAGATCGCCGCGTCCTGCAACCCGGTCACCTACATCATGGAAGGGCTTCGCACCCTCGTGCTGGGTGACGTCGACTGGGGGGCGGTCGGGGCCGCCTTCGGCGTGGTGGCCGGTCTCGGCGTGCTGATGCTGGCCCTGAACGTCCGGCTCGTCCGCAACTACGACTGAGCCCACTTCCCTGAACCTGTGGTCACCCAGCGGCGCTGACCGGAGGCGGTTCACGCTCAGATCCAGGGTTGGCAGCCCGCCGGAGCGCACGCAGGATCAGGGAAGTCGAGGGCGGGCGGCGAGGACCGCGTCGTAGACGTCTCTCTTGCGAACTCCCAGCTCCTGGGCGACGCCGGCGATGGCCTCCTTGCGAGGCTCGCCGGTCGCCTCCCGCACCGCGACCAGCCGGGCCAGCTCGGCGGGTGTCGCCTCGACGGCGACCGCGGCCGCTCCCTCGACCACCACGGTCACCTCGCCGAGCACCTCACCGCTGAACCGCTCGGCCAGCTCGGGGAGCGTCCCGCGGGCGATCTCCTCGTGGGTCTTCGTCAGCTCCCGGCAGACGACGGCCCGCCGGTCGCCGAGCACCTCCGCCATGTCGGCGAGGCAGGCGCCCAACCGGTGCGGTGCCTCGAAGAACACGGCGGTACGACGCTCGGCGGCGAGCTCCGACAGCCGCGCACGCCGCTCGCCGGCCTTGCGCGGCAGGAACCCCTCGAAGCAGAACCGGTCCGACGGCAGGCCGCTGACCGCCAGGGCCGTGGTCACGGCGGACGGGCCGGGCAGGCAGGTGACCGCGAGCCCCTCGGCGGCGGCCGCCGCGACCAGCCGGAAGCCGGGGTCCGACACCGACGGCATGCCCGCGTCGGTGACGAGCAGCACCGTGTCCCCGGCACGCAGTGCGTCGAGCAGCTGCGGGGCCCGCTCGGCCTCGTTGCCCTCGAAGTAGCTGACCAGCCGGCCGGTGTAGGTGACCCCGAGGTCGTGGCACAGCCGGGTCAGCCGCCGGGTGTCCTCCGCGGCGATCACCTGGGCCGTGCCCAGTGCCTCGACGAGCCGCGGGCTGGCGTCGGCGGAACGGCCGATCGGGACACCGGCCAGGACGAGGCTCACCGACCCAGTCTCCGGGATAGCGTGGCGCGCATGACGGCGACCCTCGACAGGCCTGCTGCCCCGGACCTCGAGCCGCCGAGCTGGCGGGACCGGCTGCAGCCGCTCGTCACGGGAAGCGGCGGCTGGCCCGTCACCCTCGCCCTCACCGTCCTCGCCGGTCTGCTCAGGTTCCTGCGGCTCGACCAGCCGGCCACGACCTTGACCGCCAAGGGCGACGCCGTCGGACCGGGCCAGATGTTCGACGAGCTCTACTACGCGTGCGATGCGCAGTCACTCGTCCGCTACGGCGTCGAGCACGCGTCCACCACGACGGACGGCCACTTCTGCCAGCTGCAGTCGGGTGCACCGGCCTTCGTCGTACACCCGGCCCTGGGGAAGTGGCTGATCGGGCTGGGCGAGCAGGTCTTCGGCTTCAACTCCTTCGGGTGGCGCTTCTCCGCCGCGCTGTTCGGGACCCTGACCGTGCTGCTGGTGGTGCGGATCGGCCGCCGCATGACGGGCTCGACGCTGCTGGGCGGTCTCGCGGGGCTGCTGCTGACCCTCGACGGGCTGCACTTCGTGCAGAGCCGGATCGCGACGCTCGACGTGTTCCTGTGCTTCTTCGTCACGGCCGCGTTCGGTGCTCTGGTCGTCGACCGGGACCAGATCAGGGCGCGGCTCGCGGAGGCGACCGAGGAGCAGCTCGAGCGCGGCGGTCGGCTGGGCCGGCGTCCCTGGCGCCTGGTCGCCGGTCTGATGCTGGGGCTGGCGCTGGCCACCAAGTGGAGCGCGCTGTGGCCGATGGTGGTGCTGCTCGCCCTCACCCTCACGTGGGAGGCCGGCGCGCGGCGGGCCGCGGGTGTCCGGGCGCCGTGGCGGACGACGCTGCGGCAGACCACCGCGCCCTTCGTCGGCGTCTTCCTCGTGCTGCCCGTGGCCGTCTACGTCGGCTCGTGGACCGGGTGGTTCGTCACCAAGGACGGCTGGGACCGGAACTGGGCGGCAGAGCACCCGCACACGTCCTTCCCGGTGTTCCCGTCGGCGCTGCGGTCGCTGTGGCACTACCACGCGGAGATCCTGCGGTTCCACGACACCCTGAGCGCCAAGCACCCGTACCAGTCGCACCCGCTGTCGTGGCCGTTCCTGCAGCGACCGGTGTCGTACTACTACCCGCCCGGCATCAAGGTCGGCGTCTACGGCTGCCAGAGCTCCACCGGGTGCTCCCGCGAGGTCCTCGCCATCGGCACGCCCGCGATCTGGTGGGCGATGCTGCCGCTGGTGATCGCGCTGGTCTTCCGCTGGGCCGCCAAGCGGGACTGGGCGTCGGCGTCGCTGCTGCTGCTCATGGCGGTGTCGATCCTGGCGTGGATCCCGAGCGACCAGAAGGACCGGACGATGTTCCTGTTCTACGCGCTGCCGTCGGTGCCGTTCCTGTGCCTCGGCCTGGCGCTGGTCTGCGGCTGGCTGATCGGGCCACCGGGCTCGACCCGGCGGATCTGGGGGTCGGGCGGGGTCGGCGTCTACACCGCCCTGGTGGTGCTCAACTTCTGGTGGCTGTACCCGGTGCTCGCGGCCGTGACCATCCCCTACCAGGACTGGCACCACCGGATGTGGTTCAGCAGCTGGATCTGAGCACCCTCCCTTCGCTCATGCACACGACAGCCCGCCGGTACCGCGGGCGCACGCTCAGCACAGGCGGGTTCGCCGACCATCTCGTGCACGGGCGAAGGGTGGGTGTCAGGAGGCGCCGGCGACGCGGTTGATGCTGGCGACGATGCCGTCCTGGTCGGCGCCCTCTCGGGGGGAGATGAACAGCCCCTCGGCCTCGACGAGCACGACCCCGTCGAGCCGGGCGACCCCCTTGACCCAGCGCTTGCGGCCGTCGCTGCGGTCGACCCAGGCGCACAGGTCGATCCGCTGCCGGAGCGGCGTCGGCCGGCGGTAGCGAAGCGTCAGGGTCCCGGTGAAGCCGGCCCGCAGCTGAGACCTCCCGAGCAGCTCGTCGAAGACCCCTGCGACGCAGCCGCCGTGCGCGTGCCCGGGCGGCCCCTCGTAGGCGGTGTCGAAGACCACGCTGCCCTCGGTGCGCCGGCCCTCGGGCCCGTCCGCGTCGCCACCGACGAACCACAGCTCGACCGGGGGCGCGAGCACGTTGCTGGTCCCGGACCACGGGCTGTGCCGCAGGTGGTCGTGCGGCTGCAGGCCGGCCTCGCTGATGGTCAGCACGCTGCCCGGGCGGACCGGCAGCTGCTCGAGCCGGTCGGCGAAGTCACGGGCCCGCTCGGCGGCGGCGCGCAGCTCGCCGGCCTCGGGCCGCACCAGCACGAGTCGGTTCACGATGCGGCGCAGCTCGTTGGCGAGCTCGAGCTCTGCGGCGGCGACCTCAGGGTCCACGGGGTTCACCGGCAGCACGCTAGCGAGCGACCCGGGATGGTGGAGCTGAGGGGATTCGAACCCCTGACCCCCTCGATGCGAACGAGGTGCGCTACCGGACTGCGCCACAGCC
>CAMLIA010000057.1 GCA_946479905.1 uncultured Frankiales bacterium | reverse complement strand
AGACGCCCGACACGGCGATGCTGCGCGACGCGCTGCTGGAGAACCTGCACCGGTCGCAGCTCAACCCGCTGGAGGAGGCGGCCGCCTACCAGCAGCTGCTGCGCGACTTCGGCGCCACCCACGAGGAGCTGGCGCAGCGGATCGGTCGCTCGCGCCCGCAGATCTCCAACACGATCCGGCTGCTCGGGCTGCCACCGACCGTGCAGTCCAAGGTCGCCGCGGGGGTGATCTCGGCGGGCCATGCGCGGGCCATCCTGGGCCTGAGCTCGCCCGAGGCGATGGACGCGATGGCGCACCGGGTGATCGCGGAGGGGATGAGCGTCCGCTCCACCGAGGAGGCGGTGGCGCTCGCCGGTGCCGAGGTACCGGAGCGGCACCGCAAGCAGGCGCAGAAGCGGCTGGTGCCCGAGGCCGCGCGGGAGGTCGCCGAGCAGCTCAGCGACCGGCTGGAGACGCGGGTCAAGGTCGACGTCGGCAGCCGCAAGGGCAAGATCACCATCGAGTTCGCGACCCTGGAGGACCTCCAGCGGGTCGCCGACATCATCAACGGCCCCGCCCCCGCCTGACGAGGCTTGCGCGTTACGGAAGCTGCCGGCGCTGGAGGCGTGAGGTTCCGGAGGACGCACGCCCGGTGCGGCCGGGTGGATCAGGCGAGGTCGGGCGACGGTGTGACGGAGCCGTGGACCTCGTGCGGCAGCATCGGGCCGAAGGTCTCGAGCAGCTCGAGCTCGGCCTCCACGACACCCGCGAGCCGCCGCACCCCCTCCTCGATCCGGGACGGCTCGGGGAAGCAGTACGACAGCCGCAGCTCGCGCTGGCCCTGCCCGTCGGCGTAGAAGCCGATCCCCGGCACGTAGGCGACCCGCGCCGTGATCGCGCGCGGCTGCATGACCTTCGCGTCCAGCCCCTCGGGCAGCGTGGTCCACACGTAGAAGCCGCCGGTGGGGTGGGTCCACGTCGTGCCCGCGGGCATCAGCGTCGCCAGCGCGCCGAGCATCGCGTCCCGCCGCTCGCGGTAGATGCCCTTGAAGACCTCGACCTGGCCCTGCCAGTCCTGGGTGGTGAGGTACTCGGTGACGACCATCTGGTTGAGCGCCGGCGGGCACAGCACCGAAGCCTCGGACGCGAGGACGAGCTTCTCGCGGACCGCGTGCGGAGCCAGCACCCAGCCGACCCGCAGCCCCGGCGCGAACGTCTTGGAGAACGAGCCGAGGTAGATGACGTTCTCCTCGTCCCCCCGCGACCGGATCGCCGGTGTCGGCGGTCCCTCGAAGCCGAGCAGCCCGTAGGGGTTGTCCTCGATGACGAGCAGCCCGGCCTCGACGCAGATCTGCAGCACCTCGTCCCGCCGGGGGTCCGACAGCGACGTCCCGGCCGGGTTGTGGAAGTTCGGGATCGTGTACAGGAACTTCACCCGCCGGCCCGACGCGGCCACCGCGGCGATCGCCTCCCGGAGCGCCTCCGGGACCAGCCCCTGGTCGTCCATCGGGACGTGCACGACCTCCGCCTGGTAGGACGCGAACGTCCCGAGCGCCCCGACGTAGGACGGGGCCTCGGCGAGGATGACGTCACCGGGGTCGATGAAGATCCGGGTGATGAGGTCGAGCGCCTGCTGGCTGCCGACGGTCACGGTGACGTCGTCCGGGGAGCCGATGACGCCCTCGAGCGCCATCACCTCGCAGATGCGCTCGCGCAGCTCCGGGTCGCCCTGGCCGCTGCCGTACTGCAGGGCCGCCGCCCCGCGGGTCGCGAGCAGGTCCGACATCAGCTTGCCGACCGCGTCGAGCGGCAGCGCGGTGGTGTACGGCATGCCGCCGGCCAGGCTGACGACCTCGGGGCGGCTCGCCACCGCGAAGAGAGCTCGGATCTCGCTCGCCGTCATCCCCGCTGTGCGGTGCGCATAGCGGCCGGTGAACGCGTCGAGTCCGAACGACCCAGTGACCCCAGCCATGTGTCCACGGTACCGGCGGCCGCTAGGCGTTTGCGGGACGCGTGACTACCCTGACCGGGTGGCTTCCCCCCACCGCCCTGCGGTCGCGCTGATCGTGCTGGGCCTCGGGCTGGGCGTCGTGGCCGGTTGGCTGGCCGGGCTGCTCAGGGGGCCCGGCGCGTCGGGCGGTGGTCACGTTGTCTAGGCGCGCGGTCAACATCACCCTGGACAACCTCGACGACCTGCCCAGCCGCTGCCGCAAGTGCGTGTTCTGGGAGCTCGACCCGGTCAGCCACGACCGCGCGGTCGAGGCCGGCGACACCGCCTTCGAGAAGGAGAGCTGGGTGTCGGCGACGCTGCTCGAGTGGGGCAGCTGCGGCAAGATCGCCTACATCGACAGCGTGCCCGCCGGCTACGTCATGTTCGCCCCGCCGATGTACGTCCCGCGCTCGGTCGCCTTCCCCACCTCCCCCGTGTCCGCGGATGCCGTGCTGCTCATGACCGGGCAGGTGCTCCCGGAGTTCGCCGGCGGCGGGATCGGCCGGATGCTGCTGCAGTCGGTGGCCAAGGACCTCACCCGGCGGGGGGTGAAGGCCATCGAGGCGTTCGGCGACCTCAACCACAACCCCGACGCCCCGGCCTGCGTGCTGCCGGCCGACCACCTCAAGGCGGTGGGCTTCAAGACCGTCCGGCCGCACCACCGGTTCCCCCGCCTGCGGCTCGAGCTCAAGAGCGCGGTGTCGTGGCGGGAGGACGTCGAGGTGGCGCTCGAGAAGCTGCTCGGGTCGATGACCGACCCGCTCCTCCGCCCGGTCTGACCCTGCGGGGGGCAGGATGTCCCCCGTGTCCGGACTGAGCAGGGCGGAGGGGTGGCTGCTGGCCGCCGCCTCGCTGGTGCTCGTCAGCGGGGTCGCCACGGTGCCCTTCCTGGACGACGACAGCGGGCCCTCCTCCGCGGCGCCCGCACCGTCGCCCACCGGCACGCCCGCGCCGAGCCCCACCGCCCCGGCGGTGCTCGTCGTCTCCCAGCTGCGGATCACGACCTACGCACGCGGCTCCCACCAGCTCGTCGTGCGGGCGCACGTGAGCACCGGCGTCGCCGCGTCGCTGGAGGTGGACGGGCGCGGTCACCCGCTGCACCTGCTGGCCGGCGACGTGACCGGGACGGTGCCGATCACGTGCGGCGGACCGGTGCCCGAGCTGACGCTGCTGGTGCGCACCGCGGACGGCAGCACCCTGAGCAGCTCGCTCGGCCGGCCGGTGACCACGGCCGCGGAGGCGTGCGCGACACCGCGGCCCGGTGCGCCGGTCCCGACGGGCACGCCGCTCAGCTCCTGAGCGGCGGGCGGGTCAGAGCTGCGCGAGGTCCGGCAGGCGCAGCACGCCGGTGGGCGGGTCCTGGTCGGCCGGGAGGTAGAGCCGCTGGACGGCGACGAGCACCCCTTCGGCGACGGTGTCGCGGAAGGCCGGGTCGGCGAGCAGCCCGGCGTCGCCGGGGTTGGTGAGGTGCCCGAGCTCCAGGCGCACGGCCGGCATGGAGGTCAGCCGCAGCAGCGCCCACGTCTTGGCGTGCACCCGGCAGTCGACCAGGTCGGTGCGCGCGACCACCTCGCGCTGCACCAGCGAGGCGAGCCGCTCGCCGATCGTGGACGTGCTGCCCGAGCCTGTCCCGTAGTGGTAGGTCGCCACCCCCTGGCACCGTGGCGAGGAGCCGCGGTCGACGTGCAGGCTCAGCACCACGTCGGCGCGCACGTCGTTCGCCAGCGCCGCCCGCTCCTCGTCGGTGGGGCAGCTGTCGGGGCCCCGGGTCAGCACCACGCGGACCCCCATGGCGGTGAGCCGCCCCTCGAGCCGGGCGGCGAGGTCCTCCACGACGGCCGCCTCGTCCAGGCCGTGCGCGGCGGCGCCGCGGTCGGGACCGCCGTGCCCGGGGTCGATGACGACCACCTTGCCGGCGAGGGCCGCACCCGACCGGTGCAGCTGCTCGCTCTCCCGCAGGACCTGCGGCCGGCCGCCCGTCACGAGCCGGCCGAGCTGCTTGAGAGCGCGCAGCGTGGCGGGCCCGCAGACGCCGTCGCTCACCAGGCCGTACTCCCGCTGGAAGGCCTTGAGGGCCGCCTCCGTCCGGTGACCGAAGACGCCGTCCACCCGGCCGGTGTCGAAGCCGAGCTCGGCGAGCCGCTCCTGGAGGGCGGCGACGTCGTCCCCCGCGTAGCGCCGGCCGGCGAGCGACAGCAACCGGTCGCCGAGCGACAACCGGGCCGCCTGCAGCGCGGCCCACGTCTCCGGGCCCACGATGCCGTCGACGACGAGGCCCCGGTTCTGCTGGAACTCGCGGACCGCCCAGTCCGTGGGCTGGTCGAACACCGGGGGGACGGGCGCGTGCGCGAGCAGCCCGAGGTGCACGAGCGCGGCCTGGATCTCGCTGACGGCTGGGCCTGCGTCACCGCGCCGGAAGAGCGGGCTGGACACGGGCATGAACCGAACCTCCCCTGAGACAGGCCTCAGCATGCACGAAGGCCGGACCCTTGCGGATCCGGCCTGCGAGCGGGTGGGCGTCGGCTAGAGGTAGGCCTCGAGGTCCTTGAGGATCGCGGCCTTCGGCTTCGCGCCGACGATCGACTTGACGATCTTGCCGCCCTGGAAGACGGCCATCGTCGGGATCGACATGATCTGGTAGTCGCGGGCGGCACCCGGGTTCTCGTCGATGTTGAGCTTCACGACGGAGATCTTGTCGGCGTGGTCGCCGGCGATCTCCTCCAGCACGGGGGCGACCATCTTGCACGGGCCGCACCACTCTGCCCAGAAGTCGACCAGCACCGGCTTGTCGCTCTGCAGCACGTCCGAGGCGAAGGTCGCATCGGTCACGGTCTTGGTGTTCGCGCCCATCAAGGCTCCTCTGTAGCGGGTGATCTCAAGAACGTAGCGGGACCGGCGGTCATTCCCCGCGAGCGGCCAGGTAGCGCTCGGCGTCGAGGGCCGCGGCGCACCCGGAACCCGCGGCGGTGATGGCCTGCTGGTAGGTGTGGTCGACCAGGTCGCCGGCGGCGAAGACCCCGTCGAGGTTGGTCGCGGTCGACCCGCCCTGCACGAGGACGTAGCCCTCGTCGTCGAGCTCGACCTGGCCCTTCACCAGGTCCGACCGCGGGTCGTGACCGATGGCGATGAACAGCCCGGTGGCGGCCAGGTCCGACGTCTCGCCGGTCTTGAGGTTCCGCAGCGTCACCGACTCCAGCTTGCCGGAGCCGTTGGCCGAGACGACCTCGCTGTCCCAGACGAACCGGATCTTCTCCATCCCGAACGCGCGGTCCTGCATGATCTTCGAGGCGCGCAGCGAGTCCCGCCGGTGCACCACGGTGACCGTGCGCGCGAACCGGGTGAGGAAGGTCGCCTCCTCGAGCGCGCTGTCGCCGCCGCCCACGACCACGATGTCCTGGTCGCGGAAGAAGAAGCCGTCGCAGGTGGCGCACCAGGAGACGCCGTGGCCGGACAGCTCCTTCTCGCCCGGGATGCCGAGCTCGCGGTAGGCCGAGCCCATCGCCAGCACGACGGTGTCGGCGAGGTACTCCTCGTCACCGACCTTGACGACCTTCGGGCTGACCGTGAGGTCGACCGAGGTGACGTCGTCGGTGACGAAGACGGTGCCGAACCGCTCGGCCTGCGAGCGCAGCTTGTCCATCAGGTCCGGGCCCATGACGCCGTCCGGGAAGCCGGGGAAGTTCTCGACGTCCGTCGTGTTCATGAGCGCCCCGCCCGCGGTCACCGCGCCCTCGAAGCAGATCGGCTGCAGGCCCGCGCGCGCGAGGTAGATGGCGGCGGTGTAGCCGCTCGGGCCGGAGCCGATGACGATCGACTTGTGGACGGTGCTCACGTGATGCCCTTCGCAGAAGGTGGTGCCCGGAGAACGCCAGCGTAGTGACGGACCTTCCCACGGGGCCGGATGACAGGATGCGCAGGTGTTGGACAGTCGCGCCGCCCGCTGTGCCAGTCATCCGGGGCGCCCCGCCGTCGACAGCTGCCCGGTGTGCGACCGGCCGCGCTGCGGCGCGGACGCGGCTGACGCCGTCGGGGGCGGGTGCGCGGTGTGCCACGGCGTGTCCGAGGAGAGCCCGCACCCTGCGCCCGGCCGGCTCGAGCTGCTCGTCCGGGGGGTCCTGGGCGCGAACCTGATGGCGGTGCTCTGGGGTTACGTCGAGGCGGAGTACGTCCAGGCGGGGGTCTTCCAGTACCTCGCGCCGCTCGTGCTGGGCGCCTTCACCGGCGGTGTCGCGATGGCCGCGGCAGGTCAGCCGCGCGGCACCGACGGCACCCGGCTGCGACTGGTCGCCGTCGGGTACTCGCTGCTGGGCTGCGCGTGGGGGTTCGTGCGGGAGGGCACCTTCGGGGCGCTGTCGACGTCGGGTGACGTGCTGCTGCCCTACCTGCTCGCCGCCGTGGCCTGCTGGGGCTGGACCCTGCCGCCGAAGCGGGCCGCCTAGGTCGGGCGGTCGGCCTTGACGTACACCAGGAGGTTGGACTCCAGCTGGCTGCAGCCGGCCCCCACGACCCAGATGTCGACCTTGCTCGGCTTCGCCGCCGGCAGCACCACGACGAGCGCGGGCTGGCCCTTGTAGGAGGCGTAGTCGAGGGCCAGCGGCACCCCGGGATCGGTCGGGTCGGTGAGCGAGGCCAGGCAGGCCGCCAGCCCCGTCGTCGTCCGCAGCCGCGCCAGCGGATCGGCGGTGCTGGGGCCGGCGAGGCCGGCGGCCTTGCTCGGGGTGGCGGTCGTGTCGAGCGCCTCCTTCTTGCCCCCGAGCAGCCCCGGGACGGCGGCCTGGATCTGCTGGGCGGTGCGGTAGTCGGTGCCGGTCGAGCTGACGGCGAACTGCTGAGGTGACGTCGCCGCGGTCGCGCCCCGGTCGGAGTCGGTCGAGTTGGTCGCGAGCAGCAGCCCACCGCCGACGACCAGCACCGCGGCTGCGGCGAGGCCGCCCGCCGCGAGCAGCCAGCGGGGTACCCCGCGCCGCTCGGTGAGCGCGGTGACCGAGGCGTCGGGCAGCACGGTGGTGGCACCGGCCGTCGGGGCCACGCCGCCGGAGAGCGCCGCGGGGACGGGCGGCACCGGCGGCAGCGTCGCGAGGTCGGTGGCGACCGCGGCCAGCGCGGTCCGCAGGTCGTCGAGGCCCGCGGCGCAGCGCGGGCAGCTGCGGAGGTGCTCGGGCAGGTCGGTCCCGTCCGACTCGGCGGCGAGGGCGTCGGCAAGCGCGTCGAGGTCGGCGTGCAGGTCGGCGTGCTCGGTCATGACGTCCCTCCTTCCGGGTCGGTCCCAGGTGGGACGGCCGGCGGCAGGTCCGGGTTCCGCAGGTGGCCGAGACTCACGGCCAGCCGGGCCCGGCCACGGAAGCACCGGGACTTCACGGTGCCGGCGGGCACCTCGAGGACCGCCGCGGCGTCGTCCACCGAGAAGCCGCTGAGGTCGACCAGCACCACCGCGGCGCGCTGCTCCTCCGGGAGGCCGGCGAGCGCCTGCTGCACGAGCAGGGCGGTCTCGCGCTCGGCCAGGGCGTCGCGCGGGTCGGCGGGCGCCTGGTCCGGCAGCGGCACGGTCGGCCGGACCGCCTGCCGCCGCGCCCGGTCGAGGCAGGCGTTGACGACGATCCGGTGCAGCCAGGTGCTGACCCTGGCGTCGCCCCGGAAGCCGGCGGCGCCGCGGTAGGCCGACAGGCTGGCGTCCTGGACCGCGTCCGCGGCCTCCTCCGGGTCGCCGAGGGTCCGGACGGCGACGGCCCACATCCGCTGCCGGTGGCGGCGCAGCAGGTCGTCGAAGGCGTGCGGGTCCCCGGCGGCGTGCGCGGCGAGCAGCGCACGGTCCTCGGCGTCGCCGTCCCCCGGTGCGGTCACGCTGCGGAACCTACTCGCTCCCCCTCAGGACAGCCGCAGCTCGGACACCCCGACCCGGTAGGTCTTGCCGTCCTTCGGCAGCTGCGTGATCCAGACCAGCACGTAGCGCCCCCGGGTGCCGGCGACCGGCTTCATGCTCGCCACCTGGCGGCCGTCCTCGCCGGCGACCAGGCGCATGGCGTCCGGGCCGGTCGGGGGGTCGTCCGCCACCCGCACCTCGACCTTCGCGCCCGGAGCGGTGAACCCGACCGTGACGCCGTGCAGCGCGGTGGGCTTGCCCAGGTCGATGAGCAGACCGACGCCCGACTTGATGCCGCTGAAGTCGGCGGTCTTGTAGGCCTGCGTCACCCAGGCGGTGGTCGGGTCGTCGTCGACGGCGTTCGGGACCTGGCCGCTGTTCTCCTGGTGGTCCCGCCCGAGGGGGTCGAAGTCGCGCACCATCGCCGGGGTCAGCCGGAGAGCGGGGTACGCCGGGGCGCCCGGCTTCGGGCCCTCGCTGGCGCTCACGATGGGCTCGGTCTGCGGCCGGCCGGGCAGGTCGCCCACGGCGAGGCCCAGCGTCCAGCCGAGCACGCCGACCGTGGCGACGAACGCGGTGGCGCCGAGCCACGGCAGCGCCCGTCGCAGCCGCGGGGGCAGCCGCGGCTCGGCGGCCTCCTCGGCCTGCTCCTCGGCACGGATGTCCCGCACCGCCAGGTCCGCCGCGTCGGCCAGCGCGGCGGGTGTCCGCAGCGCTGGCAGGGCGGCCAGCCGGGCGGGCTCGAGGCCCCGCGTGACGACGTGGTCCAGGGCCCGCGGGATGCCGGCCCGCAGCTGCCGGGCGGTGAGCAGGTGGTCGCCGTCGTGCGGAGCCGGGGGCAGCGAGCCCGCCGGCTGCGGGGTCGGTCCGGACGGCCAGCGCCGGGTGAGCAGGGCGTACAGCACCGCGGCCAGGTCGCGCGTGTCGTCCGCGACCGAGCCCTCGCCCGTCTCCCGGAGGGCCGCGGCGACGTGCGCGTCGGTGAGCCGGACCCGGCCGCCGGGCGTGACGAGCAGGTTGCGCGGGTGCAGCCGGCCGTGGGTGAGGCCGGCGGCGTGCAGCGCGGTCAGCGCGTCGGCTGCCTGCCGGAGCACGTCGGCGGCGTCGACGGCCGCCAGCGCACCGACCCGCTCCAGGTGGCTGTCGAGCGGCTCGCCGTCGACCCACTCCCCGATGACGTACGCGACGTCGTTGCCGCGGCCCGGCCGGGAGGCGAGCGCGGCGTCGTAGATGCGGGCCAGCCCCGGCGCGTTGACGGCGCCGGTGTGGACCGCCGCGTCGAGGAAGGCCTGCGCCTGCGCGCGGGCGACCCTGTTGGGCGTCGGGAGGCACTTGACGGCGACCGAGCGCGCGAGCACCTCGTCGTGGGCCCGCCACAGCGCGGCGGGCCCGTCCGTCGGCACCTGCTCGAGCAGCCGGTAGCGCTCGGCGAGCACCTCTCCCGGCTCGAGCGGACCGGTCCGCTCAGGCGCCGGCGGTTCCGCGGTCGCCTCCGTGCGGGCCGCGCGAGCCGACGGGGGACGTCGGGGGCCGTGCGGCCGCGCGCTGTCCGCCACCCGAACCCTCTCGCCGTGAGTGCTTGCTGGGATTGCGTTTCTACCCTCGAAAGGGAACCCCAGTATTCATTCACGGCGGTGGGGTACGGGCTAGAGGCGCCCGACGAGGTAGTTGCCGCTGTAGATCGGGACCAGCTTGACCACGTCACCGGAGTGCGGGGCGTGCCACATCATCGGCTGGTTGTAGGTCCCGCTCGCGTGCGAGGGACCGGCGTAGATCGCCACGTGGCTGATCCGGCCCGAGCTGTTGCGGAAGAACAGCAGGTCGCCGGGGACCTTCTCGTTGCGGGCGACGTGGTGCATGACGGAGTACTGCTGCGCGGAGCTGTGCGGCAGCGACTTGCCGAAGTGCCGGTACACGTACAGCGTGTAGCCGCTGCAGTCGAACCGGTCCGGGCCGGCGGAGCCCCAGTGGTAGGGGTCGCCGCGGAAGTTGGCGGCGAAGTGCGGGACCTCGGAGCGCCAGGAGCTGGCGTCGGCCGGGGTGGCCACCGCGAGGCTGCCGAGCAGCGAGACGAGCAGGACGACGAGAGCGGACGCGCGGACGCGCGCCCGGGGGCGGGAGAGCACAGACGTTCCTTCCTGACGCCTGCGAGGTGAGCTGTCGGGCTCGGGCGGGAAGGTGCCCGGCCGGCACTGGCTCCGTCAGGAGGTGGTGCCGGCTTCGCCCCGAGGTCGCATCGTCGAGCGGCGACCGAGGAACCTGTGGGTCCCCCGCTCCTGTCCCTGGTGTCGGGGGGGACGTCCGCGCCAGGAGGCGCTGGTGGTCGGGGGACAGGACTCGGCGTTCCGACCGGACGTGTGGGACTTGGGGTCAGGCTAACGGCCGGGAGGCGGCCGAGAGCCCGGTTTCACGGGTCTTGCGCGGCAGGTGTGAGACTTCTCACCCGCCGATCGCGGCACCGGGACGCACCGCCCCGATGTAGCCGTCGAGGTAGATCGGCTGCACCCGCACCACGTCGCCGGTGTGCGGAGCGGCCACCATCATGCCGTTGCCGGCGTAGAGGGCGACGTGGTGGATGGTGGCCGGGTTCGTGACGTCGGAGGCCCAGAACAGCAGGTCTCCGGGCTCGAGCTGGCCGAGGCCGACGTGCGGCCCGGCGTACCACTGCTCCCGCGAGGTGCGGGGCAGCGTGAGGCCGGCGGCGGCGTAGGCCGCGCCGGTGAGACCGGAGCAGTCGTAGGCGTCCGGACCGGTCGCGCCCCAGACGTAGGGCTTGCCGAGCTGCGCGCGGGCGAAGTCCAGCGCGGCCTGGGCGAGCGGGGAGGCCGGGACGTCCGGCAGCGACCCGACGTCCCCCCGGGCGGCGGCGAGGGCGGCGGCGGCACGCGCGGCGGCGGCGGCCGCGGCGGCCTGGCGCTGCTGCTCGGCGAGCTCGCGGACCCGGCTGTCAGCGGCGCTGAGCAGCGCGTCGGTCTGCGCGAGCAGCGCACTGATCCGGCCGGCCTCCGCAGTGACCTGCTTCTGCAGCCGGTTCGCCGTGCGCTCGCTCTCGGCGAGGGCGCGCTCGGCCGAGGTGAGGCCGATGACGGCCGAGCGGGCGGCCGCGACCGCCCGCGAGTCCCCGTCGAGCACGATGGTGACCTGGTGCATCCGGGTGGCGACCTCGCTGATGGAGCCGCTGGACAGCACCGTGGCGTAGATCGCGCTCGGCCCACCCGACATGTACAGCGCGCGGGCCCGCATCGCCCGCCGGTCCTCACTGGCCCCGGACGCCTGCTGCGCGTCGTCCAGGGCGCGCTGCGCCTCGATGTGCGCGTTCACGGCCTTGCCGAGCGCGGCGTAGGTCTCGTCGTAGTGCTCGGTGGCGATCTCGGCCTGCTGGCGCAGGGCGTCGACCTGGCGCCGGAGCTCGGCCGCGCGCGCCTTCGCGTCCCCGACGGGGGAGGCGCCGGCGCCCGGCGCAGCACCGACGGCGCCGCCGGCGAGCAGGCCGCCGACCAGCAGAGCCGCTGCGCAGCGGGTGATCAGGGGCCTCACGACGCGGGCGCGCCCTCGCCCGTGGCGCGGACGTGCAGGAACTTGCGCAGGGGTGCGATCCGGATCATCCAGATCGAGTTCGCCTCGCGGCGCAGCACCAGGGTGACGTGGCCGTCGCTCGAGACGCGGAAGTCCTGCGGCAGGATGGTGTCGCCGCTCGAGGCCGCCTCGCTGCTGATGACGGCGTACGCCTTGTTGACGTCACGCAGCCCCTTGACCTGGTCCGCCGCCTCGCTCGCGAGCGTGTTCGCGCGGTCCGCGGCGGAGATGTTGGCGGTGACGATGGCGATGCCGTCGTAGGAGAGGACACCGAGCACGGCCAGCACGATGACGACCTTCGTCAGCCAGCCCAGGACGATGGCGCCGTCATCACAGGTGTTGCGGTTCACCCTTTCGGGTTCGGCGCGTTAGCCCGTGGGCTTGAGCCGGGCGAGCAGAGGGGCGAGCAGCTGCTCCACCTCCGTGACCCGCACCCGGCGGGCCAGCGCGAGGTAGCCGCTCGTCAGCACCGCGCCACCCAGCAGGGCGGCCAGCGCGGCGCCGGTGACGGCCGTGCCGGCGTACCCCTCCGCCAGGTGCACGACGAGCGCGGCCACCGCCGCCGGCACCGCCGCGGCCAGCAGGCAGCGGGCCGCGGTCCGCAGCACGTGACCGGCGGGGTCCCGCGGCACCCGGCGGGCGAGGGTCGTGGTGCACACCACGACCCCCACGAGGTACGACGAGGCCTGGCCCGCGGCGAGCCCGACGACCCGGTGCTCGGGGGCCAGGGAGACGTAGAGGACGACGTCGACCACGACCGTGGTGACGTTCACGACCAGGTTGATGAGCGCGGGTGTCCGGGTGTCCTGCAGCGCGTAGAACGCGCGGAGCTGGAGCTGGTAGGTGCTGAAGGCGACCAGGCCGCAGGCGAAGACCGCCAGCAGGGTGCCGATGAAGCGCGCGTCGCCCGGGCTCGTCTCGCCGTGGCCGAACACCAGGGTCGCGAGCGACCGGCCCAGCACGACGTACGCGACCGCCGCCGGTACCAGCACGCTGATGGTCAGGCGCAGGCCGCCGTCGAGCTGGCGGCGCAGGTCCGCCAGCCGGCCGTCCGCGGCCGCCCCGCTCATCTGCGGCAGCAGCGCCGTGATCACGCTGACCGCCACCACGGCGTGCGGGAGCTGCCAGAGCAGGAAGGCGTAGGTGTAGGAGGAGTACGACCTGCCCTCGGGCGCTCCGGTGGACAGCTGCACCACCACCACCAGCACGAGCTGGTTGCAGACGACGTAGAACAGCGTCCAGCGCGCGAGCCGGGCCGCCGCTCCCAGGCCGGTGCCGCGGAAGTCGAAGCGCGGCCGCAGCCGCAGTGCCGTCTGGCGCAGCGCCGGCAGCAGCGCGACCGTCTGGGCGACGATCCCGAGGGTGACGCCGACGCCGAGGACGGTGAGCTGCCCGTCGGTGATCGTGGCGCTGGTGAGCGCGGCCGGCCCCGGCAGCAGCGCGAAGACCACGAGCGTGACGATGACGACCAGGTTGTTGAGCACCGGCGCCCACATGGGCGGCCCGAACCGGCCCTGGGTGTTGAGGTAGGCGCCGAGGATGGCGCCCATGCCGTAGAAGAGGATCTGCGGGAGGAAGTAGCGCGCGAAGACCACCGCGAGGTGCCGGGTCTCGTCGTTGACGCCCTGGTTGACGTAGATGTCGACGATCGCCGGCGCGAAGAGCACGAGCACGAGCGAGGCGCCGGCCAGCACGAGGAAGGCCAGGGTCAGCAGCCGCTGGACGTAGTCCTCGCCCTCGCCGGTCTTCTCCGCCCGCACGATCAGCGGCACGACGACGCTGGTGAGGATGCCGCCGAGCAGCAGCTCGTAGACGATGTTGGGGGCGGTGTTGGCGATGTTGAAGGCGTTGGCGACGCCCTTCACCCCCAGGACGGTGGCGAGCAGCGCGGTGCGCAGGAAGCCGGTGCCCCGCGACGCGATGGTGCCCAGCGCCATCGTGCGGGTCGACCGCAGCAGCGTCACGCAGGTGTCCGGCGCAGGGCCCGCCGCACGATGCGGGCACCGGCGGCGAGGAACAGCACGGCGGCCGCGGCGAACGTGACGCCCAGGGCGAGCCGCCCGTAGCGCGTCGACCGCACCTGCACGTGCGCCTTGCCGCGGAACGCCTTGCCCGACCGGTCGATCATCTCGACGTCGACGGGGAACCGCCCGGAGCGCAGCCCCTGCGCCTTGACGCCGGCGGGGACCGACCGCTTCGCCCCGACGGAGACCAGACCGGTCTCGAGCGGTGGCCGGCCGGGGAAGGAGAAGCGCAGCCGCAGCTGCACCGGCAGGTCGAGGGAGTTCTCCACGTTGACCTGCACGGTCCCCTTGCTGCTGGTGAGCAGCAGCCGCCCGCCGAGCACGCTCACGCCGCCGACCAGCGCGTTCAGGCGGGTGTGCAGGCGGACGTACTGCTCCTGCTGGCCGCCGTAGTCCTGGCGCCACGCGGACGACTCCGCCCGTGCCACCGCCTGCCGCAGCCGCAGGCTGAGGTCGCGGATGCTCGTGCGCGTCTGCTGCGGCTGGGTGTCGGAGTCGTCGAGCACCTGGGTGGTCAGCTGCGTGGCCCGGCGCGCCTCGAAGGCGACGTTGGTGAGGTAGTCGTCCGGCAGCTGGGCGTCGGTGGCCTGCCGCAGCTGCGTGCGCGGGTCGGTCTCGTCGTCGACGTACTCCTTGCCCTCGCCCTCGGACCGGGGCGCGGCGCAGGACTCGGTGCCCTGGGTGGCCGGCTGCAGCGCGACGGGGCACAGCCAGGGGAGCCGGCCGAGGTCGCGCAGCGCGTCGGTGGCGGCCCGGACGTTCGCGTCGCTGTAGCGGTCCGGCGCGATGAGGAAGGTCCTGCTCAGCCCGGGCGCCTCGGCGGCGATCATCGCGGTCTCGGCGATGAACCGCTGCTCGGCCAGCCGCGCGCCCTCGGTCTCGCTGGAGGGCCCGAGGACGAGGGTGGAGAGCACGTCGTCGGCCACCAGCCCGTAGAGCGGCCGGAAGGTCGTCCGGGAGGTCCCGAGGTTGACGGGCGCGTCCGGGGTCCGGGTGCGGCCCTCGTCCTCGAGGTCGGGGAAGGCGCTCTCGTCGAGCACCAGGGCGAAGCGCCGCCCGGACTGGGGCGTCAGCGCGTCCACCG
The DNA here is from genome assembly GCA_946479905.1 of uncultured Frankiales bacterium. The sequence continues at coordinate 6,414 of CAMLIA010000057.1, read as the reverse complement.
CCTCCTGCGACACGGCCCCCGTCCCCTGCGTCGGGGGGTAGACCGCGTCGACCGCCGTGCCGCCGAACTGCGACTCGAGGACGGTCTTGCCGAGTGTGATGGCCGCGCTCACGTCCTCACGGCCGGCCGCTGAGGCGGCGAGCGCGTCGACGTCCGGGTCCGCGTAGGGCAGCGCGAGCAGGCTGCCGGTGCTGGCGGCGACCTGCGCCTTCAGCGACCCGAGCCAGGCTGCGGCGGCCGCCTTACCGGTGCCCTTGCGGCGGTCCTTGCCGGTCCCGACGCTGTAGCTGTCGCCGGTGGCCATGACCGAGGCCGCCGACACCAGGTCGGGGTCCACCGCGTAGGTCACGGGAACGGCCTCGCAGCGGGTGGGGGCCGGGTCGCGCACCCCGTCGTTGCGCACCGCCCCGCGACCGCACACCGACGGCCCAGTGGCCAGCTGGGTCGCGTAGACCAGGTGCTGGAGCGGTCCGCTGGTGAGGCTCGCGGCCAGCCGGTCGTCGACGAAGGTCCCGTCGGGGGCCTGGTGCGGCGGCTCGGTGACCGGCCACACGACCGCGACCTTGTTCTGGCGGGGCGGGTCGCTGAAGAACGGGACCCAGGTCGGGACGGCGCCCAGCAGCTGCATGCCGGAGCCCGCGACGGAGCCGCGGGCCTCGACCTGGAAGGGGTACACGCCGGTGCGGCGCAGCCCGAGGGAGTCCACGTCGGTCTGGATGTCGAAGTACCCGACCGCCCCGGGGGCGAGCATCGTGATCGGGTGCCTGCCCTCGCTGTCGCTGGTGAGCGTGCGGGAGGTGAAGTGCTGGGTGATGTCGGCGCCGTCCTGCTCGAGCTCGTGCAGCGCCCCGCGGGAGGTGATCACGTTGCCGCGTGCCAGCCGGACCTTGACGTCGTCCACGGTGACGGAGCCCGTCCGGTTGCGGATCGCACCTCGTACCTCGAAGGCCTGACCGGCCTCCGGCGCTCGGGGCAGCAGCTCCGTGACGGAGACGGTGAGCGGCGCCTCCGGCTCCTGCGGGGTGGGCGACGGCGAGGGGTCCGCCGCGGCCGACGACCCGAGCAGCGCCAGCAGCAGGCCGACCGCCAGCGCGGTCCGTCTCATGCCGACCGCGACAGCAGCTCGGGGATCCGGTCGAGCAGCCGCCGCTCGTCGGCGTAGGCCAACCGCCCCGCGAGCTCCGAGACGGGCACCCACGCCACCTCGCTGACCTCGACGTCGGCGTCGGACAGCTCCAGGTCCTTCACCGCCAGCAGCAGGTAGTGGTGGACCGTCTTGTGCACGCGGCGCCCGTCGGCGACGAACCAGAAGTCGATGGTGCCGAGCTTGCCGACCACCTCGCCGAGGATGCCGGTCTCCTCGTGCACCTCGCGGACCGCGGTCTGCGGCTCGGTCTCGCCCGCCTCGACGTGGCCTTTCGGCAGCGACCAGAGCAGCCGGCCGCGCCGGTCCAGCCGCCCGATGAGCGCGCCGCGTGCGTCCGGCCCGGTGCTGTCCAGCACGAGACCTCCGGCGCTGGTCTCGTCGACCCGCCGGAGCACCCTGCGGAGCCCGGCACCCGGTTGCCGGCGGGGCGGCCGCGGCTTCGGGCGCTCGCCGGGGGTGCTCATGGGCTCAATGTACGGGGACCGGGACGCCGCTCTCCTAGGCTTCCCCTCCGTGTCCGACCTGACTGCTGGCCTCGTCAGCACCGCCGCCCGTGCGCTCGTCGAGCGCTCGCCGGTGCTGGTCGAGATCGGCGAGCGGTTCGCCGGCGCAGGGCACCGGTTGCACCTCGTCGGCGGCTCGGTCCGGGACGCCCTGCTCGGTCGGCTCGACGACGACCTGGACCTCACCACCGACGCGCGCCCCGAGCAGGTGCTCGCGCTCGTCGAGGGGTGGGCGGACGCCACGTGGGACGTCGGCATCGCCTTCGGCACGGTCGGCGCGATGAAGAAGGGCCAGCGGCTGGAGATCACCACCTACCGCTCGGAGTCCTACGACCGGACCAGCCGCAAGCCGGACGTCGTCTACGGCTCCAGCCTCGAGGAGGACCTGGTACGCCGTGACTTCGCCATGAACGCCATGGCGCTGCGGCTGCCCGACTGGACCGCCCCCGACGCGTTCGTCGACCTCTACGGCGGCATGGCCGACCTGGCCACCGGGATCGTCCGCACTCCCGGACGGCCCGAGGACTCCTTCGACGACGACCCGCTGCGGATGCTGCGGGCCGCGCGGTTCGCCTCCCAGCTCGGCTTCGAGGTGGCGCCGGACGTCGTGGCGGCCATGACCGACCGGGCGGCGCGCATCGAGATCGTGAGCGCCGAGCGGGTCCGCGGCGAGCTCGAGAAGCTGCTGCTGGGCGCCCACCCGCGCAAGGGCCTCACGCTGCTCGTCGACACCGGGCTCGCCGACCACGTGCTGCCCGAGCTGCCGGCACTGCGGCTGGAGATCGACGAGCACCAGCAGCACAAGGACGTCTACGAGCACAGCCTGCAGGTGCTCGAGCGGGCCATCGCCCTCGAGCACCGGATCGGCGGCCCGGACCTCGTGCTGCGGCTGGCGGCGCTGCTGCACGACATCGGCAAGCCCGCCACCCGGCGGTTCGACGACGGGAAGGTCAGCTTCCACCACCACGAGGTGAAGGGCGCCCACCTGGCGCGCAAGCGGCTCAAGGCGCTCACCTTCGGCAAGGACGTGGTCGACGCGGTCTTCCTGCTGACCGAGATGCACCTGCGCTTCCACGGGTACGGCCAGCCCGGCACCTCGCCCTGGACGGACGCGGCGGTGCGGCGCTACGTCCACGACGCCGGCGACCAGCTGCTGCGGCTGCACCTGCTCACCCGCTCCGACTGCACCACCCGCAACCAGCGGCGGGCGCAGCGGCTGTCCGCGGCCTACGACGACCTCGAGCGCCGGATCGCGGTCCTCGAGGAGCAGGAGGAGCTGCGCGCCATCCGCCCCGACCTCGACGGCAACGAGATCATGGAGATCCTCGGCCTGCCGCCCGGCCGGCTCGTCGGCGAGGCCTACCGCCACCTGCTCGCGCTGCGGATGGAGCACGGCCCCCTCGAGCGCGAGGCGGCCGTGGCGGCGCTGCGCGCCTGGGCCGCCGACCACCTCTGACGGGTGGGCCCCGTGCCGTGGGGGTCGGGCTGGCGCCCTCGCAGGCCCCCGTGAGGGGCGCTGCCCCGACCCCGGGCGGCGGGACGCGCGACACGCCCGGGAGGGCTAGTCCTTTCGGGCCATACCGAGGTGACCTAGGTCCGCCGATGATGGGGACGTGGCGGACATCCTGGACACCCTGCGCGGGCTCGACCGCGGCTGGCAGGCGGTCCTCGGCTCCGGGCTCGCGGTGCTCACCGCGGCCAGCACGACCGTCGCGCTGCACCGACCGGACCCCGCCTCCGCGGACACCAAGGTCCTCGTGGCCCGGCTCGCGCAGGTGTACCTGCCCGACGGCAGCAACCACGCCGCGACCGAGGGCGAGGTGCTCCCGCGCGGCGCCGAGCTGCACACGGGCCAGGGCGGCGGCGCGCAGCTGAGCACGGCCGGGCGCGTCGTCTACCTCGACGGGCTCTCCACGCTGACCGTGCGGGACGGCGTCCGGGAGACGCTGTCGCGCGGCGCGGCGATGGTCGACGCGCGCGACGGCGCGCACCTCGACCTCAGCACCCCGGCGGGGCTGGTCGCGACACCGGACGGCGCGGTGACGCGCGTCGAGGAGGGCCTGCTCACCCGGGTCGCGGTCTACGACGGCACCGTCAGCCTCCACCCGGTCGGCCGCTCGTCCACGACGCTCGTGCCGGCGCTGCACCAGGTGAAGATCCAGCCGCAGTCGCTGCCGCAGCGGGCCACCCCCCTGCAGCTGCGCGGCGACTCCTGGGACCGGCGCGTCGCGGCCGACCTGGTGAGCGCCGACGAGGACCTCAACAGCCTGGCGGACGGCCTGGCGCTCGGTGAGGGCGCGAGCTACCTCAGGGCCGTCTCGGCCGCGTTCCGGCCCAGCTCGGTCCCCGCTCCCGGCGCGGCGCGCGGCGAGGAGGCCCTGGCTGTCGCGGTCGCCCAGGCGGCCGAGCAGCCGACCGGCCCCGAGGCACTGGCCCAGGTCCGTGCCGATCGCGCCGACCTCGGCTCGTGGGGCGTCGTCGCGGCGCTCGTGCACGCGAGCGTGAGCCGGGTCAGCGCGGCGGTCAACACCGCGCTGTCGCCGGGGACCAGCGCGGCGGGCCCGACGATCGTCAACGCCATCGACCCGCGCAGCATCTCCGGCGGCGCCCCGACGGTGGCGCCCTCCCCCGGCAGCTCGCCGACGTCCCGCCCGACGACCGGGCCGACCGCGACCCCCGTCCCGACGGTCACCGCGACCCCCGGGGTCGTCACGGCGCTGGTCGACAAGGTGCTCACGCTGGTCTCGCCGTCGCCGGCGACCCTGCTGCCCACTCCGCTGCCCGTCCCGCTGCCGGGGGCGTCGAAGAAGACCTGCCTGCTCGGCGTGGTCTGCTGACCGCGGTCAGCCCCGGCTGACCACCGGCTCCGGCGGCTCGTACGGCGCCCGCCGCCGCACCACCCAGCCGTAGGCCAGTCCCGTCACCGCGTACCCGGCCGCGACCGTGAGCAGCACGCCGACGCTGCGCCCGTCGTCGGGCAGCACGACCGCGGCGACGCCGCCGGCGGCCGCGAAGCTCACGTTCACCATCGTGTCGTACACCGAGAAGACCCGCCCTCGGAACGCGTCGTCGACCGACTCCTGGAGCAAGGTGTCGACGCTGATCTTCACCGCCTGCGAGCAGATCCCGAGCAGCAGCCCGGCGGTCACCAGCGCCGGGTGGGTGTACGCCGGGCCGAGCGTCGCGCTCACGACGGCCGCAGCGAGGAGCAGCACCGAGATCCACCGCTGGGTGCCGAGGGCGCGGGTCACCGTCGGGGTGACGGCGGCCGCGACGACCCCACCGACCACCGTCGCCGTGAGCACCTCCCCCAGTCCGGTGAAGCCCCGGTGCAGGTAGCCGTGCCCGGTGTAGAGCAGCAGCGTCCCGACGAACATCAGCCCGGACAGGAAGCGCTGCACCGCGATGGTCACGAGGGCGCGTGCCGCAGGTGCCCGCTGCCGCAGGTGCTGGGCACCGGCGACCAGGCCGCGGGCGACCTCGGCGACCGCCTGGCCGATCGGGGCAGCTGCCTGCTGCAGGTCCGGGCCCAGTCGCCGGCGCGCGATCCGGGAGGCGAACAGGCAGGCGACGGCGTACACCAGTGCCGCGGCCAGCGCGGTCCGACCGGCACCGGCGTCGGTGTCGCCCCAGAGGTGCCGCAGCCCCAGCGAGGTGACCCCGCCGACCGCGGTGGCCGCCTGCCCGGCGGTGGTCGTCAGGGCGTTCGCCGTGACCAGGTCGCGGGTCCCGACGACGTGCGGCAGCGACGCCGACAGGCCGCTGAGGACGAAGCGGTTGAGCGAGACGACCAGCAGGGCGATGCCGACGCTCGGCACGCTGAGCGCGCCGGTCCGCCACAGGCTCAGGGCGAAGACGCAGCCGAGCAGCGCGCGCAGCCCGTTGCTGACCAGCAGCACGCGCTGCCGCGACCAGCGGTCCAGCAGCACGCCGGCGAACGGCCCGACCAGGGAGTACGGCAGCAGCACGGTCGCGAACGCGCTCGCCGCCGCGGCCGCCGAGGTGGCCTTCTCCGGGTTGAAGAAGGCGGCTCCGAACAGCGCCCCCTGGAACAGCCCGTCGCCCGCCTGGCCCGCGAGCCGCAGCCGCAGCAGCCGCCGGAAGTCGGGCTCGGCCAGCATCCGGCGGACGTGGTGCACCGGGGAGGGCTGGACGGTGGGCGGGCGCACCGGCCGAGCCTAGGCACGACGAAGGCCCGGCGCGTCATGCGCCGGGCCCTCGTGCGGGTCGGTCAGGCCTCGTTGATCCAGGCCTCGAGCTGGTCCTTGGCGATGTCGTCGCGGACCTGCTTCGGCGGGGACTTCATGAAGTACGTCGACGCCGGGTGCACCGGGCCGCCCTGGCCGCGGTCCATGGCGATCTTCGCGCAGCGCAGCGCGTCGATGATGACGCCGGCGCTGTTGGGGGAGTCCCAGACCTCGAGCTTGTACTCGAGGTTCAGCGGGACGTCACCGAACGCGCGGCCCTCGAGGCGGACGTAGGCCCACTTGCGGTCGTCGAGCCACTGCACGTAGTCGGACGGGCCGATGTGCACGTTGCGCGCGCCGAGCTCGTGCTCGAGGTTGCTCGTCACGGCCTGGGTCTTCGAGATCTTCTTGGACTCGAGGCGGTCGCGCTCGAGCATGTTCTTGAAGTCCATGTTGCCGCCGACGTTGAGCTGGTACGTGCGGTCCAGGATGACTCCCCGGTCCTCGAACAGCTTCGCCATGACGCGGTGCGTGATGGTCGCGCCGACCTGGCTCTTGATGTCGTCGCCGACGATCG
>CAMLIA010000056.1 GCA_946479905.1 uncultured Frankiales bacterium | reverse complement strand
AGGAACAGCCGCAGCGACGGCTCGCCCTCCTCGGCGGTGAGCCGCTCGGCGGTCTCGAGCACCGCGGTCCCGGCGGTGTAGCGGCCGTAGTCGTGCACCAGGCTGTCGCCGTAGGAGGTGATCGACTCGGCCTGCGTGACGATGTCGAGCGACCGTCCCTCGTACAGCTGGAGGTCGACGTGGCTGAACGGCTCGACCGTCGCCCCGAACTTCGAACGGGTGCGACGCACCCCCTTGGCGACCGCACGGACCCGTCCGTGGCGCTTGGTCAGCAGCGTGATGATGCGGTCGGCCTCGCCCAGCTTCTGCACGCGGAGGACGACGCCCTCGTCGCGGTACAGAGCCATGGCTCCACGCTAGTCCTCGAACCTCCCGCATCAGTGGCGGCGCGCGTGTCAAGGTGTCCCCCGTGACGACGGTGCAGGTCGAGCGCCCGGGGCGCTGGGCGCTGCCCCCGGAGCCCCCCGAGACGTGGGTGGGCACGAACACGACCCTGGTCGTGCTCGGGCTGGCCGCCCTCGCGCTCGCGGTGCCGGGGCTGATCCTGCTCCCGGACGCCGGCGTGGGCAGCTACGTGCTCGCGGCGGTGTACGCCCTCGGCGGCCTGCTGTCGCTCGGCAGCGCGTACCTGCTGCTGCTCCAGTCGACCGTCCTGCAGGACCGCAGGCTGCTGTGGGCCGCCGCCGGCTTCGCGACGCTCTACGTCGTCTACGGCGTCCGGTCGCTCGACCACGCGGTGCCGGGGCAGCCGGCGTCCCGCGACGACCTGCGGCTCGCGGCCGCCCTGTCGGTGGCCTGGGCGCTGGCGCTCCCCACGATGGCGCTGACGGCGTGGCTGCGCCGGCTGCGGATCTGGCTCTACGTCGTGCCGCTCGCGGTGCTCGCGCTCGTCACCTGGGGGGCCTACGAGGCACCGCTGATCCGCGACAGCGACGTCCGGCTGACGGGTCGGGGTCGCGAGCTGCACCTGGCCGTCGCCGCGATCGGGGTGATCGCGGCGCTGTGGTGGCGGCACCGCGTGCCTCGCGGCAACCGCGGGGTCTGGGGCTGGGTCGGCGCGGCGCTCCTGCTGACCCCGCTCGTGCCCGTGCTGCGCGGGTTCAGCCTCGGCCGGCACGACCCGACGGCCTGGCCCGCCCTCGGCGTGGAGCTCCTCACCCTGCTCATCACCTTCCTCGGCCTGTACGCCATCAGCGCCCGGGGCTACCTCCGGCAGGCCCACCAGTGGCGGCAGCTCGAGACGGAGGTACGACGGCTGCGCGCGTCCTCCGCGCTGCTCCCCGGGCTGTCCATCACCCCCGAGGACGACGCCGGGCTGCCGGAGCGCCACGAGGTGCTGGAGCTCATCGACCGGGCCGACAACGACGTCGCGCTGCAGCCGGTGTTCGACCTGGCCACGCTGTCGGTCGTCGGCCAGGAGGCCCTCGCCCGGTTCGGGGGGCGGGTCCCCACCGACCGCTGGTTCCGCGCAGCCGGCCTGCACGGGCTCGGCCAGGAGCTGGACCGGCTGACGCTGGGCCGGGCTCTCGAGACGCTGCGAACCATGGCCGGCGACCAGTTCCTCGCGATCAACGCCTCCCCCGCCTCCCTGCACGACGACAAGGTGCTGGAGCTGCTGGCGGCGAGCGACCTGTCCCGGCTGGTGGTCGAGATCACCGAGCACGACGCGGTCAACGACTACGGCCTGACCCGGGAGTCGCTGGCGGTGCTGCGCCGCAGCGGCGCCAGGATCGCGGTGGACGACGTCGGGGCCGGGTTCGCCAGCCTCCGGCACGTGCTGCTGCTGCAGCCCGACGTCGTCAAGCTCGACACCTCGCTGACGCGCGACGTGCACGACAGCCATCGGCAGCAGGCGATCGTCCGGGCCCTGGTGCGGTTCTCCGAAGAGGTGGGCGCGACGGTGCTCGCCGAGGGGATCGAGGTGCCGGAGCAGATCCCGGCGCTCGTCGACGCCGGTGTCACGCTCGGCCAGGGCTGGCACCTGGGCATCCCGGTGCAGCAGGGCCTCGCCCGCTAGAAGCCGAGCTTCTTGAGCTGCTTCGGGTCGCGCTGCCAGTCCTTCGCGACCGTCACCCGCAGGTCGAGGTAGATCGGTGTCCCGAGCAGCGCCTCGATCTGCTTGCGCGCGGTGATGCCCACGTCCCGCAGCCGCGAGCCGCCCTTGCCGAGCACGATGGCCTTCTGGGAGTCGCGCTCGACGTGGATGAGGGCATAGACGTCGAGCAGCGGCTTGTCGGCGGGGCGGTCCTCGCGCGGCAGCATCTCCTCGATGGTCACGGCGATGGAGTGCGGCAGCTCGTCGCGGACGCCCTCGAGGACGGCCTCGCGGATCATCTCGGCAGCAAGCACCTGCTCGGGCTCGTCGGTGAGCTCGCCGTCCGGGTACAGCGGCGGACCCTCCGGCAGCATGGAGACGAGCACGTCCGCGAGGTGCTGCACCTGGAAGCCGTTGACGGCGGAGGTCGGGACGATCTCGGCCCAGTCGTGCAGCTTCGAGACGGCCAGCAGCTGCTCGCCCACCTGCTGCTTGCCGACCTTGTCGGTCTTGGTGACGACCGCGACGACCGGGGTGCGCACCTGCGCGAGCTCGGCGGCGATGAACTTGTCGCCCGGTCCGAGCTTGTCGTCCGCGGTGACGCAGAAGCAGATCACGTCGACGCCGGCGTAGGTCTCGCGCACGAGGTCGTTGAGCCGCTCGCCGAGCAGCGTGCGCGGCTTGTGCAGGCCCGGCGTGTCGACGACGACCAGCTGGGCGTCGGGCCGGTGGACGATGCCCCGCACCGCGTGCCGCGTCGTCTGCGGCCGGGACGAGGTGATCGCGACCTTGGTGCCGATCAGGGCGTTGGTGAGGGTCGACTTGCCGGCGTTCGGGCGGCCGACGAAGCAGGCGAAGCCGGACCGGTGCGTCATGTGGAGCGCGTCTCGCGCAGCGAGCCGTCGGGGAAGGCCACGAGCAGGGGCACGCCCACGCCGAACTCCCGCAGCACGGCGAGGTCGGCGTCGCTGACCAGCCCCTCGGTGACCAGTGCCGCCGCCTCGAAGGTCCGCGCGCCGCTGGAGGCCGCGGCCGCGACGGCCGCGCGCAGCGCCGACGTGGTGAGTCCCGGGTCCTGGTTCTCCACCGTGGCGGCGGCGTAGGTCCGGCCGTCGGTGTCGCGCACGGCGGCGCCCTCCGCGACTCCCGTGTGCGGGGCGTGCGCCCGGGCCCGCGTGGCACGCGCCAGGGTCAGGATCTTCTCGTCCTCAGTCACTGCGCTTCTTCCTCGGTACGACGGACCAGGACGGTCCCGATCTGGTTGCGCCGCCCCTTGGCGCTCTCGGCGACGAGCTTGAGGCCACCGACCTCGACGGTCGCGCCCGGGATGGGCACCCTGCCGAGCTGCATGGCGAGCAGGCCCCCGACGGTCTCGACGTCCTCGTGCGGCAGGTCGACGCCGTACAGGTCCTCGAGGTCCTCCACGGGGAGGCGGGCGGTGACCCGGCAGCTGCCGTCGTTGAGGTGCTCGACGGGTGGGGCGTCCCGGTCGTACTCGTCGGTGATCTCCCCGACCACCTCCTCGACGATGTCCTCGAGCGTGACGAGACCGGCCGTGCCGCCGTACTCGTCGACGACGATCGCGATGTGCCCGAGCCGCTCCTGCATCTCGCGGAGCAGGTCGTCGACCGGCTTCGACTCGGGGACGAAGACCGCCGGCCGGGCGACCTCCTCGACGCGCACCGCGGCGCCGCCCTCGGAGCGCTCCTTCTTCACGAGGTCCTTGAGGTAGGCCACCCCCACGACGTCGTCGTTGTTCTCGCCGACGACCGGGACCCGGCTGAAACCGCTCCGCAGCAGCAGGTTGATGGCCTGGCGGACGGTCTTGGTGCGCTCGATGACGACGATGTCGGTGCGCGGGACCATCACCTCGCGCACGATGGTGTCGCCGAGGTCGAAGACCGACTGGATCATGTCGCGCTCGGACTGCTCCACGACGCCGCGGGCGTTCGCGCGCTCGACCAGGTCCCGCAGCTCGGCCTCCGTGGCGAACGGTCCCTCGCGGAAGCCCTTGCCGGGGGTGAGCGCGTTGCCGACCAGGATGAGCAGCGACGCCAGCGGGCTGAGCACCGAGGTGAGCACGGCGACGGGGCCGGCGCTGAGCAGCGCCACCCGCTCGGTGTGCTGCCGGCCGATGGTCCGTGGCGACACCCCGACGAAGACGTAGTGCACGACGGCCATCACGACGATCGCCACGACCAGGCCGCGGTCGCCCTCGAGGCGGTCCAGGACGTACTTGGTGACGAGCGCGACGGCGGCGACCTCGCAGACCAGCCGGATGAGCAGCACGATGTTCACGGGACGGGCAGCGTCCTCCAGCAGCCTCAGCAGCCGTGGTGCGCCGCTGACGCCGTCCTCGACGAGCTCCTGCACGCGGATCCGCGAGATGCGCGACAGCGCGACCTCGGCGCTCGCGAAGACGCCGGCGAGCACGACGAACAGCACCGCGACGGCGAGAGGAGCCACGTGCCTCACGGGTGCCGTGCGCTCTTCCAGGACGCCAGCAGCTCGCCCTGCAGGCCGAACATCTCGGCGTGCTCGTCCGGCTCGGCGTGGTCGAAACCGAGCAGGTGCAGGATGCCGTGGGTCGTCAGCAGGTGCAGCTCGTCGTCGAGGGAGTGGCCGGCGTCCTTCGCCTGCTTCGCCGCGACGCTCGGGCACAGCACGACGTCGCCGAGCATCATCGGTGCGGTGTCGTCGGGCCGCTCCTCGTGGGCGTGGCCGGCTCCGCGGGAGCCGCGCAGGTCCAGCTCGTCCATGGGGAACGACATCACGTCCGTCGGGCCCGGCTCGCCCATCCACTTCACGTGCAGCTCGGTCATGTGGTCGGCGTCGACGAGGGTGATCGCCAGCTCGGCCAGGGGCGAGACCCCCATCGCGTCCAGGACGTGCCGCGCGACCTTGACCAGGTCCTCCTCCTGGACGAGGTGGTCGGTCTCGTTCATGACCTCGATGCTCATCGGCCCGAGGCCACTTCGGAGAACGTCTGCGGGTCCCGCGTGAAGGCGTAGCCGGAGAACATCAGCCGCGCCACCGTCGTACCGCTCCTGAGGACGCGCAGCCGCTCACCCGCCTCGCGGCCCTTGACCGCCCGGAACTCGTCGGTGCCGGCCGGCTCGAACCGGGTGCGGCGCCACTCGGCCCCGCCGCGCCCGATCATCGTCAGGGCACCCTCGCGCCACTCGACGAGGAACTCCGCGCCCTCCGACCACCACGGCCCGAGCAGCTCGCGCAGCTCGGCGGGCACGTCGGAGGCGACCCACTGCGGCTTGTGCCGGGGGTCCGCGTCGAGCGCGGCGTTGAGCAGCTCTCCGGCCAGCCCCTCCGGGTCGGCGGCGCGCCCGGTGTTGGTCAGGACGACGGCGCCGGCGCGCTCGGTCTCGTCGCGGAACGCGTAGCAGCCGGCGAGGAACCCGGGCATCGCGCCGCCGTGGCCGTGGTGGACCCGCTTGTCCCGGCGCCACAGCATCAGGCCGCCGCCCCAGGCCAGCGTCCACGTCGCCGGGTCGAAGACGATGACCGGCTGGCGCATCCCCTCCAGCGTCTCCGGTGACAGCACGTCGGGGTCGGGGTCGGCCAGGAAGACGGCCCACCGGACGAGGTCGGAGGCCGTGGACCACAGCTGCCCGGCGGACGCGGTGGAGCCGAGGTCGCTGTCCGGCTCGGGGCGGACCGCGTCGGCATAGGGCTCGCTGAGGTAGCCGACGGCCCGTGGTTCGGTCGGGTGCAGCGACGTGCGGGTCAGGCCGAGCGGCCGCAGCAGCCGGTGCTCGAGCTGCTCGGACCACGTGCTGCTCGTGGCCCTGCCGACGACCTCACCCAGGATCGCGTAGGCGAGGTTGCTGTAGTGGTGCGCGGTGCGAGGGGGGAGCACCTGCTCCGCGGTCTCGAACCCGGCGAGCAGGTCGTCCCTGGTCGGTACGTCGAGGGTGGTCCACATGTCGCCGAGCTCGCGCTGCAGACCGCTCGCGTGCGCGAGCAGCCGGCGCAGGGTGACCGCGGCGTGCCGGCTGTCGGGTATCCACCGGTCCAGGGGGTCGTCGAGCTCGAGCACGCCCTCGTCGCGGAGCTGGTGGACCAGCACGCTGGTGAAGGTCTTGGTGATGCTGCCGATCCGGTACTGCACGTCGGGACCGGCCTCGAGCCCGCCGACGACCGCCGAGCCGACGGAGCCGGTCCACGTGACCTCGCCGTCGCGCACGACGGCAGCGACCACGCTCGGCGCCCGCCAGGTCCGCTGGGCGTCGGCGAGCTTCGTGTCGAGGTCCTTCTTGTAGGGCGCGTCGGTCACCGGGAACCGCGCCTGGGGTCGTCCCGGCGGCCGGGTGCCCGGACCGTGCGGGACAGCTCGGCGTCGTACTGCGCGTAGGCGTCCACGATGCGACCCACCAGCCGGTGCCGCACGACGTCCTCGCTGTTGAGCATCGCGAAGTGCACGTCGTCCATGTCCTCGAGGATCTCGCGCACCACCTTCAGGCCGCTGACGGTGCCGCCCGGCAGGTCGACCTGCGTGACGTCGCCGGTCACGACGATCTTCGAGCGGAACCCGAGCCGGGTGAGGAACATCTTCATCTGCTCGGCGGAGGTGTTCTGCGCCTCGTCGAGGATGATGAAGGCGTCCGAGAGGGTCCGGCCGCGCATGAACGCCAGCGGCGCGACCTCGATGGTCCCGTCGCCCATCAGCCGCGGGATGGTCTCCGGGTCGAGCATGTCGCGCAGCGCGTCGTAGAGCGGCCGCAGGTACGGGTCGATCTTGTCGAACAGCGACCCCGGCAGGAAGCCGAGCCGCTCCCCCGCCTCCACGGCCGGTCGGGTCAGGATGATCCGCGAGACCTGCTTGGCCTGCAGCGCCTGGACGGCCTTCGCGATGGCGAGGTAGGTCTTGCCGGTCCCGGCCGGTCCGATGCCGAAGACGATCGTGTGGTCGTCGATCGCCTCGACGTACTTCTTCTGGTTCACGGTCTTGGGGCGGATCGTGCGCCCGCGGTTGCTGACGATGTTGAGCGTCAGCACGTCCGCGGGCCGCTCGTTGGCGTTGCTGGTCAGCATGGCGAGCGAGCGCTCGACCGTGTCGGCGGTGAGCGGCTGGCCCTTGTCGACGAGCGCGAGGAGCGCGTCGAAGAGCCGCGTGGCGAGCGCGTTGTCGGCGGCCGAGCCGGTGATGGTGATCTCGTTGCCGCGCACGTGCACGTCGCTGACGAGCACCTGCTCGATGACCTGCAGCAGCTCGTCGCGACTGCCCAGCAGGGCCACCATCGACTGGGAATCGGGCACGACGATCTTCGTCGTCACCTGCTCCGGCCCGGTCATGCCCTCAGGCTATCCGGCGAGGGCACCGAGGTTCTTGCCGCCGAGCACGTGGACGTGCACGTGGAACACCGTCTGGCCGCTGTCCGGGCCGGTGTTGGTGAGGATCCGGTAGCCGCCGGTGAGGCCCTCCTGCTCCGCCACGTCGGTGGCCGCCGCCAGCACCTCCCCGAGGTAGGCCGGGTCGGCACGGGCGATGTCGGCCGTGTCGGTGAAGTGCTGCTTGGGGACGACCACGACATGGGTCGGGGCCTGCGGCGCGATGTCGCGGAAGGCCAGCACCCGGTCGGTCTCGAGGACCTTCGTCGACGGGACGTCGCCGGCCACGATGGCGCAGAAGAGGCAGTCGCTCATCGGGACATCATGGCTGATCGCGGGTGAGGTAGAGACCGGCACCGCCACCGATGCCGAGCAGCACGGCACCGCCGATCACGAGCCAACCGAGCCGGGACAGCTTCGAGCCGCCGTCGCTCGCGGCCGGCTTGGCCTTGACGGCCTTCGCCGTCGGGCTCGCCGAGGGGGTCGGGCTCGCGAGGTCCAGGGTCGGCTCGGCTGTGACGGTGGCCGCCGCCGTCAGCACCGGCTGCGGACGGGGGCTGCTGGTGCGCCGGACGCGGGTCGGCGACGCCGTCGCACGGGGCCTCGCGGAGTGCGTGGCGGTCGGCGTCGGTGAGGGCGTCGGGCTGAGGACGGGGGTCGGGGTCACCGGCGGCAGGGTGAGGATCGGCGTCGGCGAGGGGGTCGGGCTGGGCGTCGGGGTCTCTGCAGCCGAGGTCCCGGTCAGCGCCAGGACCGCGATCGTCGTCGCGGCGAGCAGCGCCGCGGCGCGCCGTGCTGGGAGCATCTGCCGAGGATACGAGTAAACCTCAGCGCCGGGGTCGACGTCGTTGAGGTCATGAGCAGCGCACTCGCAGGGACGGGGGGTGGGGCGGTGGCCGTCGCCGCCGAGGACCGGCTCACCGAGCTCTACACCGCGCACTACCGGTCCCTGGTCCGGCTCGCGGCCTTCCTCACCGGTGACCGCGACAACGCCGAGGAGGTCGTGCAGGACGCCTACGTCAAGGTGCACGGCAGCTGGCGCGGCCTGCGCGAGCCGGACAAGGCCGAGGCCTACCTGCGCACGACGGTGGTGAACCTGTCGCGGTCGCGGCTGCGACGCCGGCAGGTGGCCGCCAAGCACCTGCCCGACCCGCCCGCCGACGTGGCCTCGGCCGAGTCGACGGCGCTGCGCGGCGTGCAGCGCGACGCCGTGCTGCAGGCCCTGCAGCGGCTGCCTCGCCGGCAGCGTGAGGCGGTCGTGCTGCGCTACTACGGCGACCTGTCCGAGGCCCAGACCGCAGCCGCGATGGGCTGCAGCGTCGGCGCCGTCAAGAGCCACACCTCGCGCGCGATGACAGCGCTGCGCCCCCTGCTGGAGGACCGCTCATGAGCACCCCTGAGGACAAGCTCGCCGCGCTCCTGCGGCAGCAGGCCGAGCTGGTCGTGCCGTCCGGGGACGGGCTGGCGAGGATCCAGGAGCGGGTCGCTGCCCGCCGCCGGGCCCGCTGGCTGGTGGTCCCCGGCGCAGCCGTGGTCACCGCCGCCGCGGTGACGGCCTTCTTCGCGTTCGGCGCCGCGGACGACCGCAGCTCGCTGAGCCAGGTCGGCGGGCCCCCCAGCCCGACGAGCTGGTTCTGCTACGGCGCGGCTGCCGAGGGCGCGTGCCCGACGCCGTTGTCGGACCCGAGCCCGACGCCCTCGCCGGAGGCCTTCGTCCGCCAGCCGTTCGCCCCGGCGATCTGGCCGTTCGCCTCGCACGCGCAGGCGCAGGCCTGGCGCGCCGACCCGAGCACGATGCCCTGGGCGGGCAGCAACCTCGACGTCGCCCAGCACTTCGTCGACGACTACCTGAGGCTGACCGGGGTCCGCCTCGTCCAGACGTGCGTCTCCTGCGACGTCGTGGAGGTCCACGCTGCCGACGGCAGGAAGGTCGGCACCGTCACGCTGGTGCGCGAGGACGACGGGACGCCGCGGGCCTACTCCGTCGCCGGCGTCACCTACGACGCCTCCTTCGACGTCAGCAGCCCCCGGGAGGGCGCCGCGGTGCGCAGCCCGCTCACGGTCACGGGGACGATCACGGGCGTCGACGAGAACGTCGTCGTCACCCTCGTCACGCAGGACAGACGGGCCATCGGGTCCGCCGCAGCCCCGGCCGGCTCCGGGGCGCCCTGGTCCACGTCGCTGACGTGGACGGACACCCACTGGTACACCGGGGCGCTGGTGCTCAAGACCTTCTCGCCCAAGGACGGCTCGCTGAACCGTCTCCTGGTCCTGCGGGTGGTGCGCGGCACGTAGGGTTCGGCGTGTGGCCGGGTTCGTCGACTCCCTCCTGAGCGGCTTCCCGGTCTGGGCGCTCTACCTGGTGGTGTTCCTGCTGCCGTTCCTCGAGGCGTCCATCCTGCTCGGCTTCGTGTTCCCCGGCGAGACGGCGCTCATCTTCGGCGGCGCGGTCGGCACCCGCAACGGCGCCAGCCTGCTCGTCCTGCTCGTCCTCGCCGTCGCGGGGGCGATCACGGGGGACGCCGTCGGGTACGCCGTCGGCCGCCGCTTCGGGCAGACGCTGCAGGCCACCTGGCTCGGGCGGGCGGTCGGCGAGGAGCGCTGGATGATCACCGAGACGTTCCTGCTCAAGCGCGGCGGCACCGCCGTGTTCTTCGGCCGCTGGACGGCGCTGCTGCGGGCCATGGTGCCGGGCGCGGCCGGGATGGCCCGGCTGCCCTACCGGACCTTCTTCCTCTACAACGCGCTCGGGGGCACGCTCTGGGCCGTCGCGTGCGTCCTCGGCGGGTACCTCGTCGGGGAGGCCATCGGCACCTACGTCACGAGCTTCGGCTACGTCGTGCTCGGGCTCGTCGTCGTGGCCGTCACGGTCGCGCTCGTCCACCGCCGTCGCAAGCGCAACCGGTCCTGACCCCGGCTACCAGCGGCCGGCACGGGCGCTGATCACCGCGGCAGCCGCGGCCCCGGCCGTCGAGGTGCGCAGGACCGTGGGTCCCAGCCGCACGGCGGTGCCGCCGAGCACGTCCAGCTCCTCGGGCCCGATGCCGCCCTCGGGTCCGACGACCAGCACGACGTCGCCCGCCAGGTCCACCGCGGACAGCGGTGTGGTGGCCTCCTCGTGCAGCACGAGCAGCCCGGGAAGGGCGGCGACCTCCGCCGTGGCGGCAACGTCCGACACCGTGGGGAACCACGCCCGGCGGGACTGCTTGGCCGCCTCCTGAGCTGTGGAGCGCCACCGCTGGAGCGACTTGTCGGTCCACTTGGCGATGCACCGCGCGGCGGCCCAGGGGACGATCGCGTCGACCCCGACCTCGGTCATGAGCTCCACGGCCAGCTCGCCGCGGTCGCCCTTCACCAGCGCCTGGACGACGGTGAGCCGGGGCTGCGGTGCGGCCTCGACGGACCTCCCCGTGACCTCGACCGTGACGGTGTCGCGGGTGGCCTCGCTGATGACGCCGGTGGCGCGGGTGCCGCGACCGTCGACCAGGTCGACGGTCTCCCCGACGCGAAGCCGCTTCACGAGGGCGGCGTGCCGGCCCTCCGGCCCGGCGAGCAGGACCCGGTCGCCTGCGAGCTCCTCGCAGAAGAAGACCGGGTTGGTCACCGGCCCGGGTCGAACGCTTCGCGCAGCTTGCCGAACAGCCCGCCACCGCTCTTGGCGGTCAGACCGGGTCGCTCCTCCCCGCGCAGCGCGGCGAGCTTCCTGAGCAGCTCGGTCTGCTCGTCGTCGAGCCGGGTGGGCACCTGCACGTCGAGGTGGACGTGCAGGTTGCCGCGACCGGTGCCGCGCAGGTGCGGCACCCCTCGGGCCCGCAGGACGAACACCTCGTCCGGCTGGGTGCCGGCCGGCACCTCGAGGGTCTCGACGCCGTCGAGGGTCTCGAGCGGGATCGACGTGCCGAGGGCCGCGGCCGTCATCGGCAGGGCGACCGTGCAGTGCAGGTCGTCGCCGTCGCGGGTGAAGACGGGGTGCCGCTTCTCGTGCACCTCGACGTAGAGGTCGCCGGGGGGACCGCCGCCGGGACCCACCTCGCCCTCGCCGGCGAGCCGGATCCGCATGCCGTCCTCGACACCGGCCGGGATCTTCACGGTCAGGGTGCGGCGCGAGCGGACCCGCCCGTCGCCGTGGCACTCCCCGCACGGGTGCTCGATGACGGTGCCCGTCCCGGAGCAGCGCGGGCAGGTGCGGCTGGTCATGACCTGGCCGAGGAAGCTGCGCTGCACCTGCTGGATCTCGCCGCGGCCGCGGCAGGTCTCGCAGGTGGTCGGCAGCGTGCCGGAGGCGGTGCCCTGGCCGTCGCACGTGCCGCAGCGCACCGCGGTCTCGATCGAGAGCTCGCGCTGCGCGCCGAACGCGGTCTCGGACAGCTCGCACTCGATCCGGATGAGGGCATCCGACCCCTGCTGGACCCGGCTGCGCGGCCCGCGGTGACCGCCGCCGCCGAAGAAGGCGTCCATGATGTCGCCGAACCCGCTGAAGCCCTGTCCGAAGCCGGCCGCGCCTCCGCCGCCGGGCGCGAGCGGGTCGCCGCCGAGGTCGACGACCTGCCGCTTCTGAGGGTCGGAGAGCACCTCGTAGGCACGGGTGATCTGCTTGAACCGCTCCTGCGCCTCGGGGTCGGGGTTCACGTCCGGGTGCAGCTCGCGGGCGAGCTTGCGGTAGGCCTTCTTGATCTGCTCCTCGGTCGCCCCCTGGGGCACCCCGAGCAGTCCGTAGTAGTCCGTCATCAGGCCCCGGCCAGCAGCTCGCCGACGTAGCGGGCGACCGCGCGCACGCTGCTCATGTTGCCGCTGTAGTCCATGCGCGTGGGCCCGACGACACCGAGCCCGCCGGGTCCGTAGTTCATGGTGACCACGGAGGTGGACCGCAGTCCCTCCACGTTGTTCTCCTCGCCGATCTTCACGTGCACGGTGGTGGGGTCGTTGACCTCACCGATGAGCTTCAGCAGCACGACCTGCTCCTCGAGCGCCTCGAGCACCGGGCGCAGCGTCATGGGGAAGTCGAGCGCGTGCCGTGTGAGGTTCGCCGTGCCGCCGATCGCGATCCGCTCCTCGGGCCGCTCGACGAGGGTGGAGAGGACGACCGACAGCACGCTGGTGAGGACCGGCCGCAGCGACGGCGGCGCCGCGTCCGGCAGGTCGCTCAGCGCGCGGGGCGCGTCGACGAGCTTGGCGCCGTGCAACCGCGGGCCGAAGACGTTGCGGAGGGCGCTGACGTCGTCGTCGGTGACGACGGCGGGCAGCTCGAGCACCCGCTGCTCGACCCGGCCGCTGTCGGTGATGAGCACGAGCATCAGCCGGTTCGGCGCCAGGTGGACGATCTCGAGGTGGCGGACCTCGGCGCGGCTCAGCGACGGGTACTGCACCACCGCCACCTGCTGGGTGAGCTGGCTGAGCAGCCGGACGCTGCGGGTCACGACGTCGTCGAGGTCGACGGCACCCTCGAGGAAGCTCTCGATGGCGCGCTTCTCGGCCGCTGACAGCGGCTTGACCTGGCTGAGCCGGTCCACGAACAGCCGGTAGCCCTTGTCGGTGGGGATCCGCCCCGCGCTGGTGTGCGGGTGCGTGATGAACCCCTCGTCCTCGAGGGCGGCCATGTCGTTGCGCACGGTCGCGGGGCTGACCCCGAGGCCGTGCCGCTCGGCGAGCATCTTGGAACCCACCGGCTCGTTCGTCTGGACGAAGTCCTCGACGATGGCGCGAAGCACCTCGAGCTTGCGGTCGTCCAGCACTTCCGCACACCTCCTGGCACTCATCGGACCTGAGTGCCAAGTGTATGTCCCGGCGTGCCCCCTGGCACGATGGCGCGGTGAAGCCCAGCGAGCTCGCCCGCCGGACGCACCCTCGTACGACCGGCCCGGCCGTCCAGCTGGGCGTGCTGCTCCTGGGGGTGCTGCTCGGCGTGCTCGTCGGCGCGGGCCTGCGCTGGGCCGACGACCGGTCCTGGGCCGGCGCCGTCACGGCCACCGCGACCGTGACGGGCCTGCACGACGACGGCATCCACGCCACGGTCGACGGGCGGGACGTCGTCCTGCACCTGGAGAAGGTCCCGGCGACGGGGACGCAGCTGCCCGTCGAGGTCCGCCCCGACGGGCGGGCCCGGCCCACGTCGTACCGGCAGACCTGGGGCGGCGCGCTGGGGCGCGGCATCGCCCTCGCTGTCGGCCTGACCGTCGTCGTGCAGGTCTACCGCTACGCCGTGACCGGCCGCCTCTCCTCCTGAGGTCGCTCCCCGTCGGCGGCGGCGCTCGTCAGGTGGTACGGGACGCTCGTGACCATCACTCCCGGGGTGAACAGCAGCCGGCCCTTCAGGCGCAGCGCGCTCTGGTTGTGCAGCAGGTGCTCCCACCACCGGCCGACGACGTACTCCGGGATGAAGACGCAGATGACGTCGCGCGGGCCCTGGCGCTGGAGGTGCCGGACGAAGTCGAGCAGCGGCGTGGTGATCTCCCGGTAGGGGGAGGCGAGGATCGTCAGCGGGACCGGGATCTTGCGGGCGTCCCACTCGTCGACGAGCTCCCGCGTCTCGCGCTCGTTGACCTCGATCGTGACGGCGGTGAGCTCGTGCGGTCGGGTGGCGCGGGCGAAGGCCAGGGCGCGCAGGGTCGGCTCGTTGAGCTGGCTGACGGGCACGACGGCATACACCCGGCTGGGCAGCACGACACCGGCCGGCCGGGGCCGGAGCTCCGCCGCGACCCGGGTGTAGTGCCGGTGCACGGCCCGCATCGCCAGGAACAGCGCGGGCATCGCCAACGTGACGATCCACGCCCCGTGCGTGAACTTCGTGACGAGCACGATGACGAGCACGACCCCGGTGAACAGCGCCCCGGTCGCGTTGATGAGCTGCGCCCGGCGCATCCGCGATCGGGACCGGCCCCGGGTCACGAGGCCCCGCTCGCGCTGCCAGTGCCGGACCATGCCCAGCTGGGACAGCGTGAAGGAGACGAACACCCCGACGATGTAGAGCTGGATGAGCGCGCTGACGCTGGCGTTGAAGACGACGACCAGCGTGCCGGCGAACACGGCGAGCAGCACGATGCCGTTGCTGAAGACCAGCCGGTCACCGCGGTTGCGCAGCTGGTGCGGCATGAACCTGTCCTCGGCGAGCAGGGAGGTGAGCATCGGGAAGCCGTTGAACGCCGTGTTCGCCGCCAGGATCAGCACCCCCGCCGTGACGGCCTGCAGGGAGTAGAACAGCACGCCCTTCCCGAAGACGGTCTGGGCGATCTGCGCCAGGACCGTCTGGGTCGCCGTGCCCGCCGGCAGCCCGAGGTCGGTGGGGTCGGCGGCGACGTGCACGTGCAGCCGGAGCGCGAGCACCGTGATCCCTGCGAACATCGTGATCGAGAACAGCCCCATGATGGCCAGCGTGTCCGCGGCGTTCTTGGCCTTGGGTGACGTGAACGCGGGGACGCCGTTGCTGATCGCCTCCACCCCCGTGAGCGCCGTGCAGCCGGATGCGAACGCGCGCATCGCCAGCAGCACCAGGGCGAGCCCGGCGTAGGAGTGCTCGGCGTGGACCGGCAGCCGCGCGGAGGGGGCCAGCAGGTGCTCTCCCGACAGCAGCCGGACCGCGCCCACCCCGAGCATGAGGTAGATGCCGACCAGGAACCCGTAGGTCGGCGCGGCGAAGGCACGTCCGGACTCCTTGACGCCGCGCAGGTTGACGACGGTGAGGAGCAGCACGAACCCGAGCGAGAGCGCGACGGCGTGCCGGGCCAGACCGGGCGCCGCGGAGGTGATCGCGGCGACGCCCGCCACCACGGACACGGCGACCGTGAGGACGTAGTCGACGAGCAGCGCGCTGGCAGCCGCCAGTCCAGCGGACCGTCCGAGGTTGGCGCTGGCCACGGCATAGGCGCCGCCCCCGCCCGGGTAGGCGCGGCAGGTCTGCCGGTAGGACGCGATGACCACCGCCAGCAGCGTCACGATGACGGCCGCGACGTACCAGGCCAGGTGGAGGAAGGCCAGGCCACCCAGGCTGAGGATGAGCAGGATCTCCTCCGTCGCGTAGGCCACCGACGACAGCGGGTCGCTGCAGAACACCGGCATGGCCAGCCGCTTCGGCAGCAGCGTCTCGCCGAGCTGGCTGCTGCGCATGGCACGCCCGACGAACAGCCGCTTGGGGGCGCGGAGCAGGGCCGAGGTCATGGCGAGAGCCAACCGGAGGGCGACGCGGTTCAGGCCGTTCTTGACAGGTTCTTCACGGTCGGCTCCGGCGTCTTGATGCGATCTTGATGCCGAGCCGACTGCCGAGCGGGCCGCCTGGGTGCAGGCTGGCACCGTGAGCGCGGAATCGGCTGCCGGACGCGAGCCGGTGAGCGGGCTGTCGCGCCGCCGGCAGCTGGCCGGCGCGGCCTGCGTGCTGGTCGGCCTGCCGGTGACGACTGCGGTGCTGGTCGGGCAACGGGACACCGTGCCGCTGGCGACACCGGTCCTGCTGGTCCTGCTCGTCGTCCTGCTGGGTGCGCTGCTGGGCGGCCTTCGGGTGGGGCTGCCGGCGGCCGTCGTCGGCGGGTTGGTGCTGAACTGGTTCTTCACCGTCCCCTACGACACCCTCGTCGTCGACGGGCCGGACCAGCTGGTGGTGCTCGGCGGCTACCTCGCCGTGGCCGTCACCGTGAGCCTGGCGGTGGGCACCGCTGCCCGGCGCACCGCCGAGGCCGACCGGGCGCGGGCGGAGGCGCAGGCGCTGTCGTCGCTGGCCGGCGGGGCGCTGGCGGAGGTCGAGACGCTGCCCGGCCTGCTCGAGCAGATCCGGGTGGTCTTCGGCGTCCGCGAGGTGGTCCTGCTCGAGCACGACGGTCAGGAGTGGACCGCCGTCGAGTCCGCCCGCGGCGCGGCCGAGGCCCATCCGGAGGAGACGGAGCTGCAGATCGACGCCTCGCCGGCGCTACGGCTGCTGGTCCGCGGGCCGTCGCTGTTCGGGGAGGACCGACGGGTGCTGCAGACCTTCGCGCAAGCGGCCGCGACCGCACTGGAGGGCCGCCGGCTCGCGGCCCGGGCAGCGCAGGCAGCTCAGTTCGAGGCCGCCGACCGGATGCGCACCGCCTTGCTGGCGGCCGTCGGACACGACCTGCGCACCCCGCTCGCCGGCATCAAGGCCGCGGTGAGCAGCCTGCGTCAGCAGGACGTGGTCTGGACCCCGCAGGAGACCGCCGAGCTGCTCGAGACCATCGAGCAGTCGGCCGACCGGCTGCAGGGCCTGGTCACCAACCTGCTCGACGCCTCCCGGCTGCAGGCCGGCGTGGTCTCGGCGACCCTCGAGCCCGTCACCATGGAGGAGATCGTGTCCCGCGCCCTGCTCTCCGTGGCCGATCCTGGCCGGGTGCACGTGGAGCTGCCGGACGAGCTGCCGGCCGCGCTCGCGGACACCGGCCTGGCGGAGCGCGTCGTGGCCAACCTCCTGGACAACGCGCTGCGGCACAGCCCGCCGGGCCTGATGGTCACCGTCACCGGCCGGGTCCGCGGCGACCTCGTGGTCTGCGACGTCGTCGACCACGGACCGGGCATCCCTCACCAGCTGCACGACCAGGTCTTCGCCCCGTTCCAACGCCTGGGTGACCGGAGGCCCGGAGGGGTGGGCCTGGGCCTGGCTGTCGCTCGGGGGCTCAGCGAGGCGATGGGCGGCACCCTCGTGCCGCACACGACCCAGGGCGGCGGCCTCACGATGCGACTGGCGCTGCCCGCGGCGCCGACCCCATGACCCGCGTCCTGCTGGTCGACGACGACGCCGCGCTGCTGCGGGCGCTGTCGATCAACCTGCGTGCCCGGTCCTACGACGTGACCCTCGCCCAGACCGGGCAGGCCGCACTGGCGGCGGCGGCCAAGCGGCTGCCCGACCTCGTGGTCCTGGACCTGGGACTGCCCGACATGGACGGGGCAGAGGTGATCGCGGGGCTGCGTGGCTGGACCCACGTGCCGATCCTCGTGCTCTCGGCCCGGGAAGCCCAAGGGGCCAAGGTCGCAGCGCTGGACGCCGGCGCCGACGACTACGTGGTCAAGCCGTTCGGGATGGACGAGCTGCTCGCCCGGATGAGAGCCGCGCTGCGCCGCGCCAGGGACGACCGCGGGCAGCCGGTCATCGTCACCGCCGACTTCACCATCGACCTCGCTGCCAAGCGCGTCGAGCGCGACGGCGAGGAGATCCGGCTGACCGCGACGGAGTGGCACCTGCTGGAGGTGCTGAGCCGGCACGCCGGCCGCACGGTCGAGCACCAGCGCCTGCTCGAGGAGGTGTGGGGGCCGCCCTATCGCGACCAGACGAACTACCTGCGGGTCTACGTCGCCGCCTTGCGGCGCAAGCTCGAGCCGGACCCGCGCCACCCGCGCTACCTCACGACCGCGAGCGGCCTCGGTTACCGGTTCGAGCCCTAGTCCACCAGGTCACGGACGACGGCGTCGGCGAGCAGCCGGCCGGGCAGCGTCAGCACGAACCGGCCGCGCTCCCGCTCGAGCAGCCCCTGCCGCAGGTAGCCCTCCGCCGCCGCGAGACCCGTTGGCCGCAGCAGCTCCGCGGGGAGCCCCTCGCGCAGCCGCAGCTCCAGCAGGACCCGCTCGACGCGACGGTCCTCCTCGGTGAGGGACTCGCGCGCCTGGGCGGGGCTCGTCCCGGAGCCGAGCCGCGAGGCGTACGCGGTGGGGTGCTTCACGTTCCACCAGCGGACCCCTCCGACGTGGCTGTGCGCGCCAGGGCCGGCGCCCCACCAGTCGTGGCCGCGCCAGTAGGCGAGGTTGTGCCGGCACGGCGATCCCCAGTTGGACACCTCGTACCACCCCAGGGTGGCCAGGGCGGCCTCGGCCATCAGGTAGCGGTCGGCGAGGACGTCGTCGTCGGGCATCGGCACCTCGCCCCGCGCGACCTGCCGACCGAGCCGGGTGCCCGGCTCGACGATGAGGGCGTAGGCGCTGACGTGCGTGGGCCCGGCCGCGAGGGCCGCGTCGAGCGAGACCTGCCAGTCCGCGTCGGACTCCCCGGGCGCGCCGTAGATCAGGTCGAGCGAGACCTCCTCGAAGCCGACCCGGAAGGCCTCCTCGACCGCCTGCTGCGGCCGCCCCGGCGTGTGGGTCCGGTCGAGCGCGGCGAGCACGTGCGGGACCGCCGACTGCATCCCGAAGCTGATCCGGGTGAAGCCGGCCTCCCGCAGCTGCGCGAGCGACCGCTCGTCGACGGAGTCCGGGTTCGCCTCCGTCGTCACCTCGGCGCCGGGGGCGAGCTCGATCGCGGCCAGCACCCTGGCCAGGTCCGCGGCGGGCAGCAGGGTCGGCGTGCCGCCACCGAAGAACACCGTGTCCGCAGGCGGGGGCGCCGCCACCCGCCGCATCAGCTCCAGCTCGGCGAGGACGACCTCGGCGTACGCCGCCTGCTGGCCGCCCAGGTCGGTGTAGGTGTTGAAGTCGCAGTACCCGCAGCGGGTCGTGCAGAACGGCACGTGCACGTAGACGCTGAACGGCGCCGATGCCGGTGCGGGCAGCGCTCCGTCCGGCGGTGGCGGGTCGCCGTCGGGCAGGGCACCGGGCATGCCGGCCACGCTAGTGGCGGTGCTCCTCGGTGAGCGGCCGCGGCAGGTAGACCGCGCCCACGCCGCGGGTGGCCGCGACGTCGGCGGGGTTGGAGATGGCGCAGCGGCGCAACGACAGGCAGCCGCACCCGATGCAGGAGTCGAGGCCCTCGCGCAGTGCCCTGAGCGCGCGGATCTGCTCGTCCAGGCGCGCGCTCCACGACTTGCTCAACCGGGCCCAGTCGGCCTTGGTCGGTGTCCGTCCACCGGGCAGCGTGTCGAGTGCCTCGCGCACCTCGTCGAGCGACAGCCCGATGTTGCGGGCCGCCCGGATGAAGGCGAGCCGGCGCAGCACCGACCGCTCGTAGCGTCGCTGGCCGCCCGCGGTCCGGCTCGCCGCGATCAGGCCCTCGCGCTCGTAGAACCTCAACGCCGAGGCCGCGAAGCCGCTGCGGTGCGCGACGTCCCCGACCGTGAGCAGGTCGTCCGAACGCACCGACATCACCCCCTTGACATGAAGTTGACTTCAACTTCGAGGATACCTCCATGACATCACGAACCGCAGTCATCACCGGCGCCTCCCGAGGTCTGGGTCGCGCGCTGGCTCACGCTCTGGCCGAGGACGGCTGGCAGCTGGTGCTCGACGCCCGCGACGGCGAGGCGCTCAGAGCCCACGCCCCCACCACCGCGCAGCTGGTGCCGGGCGACGTGGCCGACCCGAAGCACCGGCAGCAGCTGCTCGCGGCGGCGGGACCGGGCGTCGGGCTCCTGGTCAACAACGCCAGCGACCTCGGGCCGTCACCGCTGCCGCCGCTGCAGGACTACCCGCTGGACGAGCTGCGCCGCGTCTTCGAGGTGAACGTCCTCGCACCGCTGGCCCTCGTGCAGCTGCTGCGCCCGAGGACCGTGGTCAACGTCAGCTCGGACGCCGCCGTGGAGGCCTACGAGGGCTGGGGCGGGTACGGGTCCTCGAAGGCCGCGCTCGACCACCTGAGCGCCGTGCTCGCGCAGGAGCACCCCGAGATGCGGGTGCTCGCCTTCGACCCCGGGGACATGCGGACCGACATGCACCAGGCAGCGTTCCCCGGTGAGGACATCTCCGACCGGCCGCTGCCCGAGTCGGTCGTCCCGGCCTTCCGGCGGCTTCTCGAGCAGCCCAGCGGGCGGTACCGCTCGGTCGACCTGAGCCCGCTGGTGGTCGGGTGACCACCGTCGGCACGCGCAACGCGACGGAGCCGGCCGAGGCGAGGGGCCTGGAGCGCGACGAGGTCCGGTTGCTCGCGGCCTCCCCCGGCCGGCTGGTCGACGCGGTGTTCCACGACCTCCCGCGGTTCCTTGCGCCCGGGGACGTCGTCGTCGTCAACCGCAGCGCGACGCTCGCCGCCTCGGTCGACGGCCGCCGGGCGGACGGCACCGCGGTGGAGGTGCACTTCGCGAACGCCCTCGACGACGGCACCTGGGTCGTCGAGGTGCGGCCCGCGGGGCTGTCGTTCGGACCGGTCACCGACGTACGGCGGGCGGAGCGGATCGACCTGCCCGCCGGTGCGTGGCTCGAGGTCCTCGAGACGCTGCCGGACCAGGTCCGGCTGCACCGCGCCCGGGTGGCGGTCGAGGGACCGGTGACCGCGCTGCTGGAGCGGCACGGCCGGCCGATCTCCTACGGCTACGTGCCGCACCGGTGGCCGCTGTCGGCGTACCAGACGGTGTTCTCGCTGGAACCGGGCTCGGCCGAGATGCCGAGCGCCGCCCGGCCCTTCACCCAGCGCACGGTCACCGACCTCGTGACGCGGGGGGTGCTGATCGCGCCCGTGACGCTGCACACCGGCGTGTCCTCCCCCGAGGCGGGGGAGCCCCCGAACCCGGAGCGGTTCGAGGTGCCGGCCGCGACGGCCGCGCTGGTCAACCACGTCCGGTGGCGTGGCGGCCGGGTCGTCGCCGTGGGCACGACCGTCACCCGCGCGCTCGAGACGGTGGCGGACGAGGCGGGCTTCGTCCGCGAGGGCCACGGCTGGACGGACCTGGTCCTCGGCACCGACCGACCGGCCCGCGTCGTGAACGGCCTGATCACCGGGTGGCACGAGCCTGGTGCCAGCCACGTGCACCTGCTCGAGGCCGTCGCGGGACCGGAGCTGGTGTCCTGCGCCTACGCGCACGCGGCGGCGGAGGGCTACCTGTGGCACGAGTTCGGCGACAGCTGCCTGCTGCTGCCTGACTAGGCTCGCCGGCCATGGAGCTGGTCCTGGTGCGGCACGCGCTGCCCGTCCGC
>CAMLIA010000055.1 GCA_946479905.1 uncultured Frankiales bacterium | reverse complement strand
ACGAGTACGCCGGCAGCGCGCGCCATCGCGACGGCCTCGGCGAGCCAGGAGGGGTCGTACCAGCGCATGCCGCCGGCGCCCTGCACCACCGGCTCGACGATGAGCGCCGCGAGCGGCTGCTGCAGGGCGGCGCGCAGCTCGTCGAGGTCGCCCGGCTCGCGACTGACCGGTGGCCGGGAGACGAAGACCTGCTCCACCACGTGCCCGCGGAACAGCCCGTGCATCCCGTCAGGGTCGGTGACCGACATGGCCCCGGCGGTGTCGCCGTGGTAGCCGCCGCGGATCGTGAGCACCCGCGGGACTCCGGTCGCCTGGACGCACATCTTCAGCGCGACCTCGACGGCCACCGACCCGGAGTCGGCGAAGAAGACGCGGTCGAAGGACGTGATGTCGGTGAGCAGCTCGGCCAGCTCGACGGCGGGGGCGTGCGTCAGGCCGCCGAACATCACGTGCGCGAACCGGTCGACCTGCGCGTGCAGCGCCCTGTCCAGGACCGGGTGCCGGTAGCCGTGGATCGCCGCCCACCAGGAGCTCATCGCGTCGACGACGGTGCGGCCGTCCTCGAGGGTCAGCCGCACCCCGTCGGCGCCGACGACCCCGAACAGGGGCTCGGCGCGGGGCGGGGCGTACGGGTGCCAGAGGACCTCGCGGTCGCGCCCGACTAGAGAGTCGACGACAGCCCCTTGAGCGGCATCTTCAGGTCGGCCAGCATGTCGAGGTCCTCCGTCGCCGGGCGGCCGAGGGTCGTGAGGTAGTTGCCGACGATGACGGCGTTGATGCCGCCGAGCATGCCGTCCTTCGCCAGGTCGCCGAGGGTGATCTCGCGGCCGCCGGCGAACCGCAGGATGGTGCGGGGGAGCGCGAGCCGGAAGGTGGCGATCGCCTTGAGCGCCTCGTTGGCGTCCATGACCGGGAGGTCGCCGAACGGCGTACCGGGCCGCGGGTTGAGGAAGTTCAGGGGCACCTCGTCGGGCTCGAGGGTCGCGAGCTGCGCGGCGAACTCGGCGCGCTGCTCGAGCGTCTCGCCCATGCCGAGGATGCCGCCGCAGCAGACCTCCATGCCGGCGGCGCGGACCATCGACAGGGTGTCCCAGCGCTCCTCCCAGGTGTGGGTGGTGACGACGTTCGGGAAGTGGCTGCGGGCGGTCTCGAGGTTGTGGTTGTAGCGGTGCACGCCGATCGCGGCGAGCTCGTCGACCTGCTCCTGGGTGAGCATCCCGAGCGAGCAGGCGACCTGGATGTCGACGGCCTCGCGGATCGCGGCCACGCCCTGCTTGACCTGCTCCATGAGCTTGGCGTCCGGGCCGCGCACCGCGGCGACGATGCAGAACTCGGTCGCCCCGGTCGCGCGGGTCTCGACGGCGGCCTTCACGAGCGAGGGGATGTCGAGCCAGGCCGCGCGCACCGGCGACGGGAACAGCCCCGACTGGCTGCAGAAGTGGCAGTCCTCGGGGCAGCCGCCGGTCTTGAGGCTGATGATGCCCTCGACCTCGACCTCCGGGCCGCAGTGCGCCATCCGCACCTCGTGCGCCAGCTCGAGCAGCTCCGGCAGCCGCTCGTCCGGCAGCTGCAGGCACGCCAGCGCCTGCTCCTCCGTCAGTCCCACCCCGCGCCCGAGCACCTGCTCGCGCGCGAGCTCCAGCACATCCACCAGCAGCTCGGTCACGCCCAGATTCTGCCAGGTGCTGCCGTCCGCGCCGCCGGTGGGAGCGCACAACGATCTGCCCGCCCGGATGTGTGCCGCGCCATGCGGGAGCCCGACGCCGGGGAGCGGCACACCCCTGGCGCACTCGCGAGGTGTGCCGCTGGGTTCGGGGTTCCTGCGCGGGGGAGCGGCACACCCCTGGCGCGCAGCGCCCGGGTCAGGGGTCCCAGCGGGCGCGGAAGGCGCGGGGGTCCCACGTCCCGCCGAGCTGCGGGCACAGCGCCGCCCGGGCGAGCCCGAGGAAGTCGGGGGCCGAGGACGCGCCGGCAGGGAGGGCCCCCAGCAGCGGACGGGCGGCGAGCATCTCGAGGTCGCGCAGGTTGGAGCGCTCGGCCAGGCCGGGATCGTCCGGCCAGGAGCCCAGCACCAGCCCTTCGAGCAGCACGCCCCGGTGGGCGAGCGCCTCCAGCGTGAGCGCGGTGTGGTTGAGCGTGCCGAGCGCGGGGTCCACGACGACGAGCACCCGGGCCCGCAGCGCGCGGGCCATGTCGGCGAGCGTCAGGCCGTCCTCGTCGAAGCGGACGAGCAGCCCGCCGGCGCCCTCGACGAGCACGAGGTCCTCTCGGAGCCCCAGCAGCAGGTCGTACAGCACGGCGGGGTCCACGGGGGGCCGCCCGGACAGCCGTGCCGCGGCGGCGGGCGACAGCGGGTCCGGGTAGCGCACCAGCTCGTGCGTGCTGACCGGGCCCGCCAGCCGGACCACCTCGGCCAGGTCGCCCGGCGCGCCGTCGTCCACACCGGTCTGCGCGGGCTTGACGACCGCGACCGAGCCGCGTTGGATGCCCAGGACCGCGAGCGCGGCGGTGACGACGGTCTTCCCCACGTCGGTCCCCGTGCCCGTGACGAAGAGCACCCGATCACCTCTCACCAGACGTTCAGCCGGGGTTTGCCCGGGGCACAGCACCGATGCCGAGAGTGGAGCGTCTCACCTGCACGCCTGCACGCTCCCCCCGACCCTGCAAGGAGGCACGCCATGACGGTCAGCTATGCGGACGAGACCGCCTTCCAGACCGCCGACCCCCGCCGTCGCACCAGCGACGAGGTGGACTTCGGTGCCACCTGGCGTGCCGCCGGCTCCGAGGACGCCTGGCGGCTGGCCTGGCTGCGTGAGACCGGTGAGCTGTACCTCTGCCAGGCCGGCGGCTACCCCGGGCCGAGCCGCGACGTCCACGTGCTCGCGGTCATCCCCGCCGAGCACGACCTCGACCTGGTCCTGGACGGCTGGCGCGAGCACCGCACCGACGAGGACGGCCTCACCTGGCTGCGCTCCCGGGTCACCCCGCAGGCGGCCTGAGACCGGCTCGTACGACGGACGCAGCCCGCGCGACCTGCTCGGGCGTGAGGTCGGCGCGCGCCGTCACCCGCAGGCAGGCGCCGCCCACCGGCACCGACGGGGGCCGGAAGCACCCCACCAGCACCCCCTCGGCGCGGCAGCGGTCGCGCGCCGCGGTGGCCAGGAACGGGTCGCCGACGGGCAGCCGGACGACCGCTCCCGGCGTCGGCTCGACCGCCAGGGCGGCGGCCAGCTCCTGGCCGACCGCGGCGAGGGCGGCGATCCGCTCGTCCGTGACGAGGTCCAGCGCCGCGCGCGCCGACCCGACGGAGGCCGGGGCCAGCCCGGTGTCGAAGACGAACGACCGGGCGGTGTCGACCATGTGGTCCCGCAGCGCGGCCGGTCCCAGCACCGCCCCGCCCTGCGCCCCGAGGGACTTCGAGAGCGTGACCGTGCGGACCACGTCGGGCTCCCGGTCGAGCCCGAGCAGCGCGCAGGCGCCGCCGCCCCGCGGGCCCAGCACGCCGAGCCCGTGTGCCTCGTCGACGATCAGCAGCGCGCCGTGCCGTCGTACGACCTCGTGGAGCGCGACCAGCGGCGCCAGTGTGCCGTCCACGCTGAAGACGGCGTCCGTCACGACGACGGCGCGGCCCTCCCACGCGGTCAGGGCGGCGTCGACCGCCTGGACGTCGGCGTGGGGGACCACCTGCACGGTCGCGCGGGAGAGCCGGCAGGCGTCGATGAGCGACGCGTGGTTCGCGCTGTCGCTGACGACCAGGGTGCCGGGACCGGCCAGCGTGGACACCGCGGCCAGGTTCGCCAGGTAGCCGGAGGAGAACACCAGCGCGGCGTCGGCGCCGCACCGGACGGCCAGCGCCTCCTCGAGCTCCAGGTGCAGCGTGGTCGTCCCCGTGACGAGCCGCGACCCGGTGGATCCCGCGCCGAACCGGCGGGCGGCGGCCACGCCGGCCTCCACCACGTCGGGGTGCCGGGCGAGCCCGAGGTAGTCGTTGGAGGCGAGGTCGAGCAGCCCCTCGGTGGGGTCCAGCCGGCGGACCAGGCCGCGGGCGCGCACGTCGGCGCGTGCCTCGTCCAGCCAGCGCCAGGGATCGCCCACCCCGCAAGCCTAGGCTTCTCCTCGTGTCGACCCTCGCCGCCCTGGTCCGGTCGCGCACTGCCCTGACCGGGCCCGACCTCGACCACCTCCAGCGGCTGGTGGCCGAGTGGCAGCTGCTGGCGGACCTGTCGTTCGCCGACCTCGTGCTGTGGGTCCGCACCACGGAGGGGCACTGGCTCGCTGCCGCGCACATGCGGCCCACGACCGGTGCGACGACCTACCCGGACGACGTCGTCGGGGCGGAGCCCGAGCACGACCGGCGCCTGGACCTCGCCGCGGAGTCCGGCGGCCACATCGAGGAGCACGGCCAGGTCCGTCGCGAGGCGGTCCCGGTCCGGCGCGGCGACCACGTCGTGGCGGTGCTGTCGCGGGACACCAACCTCGCCACCGCGAGGGTTCCCTCGCAGCTGGAGCTGGCGTACCTGTCGAGCGCCGGCGAGCTGATGCAGATGGTGGGCGAGGGGACGTTCCCGTTCCCCGGCAGCGACCCCGACCCGGAGCACTCGCCCCGGGTCGGCGACGGCCTGATGCGGCTGGACCGGACCGGCCACGTCGTCTACGCCTCGCCCAACGCGCTGTCGGCCTACCGCCGGCTGGGCGTCACCGGGGACCTGCTGGGCGCGCACCTGGGCCACACGATCGCCCGGCTGTCCGCCGGCCCCGGCAAGCTCGACGAGCCGCGGGGGTCCGCCGCCCTGGCGGCGGCGCTCCGGTTCCGCGAGCCGCGGGAGAGCGAGGTGGAGGCGCGCTCGGCGGTGGTGGCGCTGCGCGCCCTGCCGCTGGTGCCGGGCGGCGAGCCCCGCGGGGCGCTGGTCCTCGTCCGCGACGTGACCGAGGTGCGCCGCCGGGACCGCGCGATCATGGGCAAGGACGCCACCATCCGCGAGATCCACCACCGCGTGAAGAACAACCTGCAGACGGTCGCCGCGCTGCTGCGGATGCAGGCCCGCAGGATGACGGATCCGGCGGCGCAGGCGGCGCTCGAGGAGTCGGTGCGCCGGGTCGCCAGCATCGCCGTGGTCCACGAGACGCTGTCGCTCGCCCTGGACGAGAGCGTCGACTTCGACGTCATCGCCGACAAGGTGCTCGCCATGTGCGCGGAGGTGGCCACCACCGGGACCCCCGCCCGGGTCCACCGGTCCGGTTCGTTCGGGGTGCTGCCCGCCGAGGTCGCCACGCCGCTGTCGATGACGCTGACCGAGCTGGTGCAGAACGCGGTCGAGCACGCCTACCCGGAGGGGGAGTACGGCGAGATCGAGGTCCGTGTGACGCGCGGCGACGCGCGGCTCGACGTCGAGGTCGTGGACGACGGGGCCGGGTTGCCGGAGGGGTTCGAGCTGGAGGCCAGCACCCGGCTGGGGCTGCAGATCGTGCGGACCCTGGTGGCCGGCGAGCTCGGCGGCTCCCTCACGCTCGAGCCGAGCCTCCCGCGCGGGACCCGCGCCCGGCTCAGCGTGCCGCTGACACCTGAACCGGAGCCGGCCGGCTGAGCCCGATGCCCGGGTCCTCGCCACCCGTGACGTTGCTGAACTTCAGGAACAGCCAGATGACGCCGCCTGCCACGAGCAGCAGCAGCAGCAGCGAGACCACGCGGTAGCGCCACAGCGCCGCCCGGGCGGACGGGGCCTCGGTCGCCACCACCGGCGGCCGCGTCCAGTGCTCGCGGGGCACGCGCGTCAGGCGGTGCGCAGCCGGGTGCTGCGGCGCTTCAGGGCGCGCCGCTCGTCCTCGGACGTGCCGCCCCACACGCCGGCGTCCTGTCCGGTCTCGAGCGCCCACGTGAGGCACGGCTCGAGGGACGGGCAGCGCCGGCAGACGGCCTTGGCCTCGTCCACCTGGGCCGCTGCCGGCCCCGTCGTGCCGATGGGGAAGAAGAGCTCGGGGTCCTGCTCTCGGCAGAGCGCGCTCTGGCGCCAGTCCATGCGATGCAACTCCTCGGGCTCGCCGGCTGTCCGGGGGGCTCAGCTGGGCGTCCTTGCCCGACCTGGCAGGCCGGGCTGCTTGTGAAACCGTTCACGATCTTGCGTGGTCGTCCTCGCCGCTCCCTGCCCTGTGTGGCGTGGTCGACACCGTCCGAATCCGGTTCTACACAATCACTCGGGGCCCACGCGTGGCAAGGCTTCTGCAACGCTTCCCCGCGGCGCGGGGTGTCGCCTTCGTCACGTCGTGGGGGTTGTGCGCCGCAGGACCGCCTGAACGGGTGAGCCGCGTCACCCGGACGGGCTCAGACGAAGACGCTGAGCGCCTGCGGCACGCTCCGCAGCACCACCGACTGCCGGTCACCGAGCTCGTCACCGTCCAGCTGGAACGGCAGCGGTCCGTCGGCGGTGAGCGTGAACCCGGGCAGGTCGTGCAGCAGCACGACGCGCTTGCCGTGCGGTCGCCCGTCCTTCGCCAGCAGCTGGGTGAGGTGCCGCAGCATCACTGTGGTGCGCGCCGTGGTGAGCCCGAACAGGTCCAGGCCGGTGTCGAAGGAGGCGTCCGGGCAGGGCCGCACCGGCCGGGTCCCGAGGTAGGTCCAGGGGTCGGCAGCGCAGATCAGCGCGAGCGCCAGCCGCAGCGGCTCCGCGTCGGGCAGCTCGACGGTGAGCAGGTGGCCCTTGCCGAGGAAGTGCTCCTTGACCGCCGACCGGACGTAGAGCGGCTGGGTCGCGGTCCGGCCCTTGGCCCGGGCGCGCTCGACCCGTCGTACCGCCCCCGCGTCGATGCCGAGCCCGGCGTTGAAGGTGAAGTAGCGGTCGTCGGCCTGGCCGAGGCCGATCGAGCGGCGCCGGTCGACGAGCAGCGCCTCGAGCAGCTGGCTGGTCGCCTCGACGGCGTTGTTCGGCAGGCCCAGCACCCGGGCGAAGACGTTGGTGCTCCCGGCGGGGACGACGCCGAGCGCCGGCAGGCCGGGCTGGGGGCCCGCGTGCAGCAGCCCGTTGACCACCTCGTTGACGGTGCCGTCGCCGCCGAGCGCCACCACGACGTCGAGCCCGTCCCGGGTGGCCTGCGTCGCCAGCTCGGTGGCGTGGCCCCGGTGGGTGGTCTCCGCGACGTCCAGCTTGACCTCGCTGGCGAGGGCGTGGGCCAGCACGTCGCGGGCGCGAGCCGTGGTCGTCGTGGCCTTCGGGTTGACCACCAGGAGCGCTCGCACCCTCAAAGGCTAGCCTCGCGGCCGTGCCGCTGACCCGAAGACTCGCGTTGCTGCTCGCCGTCGAGGGCCTGGCGCTCGTCGGCCTGGGGGTGTGGTACGCCGTGGTCAGCCTCAGCGACCGCAGTGACCGGGCCCCGGCCGAGCTCGGGGCGGGCGCCGCCGTGCTGACTGGGCTCGTCCTGCTGCTGCTCGCTCGCGGCGCGGACCGCGGCCGTGGCTGGGCGCGGTCCCCGGCCGTGGTGCTGAACGTCTTCCCGTTCCCGGTGGCGCTGACCATGCTCAAGGCCGGAGCCTGGCCGGTGGCCGTCCCGCTCGTCCTGCTCGCCGGCTCGGTCCTCTACCTGTTCGCGACGCCGGAGCTGCGCGAGACCTTCCGCGAGCGCTGAGGGACGTCAGTCCTCGGAGAGCAGACCGACCCGCAGCTGCGCCAGGGTCCGGGCCAGCAGCCGCGACACGTGCATCTGCGAGATGCCGAGCTCGGCCGCGATCTGCGACTGGGTCATGCCGCCGAAGAACCGGAGCATGAGGATCTTCTTCTCGCGCGCGGGCAGCTTCTCGAGCAGCGGCTTGAGGGACTCGCGGTACTCCACGCCCTCGAGCGCCTCGTCGACCATGCCGAGCGAGTCCGCGACGGCGGGGGAGTCGTCGTCGCCGCCGTCGGGCGCGTCGAGGGAGACCGCGGAGTAGGCGTTCGCCGACTCCAGGCCCTCGAGCACCTCCTCCTCCGACAGCCCGAGGTGCTGGGCGAGCTCGGCGACGGTGGGTGCCCGGCCGTTCTTCTGCGACAGCTCGCTGGTGGCCTTGGTCAGCGCGAGCTTGAGCTCCTGCAACCGGCGTGGGACCCGGATGGCCCAGCCCTTGTCGCGGAAGTGCCGCTTGATCTCGCCGACGATGGTCGGTGTGGCGTAGGTCGAGAACTCGACCCCGCGCTCGAGGTCGAAGCGGTCGACGGACTTGATGAGCCCGATGGTCGCGACCTGGATGAGGTCGTCGAGCATCTCGCCGCGGTTGCGGAAGCGGCGCGCGAGGTACTCGACGAGCGGCAGGTGCAGCTCGACCAGCTCGTCGCGCAGGCGGGCCCGGCTGGGGGCGTCCTCCGGGAGCTCCGACAGCTGCAGGAACAGCTCCCGGGCGCGGGTCCGGTCGGCGGCGAGCCGCTGGTTGCGGCCGGACGTGAGCTCCTCGGTGACGGCGGCGACGTCGGGGTCGTTCACGTCGGGCTCGTCCTCGTCCGTGCTGGGGGCGGAAGGCGTCGTCACTGGACCGGTGCCTGCAGCTCTGCACGGGTCTTGCGCAGCGAGAGGGTCACGACCCGGTCGCTGTCGACGGCGCTGTCGACCTCCCCGGCGAGCGCCGTGAGGACCGTCCAGGCGAAGGTGTCGCGCGAGGGCAGCTCCCCGTCGATGGTCGGGACGCTCACCGCCACGCCCATCGCGTCGCCCGAGAGCTCGAAGCGGCAGGTCAGGTCGGCGCCCGCGACGGCCTGCGAGAGCAGCATCGCGCAGGCCTCGTCGACGGCGATCCGCAGGTCCTCGATGTCGTCGATGGTGAAGTCGAGCCGGGAGGCCAGTGACGCGGTCGCGGTGCGGAGCACAGACAGGTAGGCCCCCTGGGCCGGCAGCCTCAGCACCACCGTGTCGCCGGACGTCGTCACGTTCCCCCCTTCGGTCGGATGATCTTCGCGAGCAAGACCTGCCCGTGAGGTCAGCCTCCTACACCTGTGACGAAGGTCAACCCACGGGGCCACCTGAGAGGGTGGCGGCGTGACCGATCCCGACGCCGCTCCGACGATCGCCGGTCCCGTCGTTCTCGTCGCTGTCGGAGGGGTCGTCGGCAGTCTCGCGAGGTACGGGCTGGTCGAGGCCGCGCCGCACCTGGTGACCACGCTCGCCATCAACGTGGTCGGCGCCTTCCTGCTCGGCGCGCTGGTCGTACGCCGTCCCCCCGATCACTGGACCCGACCGCTGCTCGGCACCGGCGTGCTGGGTGGCTTCACCACGATGTCGGCGCTGGCCGTCCAGACCGTCACGTCCTCCGTCGTGGCCGCCGTGGCCTACCTCGCGGCGTCCCTGCTGCTGGGCACGGCCGCCGCCGTCGCCGGGCTGCGGACGTGAGCGCCCTGCTGGTCGCGCTCGGCGCCGCGGTGGGCGCCCCGCTGCGGTTCCTGGTCGCCGAGCTGGTGCCCGGCGTGCGCGCCACGCTGGTCGTGAACGTCGTGGGCAGTGCCGTGCTCGGGCTGCTGGTCGGGGCGTCGCCGTCGACCTACGCCCTGGTCGGGGTGGGGTTCTGCGGTGCGCTGACGACCTTCTCGGCCTTCGCCGTCGAGGTGGCGCAGACCCGGTCGTGGCGCTACCTCGTCGGGTCGGCAGCGCTCTGCCTGGGAGCGGCCGCGCTCAGCCGGTACGCCGCGGGATGACGGGCAGCGGCTCCGGGCGGGCCTCGCGCTGGATCGGGACCGCGTACCCGGCCATGGGGTACCGGTGCCGGCTGAGCAGCAGCTCCCCGAACGCGTCGTGCTCCATCGGCTTGTCGAACAGGTAGCCCTGGGCGTAGGCGCAGCCGAGGGCGCGCAGCACCGCCAGCTGGTCGAGGGTCTCGATGCCCTCGGCGACCGTGTGCAGGTCCAGCGACCGGGCCATGTCGAGCACGCTCGCGACCAGGGCGCGGGTCCGCGGCTCGTCGGCCACCGCCTGGATGAACTCGCGGTCGATCTTGACGGTGCTCGTGTCGAACCGCCGGAGGTAGCGCAGCGAGGAGTAGCCGGTGCCGAAGTCGTCGACGGCGACGGCGACCCCCAGCGCCCGCAGCTCGCGGATCACCTCGACGGCCGTCTCCCAGTCGTCGAGCAGCGCCTCCTCCGTGATCTCGAGGACCAGCCGGTACGGCGACAGCCGGTGCTGGTGGAGCACCTCGCGCACCAGGTCGACGAGCCCGGGACGACCGAGCTGGCGCGGGCTGAGGTTGACGCCCACCGAGGCCTTCCCGAGCGGCTTCCCGGCCGCCTCGGCGGCGGCGAGCCACTCGGCGAACGCCGCCGCCGCGGTGCGCAGCGCGTGCTCGCCGAGCAGGTGGATGGCTCCGACCTGCTCGGCCAGGGGGATGAACACGGTCGGGCTGATCTCGCCGAGCACAGGGTGCCGCCACCTCAGCAGCGCCTCCGCGCCGGCGACGGTGCCTTCGGCCAGGTCCACCATCGGCTCGTACACCATCCGGAACTGGCTGAGGTCGGGCCGGGAGACGTCGTCGCGCAGCTGCACGCGTGCGGCGGCCTGCGCCCGGGCCTGCCCGTCGAGGACCACGACCGCCGAGCGCTGCGGGTTCTTGAGGGCCTTGGCCTCGTACATGGCGACGTCGACGTGCGACAGCGCGACCGTGGGGCCGGCGTCGCCGGCGTCCGCCACGACCACGCCGATGCTGGCCGACACGGTGAACAGCCGGGTCCCGAGCGCGACCGGCTCGTCGAGCGCCGCCACGAGGGCACCGGCCAGGGCCGACGTCGTCGTGCGCGTCGTGCAGACGGCGAACTCGTCACCGCCGAGCCGCGCGACCATCGCGCCGGGCGGCGCCACGTCCCGGAGCCGGCGGGCGACCTCCCGCAGCACCGCGTCGCCGGTCTCGTGACCGTGGGTGTCGTTGACGTCCTTGAAGTCGTCGAGGTCCAGCAGCGCGAGCGCGATGGGGTGCCGCTCCGGGCCCTCGATGAGCCGGGTCAGCTCGGCGAGCAGCGCCGTGCGGTTGGACAGCGAGGTCAGCGGGTCGCGCAGCGCCGCGGCCTGGGCGAGCGCCTCCCGGTCGACCAGGGACGCGAGCACTCGGGCGTGCTCGGCGTTGCTCAGCAGCTGGCGGGCGATGAGCGCGGCTCCCACGAGCACCGCGAGGGCCATCTCGGTGAGCGAGAACTGCTTGCCCTCGAGCAGCAGCAGGCTGCTGTGGCCGATGGCGGGGACGATGGCGATGTAGGGCGCCGCGGACTCCAGCAGGGACGGCGCGACCGGCCTCTCGGCCTCCAGCTGCACCCGCTCCCGGGCCCGCAGCGGGCTGAGGGCGACCAGGACGATCCCGGCCTGGGTGGCCATCGCCGGCCAGGTCGTCGGCGTGTACCAGCCGTGCAGCGCCCCGACGCTGTAGCCGATGTCGCCGACGGTCAGCAGCGTGAACCCCGCGCCGCACACGCGCAGGAACGGCCGCAGGCCCGCGCCCAGCCGGGGAACGGTCACGAGCAGCACGGTCAGGACGAACACCGCGTTGATCGGGTAGCCGAGGGCGGCGGCCTTGGCGACCGCGGACTGGCCACTCGCGCCCGCCATGTCCTGGAGCACGCCGGCCAGGACGAAGCACAGCGACGTCACCGCGATGGCGCCCTCGGTGAGCGCCTTCGCCCGCCACGGGCCGGCCTGGGGGTGCCGGGGCAATGACAGCAGGCCGGCGACGGCGAGCGGCCCGTAGGACAGGTACACCCAGTCGGCGGGCCCGCCGGGCGGGGCCGGCTGACCGGTCACGAGCAGCTGGGCGGAGGCCGTCAGGCCGCTCCCGATCCCGGCCAGCAGCGCGGCGGCGAGCAGTCCGCGCGCGCGGCCGCCCAGGGCCCTGCCGGTGCGCAGCAGCAGCACGGCGGCGCCGATGGCGGTGGCCGACCGGATCCCGTAGGACACGGCGTCGGAGACGGTCACGAGCGCGACGGACAGGAGCGCGGCAGCGCTGATCACGTATGTGCCGGGGGCCACACAACACCCTGTGACGAAACGAGCACGGAGCGCTAGGGTCGGATCGGGTGGCTCGGGACTAGCCCATCTGGGCCAGCCGGGCCAGCGCGGTCCCGGAGACCCGCCACACCGTCCACTCGTCCTCCGGGAGCGCGCCCAGCGAGCGGTAGAAGCCCTGGGCCGGCTCGTTCCAGTCGAGCACCCACCACTCGAAGCGGGTCCAGCCGCGCTCGACGCAGAGCCCGGCGAGGGCGACGAGCAGCGCCTTGCCCAGCCCGCTGCCCCGGTGCTCGGGCCGCACGAACAGGTCCTCGAGCCACAACCCCGGCTTCCCGGTCCAGGTGCTGAAGGTGCGGTACCAGAGGGCGAAGCCCACGACCTGCCCGTCCGCCTCCGCCACGAGCGTCCCCGCGACCGGGTCCGGGCCGAACAGCGCGGCGTGCAGGTCGGCCTCGGTCGCCGCCACGGCGTCGGGCTCCCGCTCGTAGGCCGCGAGCTCCCGGACGAGCTCCAGGACCACGGGTACGTCCCTGGGCTCGGCGGCGCGGATCACGTGTTCCACTCCAGCACCGCCGCCCAGTCGTGCTCCCTGCCGAGGACGCCCACCTTGCCGGCGTCGAGCCTGAGGTGCCGGCCGTCGCGGGGGTCGAGCCCGAGGTACACGGCGGCGAGCACGCGGAGCAGGTGCCCGTGGGCCACCAGCAGGGTGTCCCCGTCCGCCGGGATCCGGTCCAGCACCCGTCGTACCCGCTCGGCGACCTGCTCCAGGGACTCGCCGAGACCGGCCGCGTCCCAGACGCTCCACGGGCCGTCGGCGCTGAGCTCCGCGGTCGTCCGTCCCTCGGCGGGGCCGTAGTCCCACTCCCGCAGGTCGTCGTCGACGGTGGCGGTCACCCCGGCGAGCTGTGCCGTCCGCCAGGCCCGCTGCAGCGGGCTGGCCAGCACGAGTGCCCACGGACGCGAGAGGCGAGGCGCCAGGCTGCGTGCCTGGGCCTCGCCGTCTGCGGTGAGCGGGACGTCCGTCGTGCCGGTGTGGCGACCCGACTTCGACCACTCGGTCTCGCCGTGCCGCACCAGCCAGGTCGTCAAGCCTTCTTGGTCTCCCAGAAGATGGCGTCGATCTTGGCGATGCCGTCGAGCAGCTTCTGGCCGTCGGCCGGGTCGTTGCTCTGCTTGCACGCCGAGGCCTGCTTGATCGTGTCGTTGAAGAGCACGTGCAGGTCGGGGTACTTCTCGAAGTGCGGGGTCTTGAAGTAGTCGGTCCAGAGCACGTCCAGGTGGTGCTTCACGAGCTCGGCGCGCTGCTCCTTGATCACGACCGCGCGCTGCCGGAACGTCGGGTCCTCGTTGCCCTGGTACTTCTCCTGGACGGCCTTCACGGACTCCGCCTCGATGCGGGCCTGCGCCGGGTCGTAGACGCCGCAGGGGAGGTCGCAGTGGGCGCTGACGATCGTGGTGGGCTTGAGGAGAGCCATGATGTGTCCTTCCGGATCGGGTGCTCTCGTGACCCTATGACACGTGGTTCTCGGCACCGACGACCTGCTTGGAGGGGCGTGCGCATCGGGACCGTGCAGGTGCGGGGCCCGTCGATGGTGCCTGCGCTGCGCGACGGCGACTGCCTGGTCGTGCTGCGCGGCGGGCGGGTCCGGCCCGGGGCGGTCGTGGTGGCGCGGTTCCGGTCGCGGCCGGAGCTGCTCGTGGTGAAGCGGGCGGTGCGTCCCGCCGAGGGCGGCTGGGAGCTGGCCTCGGACAACCCGTTCGCGCCCGGGCCGTCGGGGGTGGCCGACGTCGAGGCGGTGGTCCTGCTCCGCTACTGGCCGCTCCACCCCGGCGGTCCCTTCCCCCGTGCACCGCTCCCGCCCACCGGCGCGGGCTCCTGAGCGTGGCCCGGCGCCCGTCAGGGCGGCCGGGCGTGCACGGGGGAAGGGTGGGCCTACAGGACCTTGCCGAGGAAGGCCTGGGTGCGGGGGTGCTGCGGGGAGTCGATGACCTGCCGGGGCTCGCCCTGCTCGACGACGACCCCGCCGTCCATGAAGACGACGGTGTCGCCGACGTCGCGCGCGAAGCCCATCTCATGGGTGACGACCACCATCGTCATGCCGTCCTTGGCGAGCCCGCGCATGACGTCCAGCACCTCTCCCACCAGCTCCGGGTCGAGGGCTGAGGTCGGCTCGTCGAAGAGCATCAGCTTGGGCCGCATCGCCAGCGCCCGGGCGATCGCGACGCGCTGCTGCTGCCCGCCGGAGAGCTGCGCCGGGTAGGCGTCGACCTTGTCGGCGAGGCCGACCCGGTCGAGCAGCGCCCGTGCCTCGGCCATGGCGTCACGCCGGGTCTTCCCGAGGACGCGCACCGGTGCCTCGATGACGTTGCCCAGCGCGGTCATGTGCGGGAAGAGGTTGAACCGCTGGAAGACCATGCCGATCTCCGCGCGCTTGGCGGCGGTCTCCTTCTCCCGGAGCTCGTAGAGCTTGCCGCCCTGCTGCCGGTACCCGACCAGCTCGCCGTCCACCGACAGCCGCCCGGCGGTGATCTTCTCCAGGTGGTTGATGCACCGCAGGAAGGTCGACTTCCCCGAGCCGGACGGTCCGAGCAGGCAGCACACCTCGGCCGCCTGCACCTCGAGGTCGATGCCCTTGAGCACCTCGAGCTTGCCGAAGCTCTTGTGCACCTGCTCGGCCTTGACCATCGGTTGGGTCATGTCCGCCCCGGGCGGATGCCCTGCAGGACGCGCTGCAGAGGGGTGGGTGGCAGCTCCCGCTGGGAGCCGCGGGCGAAGCGCCGCTCGAGGAAGTACTGGCCGATGCTGAAGACGCTGGTGAGGATGAGGTACCAGAGCGCCGCCACGAACAGCATCGGCATGATCTCGAAGTTCGAGGTGTAGAGCGTCTGCGTCACGCGCAGCAGCTCGGTGTACTGCGCGGCGCTGGCCAGCGAGCTGGACTTCAGCATGTTCACGAACTCGTTGCCGGTGGGCGGGATGATCACCCGCATCGCCTGGGGGAGCACGACGCGCCGCAGGGTGAGGCCCTGGGTCATCCCGAGCGCCTGGGCCGCCTCGGTCTGGCCGTGGTCGACCGACCCGATCCCGGCGCGCACGATCTCCGCCATGTAGGCGCCCTCGTTGATGCCGAGCCCCAGCAGTGCCGCGACGAACGGGGTGATCGCGCTGTTGGTGTCGGCGTGCCAGAGGCCCGGGACGCTGATGGTCTTGAAGAGCGCGGACAGGTTGAACCAGAGGATGAGCTGGAGCAGCAACGGCGTACCGCGGAACAGCCACACGTAGAACCAGCCGACCCCGCTCGTGACGGGGTTCCTCGACTGCCGCATGACGGCCGCGAGGATCCCGAGGCCCACCCCCATGGCCTGCGCGAGCACGCTGATGAGCAGCGTGTGCCAGACGCCGACGAGGATCACGTGCGCCGTGAAGTACTGGCGCGTGACCCGGTAGTGGATGTCGGCGCCGGCGAAGGCCCGCACCAGCAGCGCCAGCAGGGCGAGGACGACGAGGGCGCCGAGCCACCGGCCCCAGTGGCGGACCGGGACCGCGACGACCCTGTCGGGTGCCGCTGTCCCGGTCGTGTCGGACGTCACGTGCCCGCGTTGACCGTCGCCGTCTTGAGCGCGCCCTGAGCGACGTTCCACTTGTCGAGGATCCGGCCGTAGGTGCCGTCGTCGATGATCGCCTGCACGGCCTTCTGCAGGGCGTCTCGCAGTGCGGTGTCGCTCTTGCGGACGCCGATGCCGTACGGACCCGCCTCGAGCTGCTCGCCGACGACCTCGAAGGAGTCGGGCTGCTTCTGAGCGGTGTAGGCCGCGACCGGGAAGTCGTTCATGTCCGCGACGGCGCGACCGGACTTGACCTGCAGCAGAGCCTCAGGGTCGGTCTCGAACTTCAGGATGGTGAGCCCCTTGCTGCCGCAAGCCTTCTTCTGGCCCTCGGCGACGTCGTCCTGCGTCGTCCCGCGCTGGATGGCCACGGTCTTGCCGCAGAAGTCGTCGAGGCTCTGGATGCGCGACGGGTTGCCCTTCTTGACGATGATGGACGTGCCCGCGGAGAAGTAGTCGACGAAGTCGACCGTGGCCTGGCGCTTCTTGTTGTCGCTCATCGCGCTCATGATCAGGTCGATGCGCTTGCTGGTCGTGAGCTGCGGGATGAGGCCGTCGAACGTGCCGTTCACGAACTCGAAGGTGATCCCGAGCTTCTGCCCGAGGGCCGCCGCGATGTCCGGGTCGATGCCGACGTTCTTGCCGCCCTCGACGAACTCGACCGGTGGGTAGGCGATGTCGGACCCGACCACGAGCTTGCCCTTGGCCCTGATGTCGGCCGGGAGCAGGCCCGCGAGCGACCCGGCGCTGCTGGAGCTCGACGGCGGGGTGACGGTCGAGTCGTCGCCCGACCCGCCGCAGCCGGCGAGGGCGAGGGGCAGGACGGCGAGCATCGGCAGGGTGCGGAGCAGCCGGACGCGCACGGGGGGACCTCCTGGTTCGCGGACCTTGATCGCGCGCATAGTGGCACGCCGAACCGCCCGACAGGCCGGGGGCACCCGGTCGAAACACGGCCGAGCCTGTCCTGCCGCGAGGGCGTTCGCCCGGCTGTGACACGATGTGACCTCCGGGCAACCCCCGATCGTTCTGCGCGCTCCACCCGCTGTCGCGCTTTTCCTGACAGCTGCTTGGGAGCTCTGCTGTGACCGCCTTCCTGGAGGAACTGAGCGTCGTGATCGACCAGGACCGCGACGCCGACCCGGCCTTCGCCCTGCACCGCGGCGGCAAGATCGAGATCGCCCTGTCG
Organism: uncultured Frankiales bacterium; assembly: GCA_946479905.1. The sequence continues at coordinate 4,531 of CAMLIA010000055.1, read as the reverse complement.
GTGCCGCTCGAGACCCGCGACGACCTGTCCCTCGCCTACACCCCCGGTGTGGCGCGGATCTGCACCGCGATCGCCGAGGACCCTGACCTCGTCTACGACTACACGTGGATGTCGCGCACCGTCGCGGTCGTGACGGACGGCACCGCGGTGCTCGGGCTCGGCGACATCGGCGCCAAGGCCGCCCTGCCCGTGATGGAGGGCAAGGCGATGCTCTTCAAGCACTTCGGTGGCGTCGACGCCGTGCCGATCTGCCTCGACGTCACCGACACCGACGAGCTGATCGAGACCGTCGTGCGGCTGGCTCCGGCCTTCGGTGGCATCAACCTGGAGGACATCAGCGCGCCCCGCTGCTTCGAGATCGAGCGCCGGGTGCAGGAGCGGCTGGACATCCCGGTGTTCCACGACGACCAGCACGGCACGGCGATCGTCACGCTCGCCGCCCTGCGCAACGCGGCGAAGGTGACCGGCCGGACGCTCGCCGACCTCCGGGTCGTCGTCAGCGGCGCCGGGGCCGCCGGCATCGCCGTGTCGAAGATGATCCTGGAGGCGGGCATCGGCGACCTCGCGATCGCCGACAGCAAGGGGATCGTGCACCTCGACCGCACCGACCTCAACGACGAGAAGCGGATGTTCGCCGAGATCAGCAACAAGGCGGCGTTCACCGGCTCCTTCGACGACGCGCTCGCCGGCGCCGACGTCCTCATCGGGCTGTCGGCGGGCAAGGTCCCCTTCGAGGCCGTCCGGTCGATGGCGCCCGACGCGATCGTGTTCGCGATGGCCAACCCCGACCCGGAGGTGCACCCGGACGACGCCCGCCGGGCCGGCGCCCGGGTCATCGCCACCGGTCGCTCCGACTTCCCGAACCAGATCAACAACGTGCTGGCCTTCCCCGGCGTCTTCCGCGGGGCGATGGAGGTGCGCGCCCGGTGCGTCACCGAGGGCATGAAGCAGGCCGCCGCTGTCGCGCTGGCCGACGTCGTCGCCGACGAGCTGTCCGAGGACAAGGTGATCCCGTCGCCGTTCGACGAGCGGGTCGCCCCGGCCGTCGCGGCCGCGGTCGCTGCCGCTGCCCGGCGCGACGGTGTCGCCCGGCTCTGAGCCGCGGCGGCGCCGCCCATAGGGTCGTCGGCATGCTCGCCGTCACCTGCACGTCCCAGTCCGCCGACGACCCGCTGTCCGGCCTCACGGTCGGGGAGCGCCCGGACCCCGCCGTGCCCGACGGCTGGGTGCGCGTGACCGTCAAGGCCGCGTCGCTGAACCACCACGACCTCTGGTCGCTCAAGGGCGTCGGCCTGGCCCCCGACCTGCTGCCGATGGTGCTCGGCTGCGACGCCGCCGGCGTCCTCGACGACGGTACGGAGGTGGTGGTCCACGCGGTGGTGTCCACGCCCGGCTGGGCCGGCGACGAGACCCTCGACCCCAAGCGCACGCTGCTGTCGGAGAAGCACCAGGGCACGCTGTCCGAGGTGGTGGTGGTGCCCGCCCGCAACGTGCTGCCGAAGCCGCCCGAGCTGACGTGGGAGGAGGCGGCCTGCCTCCCGACCGCGTGGCTCACGGCGTACCGCATGCTCTTCACCAACGCCGGGCTCCGTCCCGGCCAGACCGTGCTCGTCCAGGGTGCCGGGGGAGGCGTCGCCACTGCCGCGATCGCGCTGGCCCGGCACGCCGGCTACCGGGTCTGGGCCACCAGCAGGGACGAGGCGAAGCGCCGGCAGGCGGTGGACCTCGGTGCGCACGAGGCCTTCGAGACCGGCGCGCGGCTGCCCGAGCGCGTGGACGCCGTCCTCGAGACCGTGGGCAAGGCGACGTGGTCGCACTCGATGCGGGCGCTGCGCCCGGGCGGCACGCTCGTGGTGTCGGGGGCGACGACCGGGCCCGACCCGAGCGCCGACCTCAACCGGCTGTTCTTCCTGCAGCTGCGGGTGATCGGCTCCACCATGGGGACGCGCGACGAGCTCGCGGACCTGCTGGCGTTCTGCGTCTCGAGCGGGCTGCGACCCGTCATCGACGACGTCCGCCCGCTCTCCGACGCCGCAGCCAGCTTCGCGCGGCTGGCGACCGGCGAGGTGTTCGGCAAGCTGGTCCTGACCGCCTGATGGTCATCCCGGTCCACGACGACAACCCGACGCGGCGCCCCGGCTACGTCACCTGGCTGCTCATCGCCGTCAACGTCGTGGTGTTCGTCCTCAGCCCGCTGGCGGTGCACCTGGTGGGTGACACCCCGCTGAAGCAGGAGTGCCAGACACGGGCCTACTTCGACCGGTACGCCGCGGTCCCGGACGAGCTGGTCCACAACCGCCAGGAGCCGATCGCCGCGACGGGCGAGGTGGGGGTCTCGGGCAACCGGGCGGGGTGCATCGACGAGCACCCTCCGCCGTTCCACAAGCGGCCGTTCGTCTCGGTGCTGACCGCGATGTTCCTGCACGGCTCCTGGCTGCACCTGCTCGGGAACATGCTGTTCCTCTTCGTGTTCGGCAACAACGTGGAGGACCGGCTCGGCCGGCTGCGGTACCTCGCGTTCTACCTGTTCTGCGGGTACGCGGCGACGTACGGCTTCGCGCTGTGGCAGCACTCCTCGACCGAGCCGCTGGTCGGTGCGTCAGGGGCGATCGCCGGCGTGCTCGGCGGCTACTTCGTGCTGTTCCCGCGGGCGCGGGTGCTCTCGCTGCTGACGTTCTTCTTCTTCCTGCCGATCCGGCTGCCGGCCTGGCTGGTCCTGGGCAGCTGGTTCGTGCTGCAGTACGTCAGCCTGCGCGCCAACCAGGCGGGCAGCGGGTCCGGTGTGGCCTACCTGGCGCACGTCATCGGGTTCGTGCTGGGAGCCGCGCTGTGCTGGCAGCTGAGGGGCACCGGTCGGGCCGCGCTGCGCTGAGCCACAGCGGTGGCCTGGCGCGAAAGCAGCAGACCTGAGCCGATCGGCGGTCGGCGGGATGCCGGCACGCTCGGGCGCCGATGCCTCTGCTGCTTTCCCGCCGCGGGCTACTCGTCGTCGTCGAGGCGGGCCAGCCAGGTGGCGGCGCGCTCGATCGGCACCTCGAACTCGGGGTGCTCGTCGACGAACTCCTTCAGTCGCTCGGCCAGCCAGGCGAGGGTGACCTCCTCCTCGCCGCGCCGTTGCGCCAGCTCCTCGAGGCCTCTGTCGGTGAAGTACATCGCTAGCGGGCGAACACGGCCTCGACGAGCGCGGCCTGCTCCGCCTCGTGCACCTTGGAGGACCCGGCCGCCGGGGAGGCCGAGGCCCGCCGGGAGACGCGGCGCAGCCGGATCTCCGCGGGCAGCTGCTCCGGCAGCGACAGCGCGACGTGGCTCCACGCCCCCTGGTTCGCCGGCTCCTCCTGCGCCCACACGACGTCGGTCGCGCCGGGGTACGCCGCCAGCGCGTCCCTCACCTGCGCCCCGGGCAGCGGGTAGAGCTGCTCGACGCGCAGCAGCGCCACCGAGGTGTCCGGGCCGGTCGACGACGCCTTGCGCCGGGCCGCTGCCAGGTCGTAGTAGAGCTTGCCGCTGCACAGCACGACCCGCGTGACGCCCGCGGGGTCCGGCGCCTCCGGGTCGAGCAGCACCGGCTGCCAGTGGCCGCTGGTGAAGTCGCCGGGCGCGGAGGCGGCCGCCTTCAGGCGCAGCATCGACTTCGGGGTCACGACGACGAGCGGCCGCTTGACCTCGGCGAGCGCCTGGGCACGGAGCAGGTGGAAGTGCTGGGCCGGGGTCGTCGGGTAGGCAACGGTCATGTTGTCCTCGGCGCACAGCTGCAGGAAGCGCTCGATGCGGGTCGAGGAGTGGTCCGGGCCCTGGCCCTCGTAGCCGTGCGGCAGCAGCATCGTCACCGACGAGCGCTGCCCCCACTTGGCCTCGCCGGAGGAGATGAACTCGTCGATGATCGTCATCGCGCCGTTGACGAAGTCGCCGAACTGCGCCTCCCAGAGCACCAGCGCCTCGGGCCGCTCGGAGGAGTAGCCGTACTCGAAGCCGAGGCAGGCGTACTCGCTCAGCAGCGAGTCGTAGACGTAGAAGTGGCCCTGGTCCTCGTCGAGGTACCGCAGCGGGGTGTGCTCGGCACCGGTGTTGCGGTCGATGAGGGTCGCGTGCCGCTGCACGAAGGTGCCGCGCCGCGAGTCCTGGCCCGCGAGCCGCACCGGCACGCCCTCGAGCAGCAGCGACCCGAAGGCGAGGATCTCCCCGAAGCCCCAGTCGATCCCGCCGTCGGTCACCATCGCGGCCCGGCGCTCCATCAGCGGCGCGAGCTTCGGGTGGGGGGTGAACCCCTCCGGCAGCGTGACGTGCGCCTTGCCGATGAGGTCGAGGACGTCCTGCTCGACGGCCGTCGGGATGGTCGACAGGTCGAGCGCCTTCACCATCGGCGGCTCGGGAGCGGTCGAGGTGGACGCGTCCCGGGTCTCGGCGAAGACCCGCTCGAGCTGGGACTGGTAGTCCTTCAGGGCCTCCTCGGCCTCCTCGATGCTGATGTCGCCACGACCGACGAGCTGCTCGGTGTAGGTCTTGCGCACCGAGCGCTTGCGGTCGATGACGT
>CAMLIA010000054.1 GCA_946479905.1 uncultured Frankiales bacterium | reverse complement strand
CCTGCACGATCGCGTAGTTGTTGAACATGCCGCCGGAGCTGGCGCACACGCCCATGGCGATGACCCACTTGGGCTCGGGCATCTGGTCGTAGATCTGCCGCACGACGGGCGCCATCTTCTGGCTCACCCGACCGGCGACGATCATCAGGTCGGCCTGCCGCGGCGAGGCGCGGAAGACCTCCATGCCGAAGCGCGCGAGGTCGTAGCGGCCGGCGCCGGTCGCCATCATCTCGATGGCGCAGCAGGCCAGGCCGAACGTCGCCGGCCACAGGCTGGACTTGCGGCTCCAGTTGACGACCTTCTCGACCGAGGTCAGGACGATGCCGCTGGGGAGCTTCTCTTCGACGCCCATCTAGATCAGTCCCACTCCAACCCGCCGCGGCGCCAGACGTAGGCGTACGCGACGAAGACCGTGGCGATGAACAGGACCATCTCGACCAGGCCGAAGACGCCCAGTTTGCCGAAGGCCACGGCCCACGGGTACAGGAAGATGATCTCGATGTCGAAGACGATGAACAGCATCGCCGTCAGGTAGAACTTGATCGGGAACCGGCCGCCACCCATCGGCTGCGGGGTCGGCTCGATCCCGCACTCGTAGGCGTCGTACTTGGCGCGGTTGTACCGCTTCGGGCCGGTGAAGGTCGCGGCCACGACCGAGAACGCTGCGAAGCCGAAGGCGAGCACGAACAGCACGATGACCGGCAGGTACCACTGCAGCACTTCTGATCTCCTCTCGGTCCGGGGCCAGCCTAGGGGTCCAGCAGGGGTGCTCAGGCCGCGGGGGCGACCTTCACGAGCCCGTTGATGACGCGGTCGAGCGCGTCGCCGCCGCGCGGGTCCGTGAGGTTCGCGAGCAGCTTGAGCGTGAACTTCATGAGCAGCGGCCGCGGGAGGCCGTACTTCGTGGCGACCTTCATCACGCCGGGGTTGCCGATCAGGCCGACGAAGACCCGCCCCAGCGTGTAGTAGCCGCCGTAGGTCGCCTTCATCGCGGCCGGGTAGGCGAGCAGCGCGTGCTCGCGCTGCGGTCCCTCGGGACGGGCCAGGGCTTGGACGACGACCTCGGCCGCGAGCCTGCCGGACTCCATCGCGTAGGCGATGCCCTCGCCGTTGAACGGGTTCACCGCACCGGCGGCGTCACCGATCAGCAGCATCCCGTCCTGGTAGTGCGGCTGCCGGTTGAAGCCCATGGGCAGCGCCGCTCCGCGGATCGGCCCGCGCGCGTGCTCCTCGTCGAACTGCCACTCGGCGGGCATCGACGAGGTCCACCGCTTCATGAGGTCGCGGTAGTTGGTGTCCTGCCAGGCCTTGGTGGTGTTGAGGATGCCGAGGCCGACGTTGCTCGTGCCGTCGCCGACGCCGAAGACCCAGCCGTAGCCCGGGAGCAGGTCGCCCTCGGGCGTGCGCAGCTCCAGCCAGGACTCGAGCATGTCGTCGTCGTGCCGGGGGCTCTCGTAGTAGCGCCGCACCGCCACGCCCATCGGCCGGTCGTCGCGCTTGTCGATGCCGCGCGCGATCGCCAGCCGGGCGCTCACCCCGTCCGCCGCGACGACGAGGGGCGCCCGGTAGGTCTGCTCGGTCTTCTCCGGGCCCACCTTGGCGGTCACGCCCACGACGCGGCCGTGCTCCACGACCGGGCCGCTCACGTTGGTGAGCACCTGCAGCCGGGCGCCGGCCTTCTGCGCGTGCTGCGCGAGCAGGTCGTCGAAGTCCAGCCGGGGTCGTACCAGCCCGTAGTCGGGGTACGACGCGAGCTCGGGCCAGGGCAGCTCCAGCTTCACGCCGCCGCCGAGGATGCGCAGCCCGCGGTTGCGGATGAAGCCGTTGGCCTCGGAGGTGTCGATGCCCATGTCGACGAGCGTCTTGACGGCGCGCGGCGTCAGGCCGTCGCCGCAGACCTTCTCGCGCGGGAAGGCCGTCTTCTCCAGCAGCAGCACGTCGAGCCCGGACTGGGCGAGCGCGTGGGCCGCGGCGCTGCCACCGGGCCCGGCGCCGACGACGATGACGTCGGCGTCCTGCTGCGCGGCCACGAGCTTCCCCTCTCGCTTGTGAAAGTTTTCACGAGCGGCTCACGAGTCTACCGGGGGCCGTTACCTGGTGGCGCGGTGGAGGGCGACCCGCACCAGGGCCGGGCTCGCGGGCGACGATCTTCGCCGCCTTGTCGTCGTACGACGCCTGGCGCGACAACCCGACGAAGATCGCGCAGTCGTGGGCGGTCAGCGGGTGGCGCGGTGGAGGGCGACGATGCCGCCCGTCAGGTCCCGCCACTCGACGCCTGTCCAGCCGGCCTCCTCGATCACGGCGGCCAGCGCGGGCTGGTCGGGCCAGGCCCGGATCGACTCGGCCAGGTAGACGTAGGCCGCAGGGTCGCTCGAGACCCGCGTCGCGACGGCCGGCAGCGCCTTCATGAGGTACTCGACGTAGACCGTGCGGAACGGCCGCCACGTCGGGTGGCTGAACTCGCAGACGACCAGCCGTCCCCCGGGCCTGGTCACCCGGCGCATCTCGCGCAGGCCGTCGAGGGCCGACGCCACGTTGCGCAGCCCGAAGGAGATCGTCACGGCGTCGAAGGACGCGTCGGCGAACGGCAGCCGCAGCGCATCCCCCGCCACCAGGTCGACGCCCTTGCCGATCCCCTGCCGCAGCATGCCGAGCGAGAAGTCGCAGCCCACGACCGTCGCGCCGCTCTTGGCGAGCGCAGCGCTGGACGTCGCCGTCCCCGCCGCGAGGTCCAGCACCCGCTGCCCGGGCCTCAGGTCGAGCGCCCGCGCCACTGCCGTGCGCCAGCCCCGGTCCTGGCCCAGCGACAGCACCGCGTTGGTGAGGTCGTACCGCGGAGCCACCTCGTCGAACATCGCCGCGACCTCGGCAGGGTCCTTGTCGAGAGAGGCGCGCATGGGTCCATCAAACCGCGTTCGCGGATCGTCACTCGCCGCCAGGGGGAAGCGGGAGCAGGATCACAGCTCATGACCGACTACAGCGACCTCCGGGCGATCTACGTCAACTGCACGCTGAAGCGGTCGCCGGAGCCGTCGCACACCCAGCTGCTCGTCGACCGGTCGGTCGCGGTCATGGAGCAGCAGGGCGTCACCGTCGACCAGGTGCGGGCCGTCGACGTCGAGACCGCGTTCGGCGTCTACCCGGACATGACCGAGCACGGGTGGGCCCGCGACGACTGGCCGTCAGTGCAGGCGAAGGTGATGGCAGCGGACATCCTGGTGCTCGCGACGCCGATCTGGCTCGGCGACAAGAGCTCGGTGTGCACCCGCGTGGTGGAGCGGCTCTACGGGTCGAGCAGCATCCTCAACGAGCGCGGCCAGTACGCGTACTACGGCCGCGTCGCGGGCTGCCTCGTCACGGGCAACGAGGACGGGATCAAGCACGTGGCGATGAACGTCCTCTACTCGCTGCAGCACCTGGGCTACACGATCCCGCCGCAGGCGGACGCCGGCTGGATCGGCGAGGCCGGACCCGGACCGTCGTACGGCGACGAGGTGAACGGGACCGGCGTCGGCCTCGACAACGACTTCACGAACCGGAACACCACGTTCATGACGTGGAACCTGCTGCACCTGGCGCGCCTGCTGAAGGACGCCGGCGGCATCCCGGCCCACGGCAACCAGCGGTCGGAGTGGGATGCCGGGTGCCGCTTCGACTACCCGAACCCCGAGTACCGCTGACTACCCGCTGAAGTTGATGCCCGCGTAGGCCATGCCGAGGGCGAACGCGACGGCGGCGGCACCGATGCCGATGACGTCGAGGAAGCGCTCGGGTCGGGTCCGGCTGACGAGCTGGCCCCACAGGCCGGTCAGCACCCCGACCGCGCCCGCCACAGCGCCGGCGATGTCGGCGTCGGCCAGCACGAGCAGCAGTCCGGCGGCGCCGAGGGCGGCGGTGAGGACGGCCAGCGTGGCATCCATCGGGTGGACCTCGTCGAGGTGCAGCGCCTCGAGGTGAAGAGCGGCGGGTGCGTGCATGGTGACCTCCCGTAGTCGGCTCTGCCTCGAGAGTGCGCCTCTTCCCGCCTGAGGGCAAGGCCCCCGCCTACCATGAGCCCGTGGCGTCCCCGGCATCGCTCGACCTGCTCGAGGTCTGCAGCGTGCCGTTCGAGGACGCGCCGGCGCTGCTCGACCTGCTCCCGGCAGACGGCGCGCTGGCCTGGACCACGGCCGGCGACGGGCTGGTCGGCTGGGGCGAGGCAGCACGTCTCGAGCTCACCGGCGCCGACCACTTCGGTCAGGCCAGGCGATGGTGGTCGGAGCTCGTCGCGCGCGCGAGCGTCACCGACGCGGTCGGCGTACCGGGATCGGGTCTCATCGCCTTCGGCTCGTTCGCGTTCGACCCGTCACGGTCCTCGTCGGTGCTCGTGGTGCCCGAGGTCGTCGTCGGCCGTCGCGACGGGCAGTCCTGGCTGACCTACGTGGGGCAGCGCCCTGACGTCGAGGCCGCGGTCGCGCCGCAGCAGCCGCGCGGGGTGCGCTTCGCCGACCGGTCCCGCAGCGGTCCGGAGTGGATGGGCGTCGTCGCCGAGGCGGTCGCGCGGATCGAGACGGGAGCCGTCGACAAGGTCGTGCTCGCCCGTGACGTGGAGGCGGTCGCGGAGTCGCCGGTCGACGTGCGGTGGCTGCTGCACCGGCTCGCCGAGCAGTACCAGGAGTGCTGGACCTTCTCGGTCGACGGCCTGGTGGGCGCGACCCCGGAGATGCTCGTCCGGCTGCGCGACGGCATCGCGACCTCCCGCGTGCTGGCGGGCACCTTCTGGCCGAGCGGGGACGCGGCGAAGGACCTCCGGCAGGTCGACGTGCTCGCCCGCTCCATCAAGGACATCGAGGAGCACGGGTACGGCCTCCGCTCGGTGGCCGAGGCGCTGGAGGCGCACTGCTCCGCCATCGACGTGCCGGCGGCGCCCTTCGTGCTGGAGCTGCCCAACGTCATCCACCTCGCCAGCGACGTGCGCGGGATCGTCTCGGACGGCTCCTCCTCCCTCGACCTGATCGCCTCGCTGCACCCGTCCGCGGCGGTGTGCGGGACCCCGACCGACGTGGCGCGCGACATCATCCGCGAGATCGAGGGTCTCGACCGCGGGCGCTACGCCGGGCCGGTGGGCTGGCTCGACGCCTCCGGCGACGGCGAGTGGGGCATCGCGCTGCGCTGCGGCGAGGTGGACGGCAACCGGGTGCGGCTGTTCGCCGGCTGCGGCATCGTCGGCGGCTCCGACCCCGCCCGCGAGCTGGCGGAGACCAACGCCAAGCTCGTCCCCATGCGCGACGCCCTCACCACCTGACCGCGTCAGGTCAGAGCGGCGCGGGCCGCGGCGCGAATCGTGCGGTCCAGCTCGACCGCCTGCTGCCGGTCGGTGCGCACCTCGACGACGAAGATGCCGGTGCCGGGCTCGAGGGCCTTGCGCAGCTCGTCGAGCGTCCCGGCGAGGGTGTACGACGTCCGGCTCGCGGCGCAGAGGGCCTCGAGGTCCATCCCGTGCGGCGTGCCGAAGACGCGCTCGAACGCCCGCGCGTGCTCGGGGGCGCCCTGCTCCAGCAGGCCGAAGATCGCGCCGCCGTCGTTGTTGGTGACGACCACCGTCAGGTCCGGTCGCGGCTCCTCGGGACCGAGCACCAGTCCGTTGCTGTCGTGCAGGAAGGTCAGGTCGCCGACGAGGGCGACGGTGTGCTCGCCCCAGGCCAGTGCGGCGCCGACGGCGGTGCTCAGCACGCCGTCGATGCCTGCGGCGCCCCTGTTCGCGAGCACGCGGCTGCGGGCCGGGGCGAGCAGCAGGTCACGGACCGGCTTGCTCGAGCCCACGACGAGCGGTGCCGGTGATGCCGCCACGGCGACCGCCGCCGACGGCTCGCTGAGCTCGGTGAGCAGCGGGTCCACGGCGGCCCGCACCGCGCGGCCCGCCGCGAGCCACGGCCCCACCCACCCCTCGCTGCGCCGCGTCACCGCCGGCACCGCCGGCAGCACCCGGGTCGCCCGGTGGTGCGCGTCGGTCCAGCTGCCGCGGGTGGCCACCACGTCCGACGGCGCGCCGGCGATGAGCCGGCCGATCGCGCGGCTGATCGTCGGCCGGCCCACGACCAGCACGCGGTCAGGGGCGTCCGCCCACGACGCGGCGACCAGCTCGCCGCAGTCCACGACGTTCGGCCCGGTGGCCCCTGCCGACGGCTCGGCGACCACCGGCCAGCCGCGCGCCTCGGCGAGCTCCAGGGCGTGGAGGTCGGCCCCGTCGCCCAGCACGACCACCGTGCGGTCCGGCAGGTCGTCGGCGACCACCGCCGGACGGGACGGCAGCCGCACCGTCCATGGGGCTCCCCCGGGCCGGCCGGCCGGCACGTCGTCGCCATCCGGGACGAGCGGCTCGCGGAAGGCGAGGTTCAGGTGGACGGGACCGGGAGCCGATCCCAGATCGCCTGCTGCGCATGCCATCGCACGACACACCAGCCCTCGCCAGTAGCCCTCGAGGCCGGCCTCCGCGACCCCGACCTCGGCGAACATCCGCACCGCGTCGCCGTAGAGCTTGAGCTGGTCGATCGTCTGGTTGGCGCCGTTGCCGCGCAGCTCCGGCGGCCGGTCGGCCGTGAGGACGAGCAGCGGCACGCCGGAGTAGGAGGCCTCCACGACAGCCGGGTGCAGGTTGGCGGCCGCCGTGCCGGACGTGGTGACGACCGCCACAGGGCGGCCGGAGGCCTTCGCGAGCCCGAGCGCCAGGAACCCGGCCGACCGCTCGTCGATGCGCACGTGCAGCCGCACGTCCGCGTCGTGCAGGGCGAAGGCCAGCGGCGCCGAGCGGGACCCCGGCGCGAGCACGGCGTCGGTGAGCCCGTTGCGCACCAGCTCGTCGACGAGGGTGCGGGCGAGCGCCGTGGACGGGTTCACGGCAGCAACTCAAGCACCCGCGCGAGCCGGTCGCGCCACCACTGCTGCCGGTCGGTCGGCGCGGCGTACCGGGACAGCAGGTCCGGCGACGGCACGACGTCCCGGACCGGCAGGAACCCCCCGGCACCGTCGAGGGAGTCGGTGACCACGTCGGCCGCCATGAGCGACGTGGTCGCGAGGCCGCAGGCGAACGGCAGCGCCGGCAGCGCGGCCGCCAGCGCGACACCGGCACGGATGCCGACGCTGGTGTCGAGGGCACTGGACACGACCACGGGCAGCCCGCACTCCTCCGCGACCGCGAGGGCCCGGCGCACCCCGCCCAGCGGCGCGACCTTCAGCACCACGACGTCCGCGGCCTGCAGGCGCGCGACGCGCAACGGGTCGGTGGCCTTGCGCACCGACTCGTCCGCGGCGATCCGCACGTCGACCCGGCGCCGGACCTGCGCGAGCTCCTCGACCGTCGCGCACGGCTGCTCGGCGTACTCCAGCTCCCCCAGCGACTGCAGCGCCGTCACCGCCTCGTCGACGGTCCAGGCACCGTTGGCGTCCACGCGGACGCGCGGCACGAGCTCCCGCACCGCGGCGACCCGCTCCACGTCGTCGCGCAGCGACTGCCCCGCCTGGGCGACCTTCACCTTGGCGGTGGTGCACCCGGGGAACCGGGCCAGCACGGCGGCGACGTCGGCCGCCGGCACCGCGGGCACCGTCGCGTTGACGGGCACCCGGGTGCGCACCGGCGCGGGGAACCCCTGATCGGCGGCCTCCAGAGCGGCGGCGAGCCAGTGGGCAGCCTCGCCGTCGTCGTACTCCACGAAGGGGCTGAACTCCCCCCATCCGCGAGAACCCCTGAGCAGCAGGGCCTCCCGGGTCGTGACGCCCCGGAACGGCACGCGCATCGGCAGCGCGACGACGTGCACTTCTAGGGTGGGCACGTGAACACCGTGTCAGAGACCTTCGACCCTGCTGCGTGGAGGGCCGTCGAGGGCTTCGAGCTCCAGGACATCACCTACCACCGGCACGTGTCGCACGGCATCGTGCGGATCGCGTTCGACCGGCCCGAGGTGCGCAACGCCTTCCGGCCCGGCACGGTGGACGAGCTCTACCGGGCGCTCGACCACGCCCGGATGACCCCCGATGTCGGCTGCGTCCTCCTCACCGGCAACGGGCCGGCCCCCAAGGACGGCGGGTGGGCGTTCTGCTCGGGCGGCGACCAGCGGATCCGGGGGCGGTCGGGCTACGAGTACGAGGGCCGCTCCGACATGGGACGCCTCCACATCCTCGAGGTGCAGCGACTCATCCGCACCATGCCCAAGGTCGTCATCGCGGTCGTCAACGGCTGGGCCGCGGGTGGTGGGCACTCGCTGCACGTCGTCTGCGACCTGACGCTCGCGTCGCAGGAGCACGCGCGGTTCAAGCAGACCGACGCCGACGTGGGCAGCTTCGACGGCGGCTACGGCAGCGCGTACCTCGCCCGGCAGGTCGGTCAGAAGTTCGCCCGGCAGATCTTCTTCCTGGGCGAGGTGCACAACGCCGAGGCGATGCACCGGATGGGAGCGGTCAACAAGGTGGTGCCGCACGCCGAGCTGGAGCGGACCGCCATCGACTGGGGCGTGACGATCCTCGGCAAGTCGCCGCAGGCGCAGCGGATGCTGAAGTTCGCCTTCAACCTGGTCGACGACGGCCTGATGGGGCAGCAGGTGTTCGCCGGCGAGGCGACCCGGCTGGCCTACATGACGGACGAGGCAGTGGAGGGCCGCGACGCGTTCCTCGAGAAGCGCGACCCCGACTGGGCGCCCTACCCGTACTACTTCTAGATGCGCCCGCTGCTTGTCGTCGCACCTGTCCCGGGCCCGGAGCTCTACGACGCGCTGCGCGCCGCCCTCGACGGCGGCCCCCCGGTGGGCTTCGCACCGGGCACCGTCCCGGACGACGTCTGCCTCGTCGTACCGACGTCCGGCTCGACCGGGGAGCCCAAGCAGGTCGAGCTGACCGCCGCCTGCCTGCGGGCGTCGGGTGCGGCGACGGCGCAGGTGATCGGCGAGGGTCGCTGGTGGCTCCAGCTGCCCGTCAGTCACATCGCGGGGCTGCAGGTCGTGATCCGCTCCGGCTTCGCGCCGTCGGACAGCGCAGACGGCTGCGACTTCACCTCGCTCGTCCCGACCCAGCTGGTGCGGATGCTCGACGACCCGCGGCTGCCGCGGCTGCGGGCTGTGCTGCTCGGCGGCGCGGCGGCGGCACCGTCGCTGCTGACCGCGGCGCGCGAGCGGGGCATCAACGTGGTGACCACCTACGGCATGTCCGAGACCAGCGGCGGGTGCGTGTACGACGGGACGCCGCTGCCCGGGGTCACGGTCGACGTCTCCGACCGCATCGTCCTGCGCGGTCCCGTGGTGGCCCGCGGCTACTCCGGCTCGGCGCCCTTCGAGGGCACCTTCGTCACGAGCGACGTCGGTCGGCTCGTCGACGGGAGGCTGGAGGTGCTCGGGCGCGCCGACGACCTCATCAACACCGGCGGCGAGAAGGTCGCGCCTTGGCCTGTGGAGCAAGCGCTCCTGGAGCACCCCGCGGTGCGCGAGGTGGCGGTGGTCGGCCAGCCGGATCCCGAGTGGGGGTCGAAGGTGGTCGCGTTCGTCGTCCTCGCAGCTCCGCTCTCGTTGGACGAGGCCCGCGACTGGGTCGGCTCGCGCGTCAGCCGGGTGGCGGCTCCGCGTGAGCTGCGGGTGCTCGACGCCCTGCCGGTGCTGCCGGGCGGCAAGGTCGACCGCCTACGCTTGGCCACCTCATGACCTCCCTCGCCCACTGGGTCGAAGGCGCCCGCCCCCGGACGCTGCCCGCCGCGATCTCGCCGGTCCTCGTGGGCACCGGTGCCGCTGTCGCCGCCTCCTCCTTCCGTCCCGGGCGGGCGCTGCTCGCCCTGGTCGTCGCGCTCGCGCTGCAGGTCGGCGTCAACTACGCGAACGACTACAGCGACGGCATCCGCGGCACCGACGAGGTGCGGGTGGGGCCGCTGCGCCTCGTCGGCGGCGGCCACGCCACCCCCCGGGCGGTGCTGCGCGCGGCCCTGGCGTCCTTCGCGGTGGCCGCCTGTGCCGGGCTCGCCCTGGCGCTGCTCACGACGCCCTGGCTGCTGCTCGTCGGGCTGCTCGCCATCGCCGCGGCCTGGGGGTACACCGGCGGCAAGAACCCCTACGGCTACCGGGGCCTCGGCGAGGTGTCGGTGTTCGTCTTCTTCGGCCTGGTCGCGGTGATCGGCACGACGTACGTCCAGGCCGAGCGCATCACCTGGCTCGCCGTCGCCGGCGGCATCGCCTCGGGCGCGCTCGCCTGCGCCATCCTCGTCACCAACAACGTCCGGGACATCCCCACCGACCGCGAGCACGACAAGCTCACCCTTGCCGTCCGGTTGGGCGACGCCCGCAGCCGGCTGCTCTACCAGGCGCTCGTCGTGGTGCCGTTCGTGTTCGCGCTGGCGGCGGCACCCACCCGCCCGGGCGCGCTGCTCGCCCTGCTGGCGATCCCCCTCGCGGTCGCGCCGCTGCGGCTGGTGCGGGCGGGGGCCAAGGGCCGCGAGCTGGTCGCGGTGCTGCAGGCGACGGGCAAGCTCCAGCTCGCCTTCGGTGTCCTGCTCGGCGCCGGCCTCGCCCTGGCCTGACGTCGCGGCGGGCGGGCGCAGAAGCAGCAGAGACGAGCCGTCCCCGCCGCCGACCCCGCTCAGCGCGCGCCGGACGTGGGCACCGGGCCTCGTGTCTGCTGCTTCTCCGCCCCGCTCACCCGCCGCCCCTAGGGTCATGGGGGTGGACGAGGTGCTGGTGGGCAAGGTGGGTGAGGTCGTCACCCGGATCGAGGGCGGCGACGAGCCCGGCGAGGTGAGCCTGCTGGTGTACGGGATGCGCGAGCGCTACTTCGCCCTCGGGCGCGAGGAGATCCCCGTCGGCTCTAAGGTGCTCGTGGTCCACGACCGCGGGAACCGCACGGTCGACGTCGAGCCGTGGGCCGGGCTGTAGGAGGCCACGTGTTCGGTTGGCGGGTGCCCGCGCCCAACGAGGCGATGCTCATCAGCGGCGGCAAGCAGAAGTCGGCGGACGGGGCGCTGCCGTTCCGGATCGTCAGCGGGCACGGCGCGTTCGTGCTGCCGGTGTTCCGCAAGGCGAGCTTCCTCAGCCTGGCGATGCGGGAGGCCGTCGTCACCGACGACTGCGTCACGCAGCAGGGCATCACGCTGCTGGTCAAGGCCGTCATCGCCTTCAAGGTCGGCAGTGATCCGGCGAGCATCGCGGCGGCGGCACAGCGCTTCCTCGACGACCAGGACCACATGGACGCGCTGACCGGGCAGATCTTCGCCGGCCACCTGCGCAGCATCGTCGGCTCGATGACGGTCGAGAGCATCATCCGCGAGCGCCAGACCCTGGCCGAGAACGTCCTCGACGCCAGCAAGGTCGAGATGGGTCACCTCGGCCTGACGGTCGACTCGCTGCAGATCCAGAGCATCGACGACAAGGGCAGCGGCTACATCGCGGCGCTCGCCGCGCCGCACCAGGCGACGGTCAACCAGGCGGCGAAGATCGCGCAGGCGCAGGCGGACCAGGCCAGCGCGATGGCGCAGCAGGAGTCCGACCGGAACCAGGCGGAGTTCGCCAGGCAGACGGCGATCAAGCGCGCGCAGTACCAGGCCGAGATCGACCAGGCGCAGGCCACCGCCGCGCAGTCCGGCCCGCTGGCGGAGGCCCAGGCGCAGCAGGCGGTGCTCGCCGAGCAGGCCCTGGTGGCCA
Source organism: uncultured Frankiales bacterium (assembly GCA_946479905.1). The sequence goes on along the minus strand of CAMLIA010000054.1, from coordinate 9,955 downwards.
AGAAGAACGCCGAGCTGCGCGAGGCCGAGCTGATCGCGGAGGTCGTCAAGCCCGCGCTCGCCGAGGCGGAGCGCATCAAGACGCTCGCCAAGGCGCAGGCCGAGGCGACGAAGCTCTCCGCAGGTGCCGCCGCGGCGGAGGGCCGGATCGCGCTCGACCAGCAGCTGATCAGCCAGCTGCCGGACCTGCTGCGGGCCGCGGCGGAGGGCCTGCAGGGCGCCAACCTCACGGTCCTCAACGGCGCCGAGGGCCTGAACGGGACCGTTGCCTCCCTTGCCGGGCAAGGGATCGCGATCCTCAAGAGCCTGACCGCCGCGATGCCCAGCAACGTCGACGGCGAGGTCCTGTACGACGAGGAAGCCCCTGCCGAGGAGGCCTAGCCCTTCGCGTCGGACCAGCGCTGCACGACCGCGACGTCCGCGACGAAGCGCACGCCTGACCCGGCGGCCCAGTGCCCGCTGGTCGAGGCGAGTGCCGCGTGCAGCAGCGCCACGGCGTCCTCGGCCTCGGCGGCCGGCACGTGGAGCAGCAGCTCGTCGTGCAGGCAGAGCACCACGCGCCCGCCGCGCAACCCGTTGCGGACCGCGGCCGCCCAGGCCTTGAACAGCTCGGCGGCCGCGCCCTGCACGACCGCGTTGCGCGCGTACCTCCCCAGCCCTCCGGTGCCGACGCGCACCAGCCGGCCGCCGTGGGTCCGGAGGTCGTTGCCGACCCGGCCGTGCTCCTCGGCCGCGCGCAGGAACGCCAGCGCCGTCGGGTACGCGCGCTCCATCTCGCGCAGCGCCTGACCGGCGGCGCCGGACGTCTGGCCGTACATGGCAGCGAGCACCGCCACCTTGGCGGTCGGCCGGTCGACGCCCAGCATCGTCGCGACGGGCGTGTAGAGGTCGTCCTGCGCCGCTGCGGCGGCGAACCCGCGGTCGCCCGAGACGGCGGCGAGCACCCGCGGCTCGACCTGCCCGAGATCGGCGCGCACCAGGACGTGCCCGGGCTCCGCGGCGATCGCCGACCGGAGCTCCGCAGGCAGCGAGTGCAGGCCCGCGGACGCGGTCATCCGGCCGGCACCACCGTCGGCCGCCGTCCACTCCCCCCGCAGCCGCCCGTCGCGGACGTGGGCGTCGATCCAGTCGTAGCCGTAGGTCGTCGCGACCCGCTCGGCCTTGCGCCAGGCGAGCAGCGCCTCGACGGCGGGGTGCGCGGTGCGGTACGCCTCGAGCCGCCACGAGCGGGTGTCGGGCACGTCGATCCCCAGCCGCGCCAGGGCGTCCCGGACCGACGCCGGGTTGCGCAGGTCGACGTCGTCGCCGCGGAACAGCGCGAGGACGGGGGCGTCGCGGGCCGCCCTGTCGTCGGCCTGGATGAGCCTGCCGACCAGCGCGAGCCCTGCCTCGGTGTCGAACGGCAGCCCGTCCGCAGCCAGCTCGACGCACAGCAGGGCGGCGGCCGACTCCGCCCACGCCGTGACCACGCGCAGGTGCGGGCCGACCGGGTCGGCCCGCGGGTCGGGCAGCGCGCGCAGCGCCGCCTCCTGCCTGGCCTGCACCTGGAGCGCGAGCGCGGCGAGCTCCTCGACGGCGGCGAACCGGAAGGCGTCCGGGTGCAGCGACCCGTCCGCCCGGACCGGCGCCGCGTAGGGCTCGACGGCCATCAGCGCCGAGTCGAGCAGGGCGAAGTCGTCGCCCCGTGCCGGTGCCGGCAGGTCGTGCGCGGCGGACCAGACGGCGTGCGGGTCGTCGCGCCGCCCGCCGTACAGGACCTTGTGGACCGCCGCCAGGTCCCAGACCTGGCGGGGCCGGAGCGGCAGCAGGGCAGTGGTGCCCGCGCTCCACAGCACCAGCCGGTCGGTCGAGGCGGCGACCTCGGCCGGCGACCCCTGCCACGCGCGGGTACCGGTGGCGAGGCCGACCGACGACCCGCGGACGACGACGGCCAGCACGCCGGGCGGCTAGCCCTGCGGCGTCTCGTCGAGGCGGGCGCGGCGCGCCGCCGCGGTCTCGGCCTTGGCGCTCCGGGAGGCCGCGAGGGCCGCCGCGAGCTGGTCGCGCTGCTCGCGCAGCAGCACCAGGGTCAGCAGCGCGGAGCCCAGCAGCGCGAGGAGCAGCAGCGGCAGGCCGTTGACCTCGTGCCCGAGCAGACCCGACGCACCCCAGACGATGACCCCCGACAGGACGAGCAGACCGAGCCGTCCGAGGGTGTAGACGACGAACGCCCGGCGCAACGACATGCCCACCGCGTACGCGGTGCGGGCCCGCGGTGACGGGCCCGCACCTCCACGCTCAGATCAGCGGACCACCCGGCGGCGCAGGACGACGGCGCCGCCCATCGTCACCAGCGCCAGCAGGACCAGCCCAGCCGGCAGGCCGGTGTGCGCCAGCTCCTGCGGCGTACCGCTCGTGCCCGGCGTGCCCGACCGGCCGACGACCGCCGGGCGGAACGACGCCTGGTCGGTGAGGGTGAGCAGCCGCATCGACATCGGCGCGCTGAACAGCGCCGTCGCGGTGCCCGTGACCGTGGACAGCGCCGGCAGGTTGGCGGCGCCCGGCAGGGCGAGCGCGGTCGGGAGCGTGATGCTCGGCAGCGCGATGCTGAGCCCCGTGAGGCTGGTCTTGGCCTCGCCGAAGCCGTTGACGATCGCGGTGGTCGCGGTCGGCGCGAGCAGCGAGATCTTCGGCGCCGGCACCGACAGGCCCGGCACGGCCGACAGCACGCTGGACAGCGTCCCGAGCAGACCGCTCGTCGCGGTGTTCACCGAGCTGATGGCGCTCGTCGTCAGCGCGGCGGTGTCGATCGTCGAGGTGCCGAGCGCGGTCTTGAGGACGTCGGTGCCGAGCACCTTCACGCCGCTCAGCGTCGCGCCGAGGACCTTGGCCTGCTGGCCCCCGGCCTTCGCCGAGGTGACCTTCGCGAGGCTGCTGATGCTCAGGGTGCCGATGCTCAGCAGCGGCGTGCCGTCGAGGACGGCGGTGACGGCCCCGAGCAGCGTGCTCACCAGGCCCGCGAGCGTTGCCTGCGCGGTGTCGACCAGGCCCTGTGCGGTCGTCACCGCGGCGCTCGCCGTGGTGTACGCGGTGAAGGCGGTACCGACGGCCGGCGCCAGCGCGATGAGCGCCTGCTGCAGGGCGGAGGACTCACCGAGGAAGGTCGCCAGCGACGGTGCGCCCGGAGCGGCGGCGAGCGCCGACGTGAGCGTCGCGGTCGCGGACGTGAGCGTCGCCTGCGCGCTGGTCAGCGACGTGACGAGCCCGTCGAGGGTGGTCTTGGCCGACGTCACCGCGGCCTGCGCGGTGTCGACGGCGGTGTTCACCAGGTCGAGCTGGTCCAGCAGGCTGGTCAGCGTCGCGATGGGGAGCTTGGACAGGTCGATCCCGAGGGCGGCGAGCAGGTCGGCGACGCTCGGCAGGGCGAGGTTCTTCAGCGTCACCTGCTTGGTGGCGGCGGCCCCGGTGGCGGCGTCGACGAGCGAGCTGACACCGAGCGAGCCGGTGAGCGACACCGCCATGCCGAGGACCTTGAGGCTGCCGAGGCTGGTCGACGTCACGGCCGCGGACGGCTTGTTCGTGACGGTCGCCGCGAGCGCGGGGCTGGCGATGGAGAGCAGGCTCGCCAGGGTGCTCGGCGAGGAGGCGCCGCCGACGGTCTTCGGGGAGGCGGCGGGGGTGACGGTCTGCTCGCCGTACGCCGTGCCGTCCATCGTGATCGGCGTGACCACGGCCCTGCCGAGCTTGGTGGCGGTGCGGGCGTCGGCGAGCAGCGAGATCGTGCCCGCGCTCAGCGTGTGGCCGGCGACGGCCGCGGAGACCAGCTGCAACGACGAGGTGGCCGCTCCCGCTGCCGGCTGCGAGGCGGTGGCCGCGCCGGCTGAGGTGGCTGCGCCGCACAGCACGAGGGCTGAGACGGCTGCTGTGGCAGACAGCAGGCGGGGGTAGCTCATGGGCTCTCCAAGATTCCGGACGATCTCGGGCGCGGACGGGACGAGCCGGATGTTTCTCCTCGACCGGGTGCTGCCTCTATGGCGACTGGGAGCCATCTCGGCTGGTCAGAACGGGCTACCCACGCGGGGACGGCACCCGGAAGCGCCCCTCGAACGGCGTGTGGAGGACCACTGTCGTGCGGGTGCGGGACACCCCGGGCACGTGCCGCAGGACCCGCAGCGTCCGGTTCAGGTCCTCGAGGTCGGCGACCCGGACCTTGACGACGAAGGCCTCGTCGCCGGCCACGAACCAGCAGTCCTCGATCTCCGGGACGTCGGCCAGCGCGCGGGTGATCTCGTCCGCGTCGACGCCCTCCCGCTGCTGCAGGCCGACCAGCGCGCAGACCCCGAGGCCGACGGCGGCCTGGTCGAGCAGCGCCGTACTGCCCCGCAGCACCCCCTCGCGCTGCAGCTTGCGGATCCGCTCCTGCACCGCGGGCGCGCTCAGCCCGACCTGCCGGGCGAGGTCCGCCCAGGAGGTCCTGGCGTCCACCACGAGAGCGCTCAGCAGGGTGCGGTCGGTGTCGTCCACGTCACTCCTCTTCTGCCTTTTCTCTGGTCAGATCGAAGAGTAGACTACGAATCGTAAGAACAACGAGGTTCTTGCAGTTGGTTCGCAAGGAGCAGGACATGTTCACCCCCACTCTCACCGCCGTCGCCTCCGACCGCGTGCAGCAGCTGCGCGCCGAGGCCCAGCGCGACGGTGCGGCCCGCCGGCTGCGGGCCGCCCGACGGACCCGGCGCAGCGCCGCCCGCTGACCGCTCGGGTCACGCTCCGTCACCCCTGGCGCTGTCCTGACCGGCAGCCCGTGCTTGCCAGAACCCGACACCCCGTCACCTTCGTCGCACTCGGTCGTTGACCGGGCAGTGCCAGAGCGTCACAGTGCCGCTCCGGGGGAGGGAAATCTGTGATGGCTGAAGAGATGCCCGTGCGGTCGCCGCAGCGCGACCGGCTGCTCACGCCTGGCGAGGTGGCGACGCTGTTCCGCGTCGACCCCAAGACGGTGACCCGGTGGGCCTCGGCCGGCCGGATCGGCTCCATCCGCACGCCCGGTGGTCACCGCCGGTTCCGCGAGTCCGAGGTCCGCGCGCTGCTCCGCGGCGAGGCCGCCGACGTGGCCGTCCCGGCCCAGCCCACCGGCGCCCCGGTCACGGTGGACCTCAACGCCCGCCGGATGGCCCGCTAGCCAAGTCGTGCAGGCAGTAGGTTCGTGCCGTGCTTCTCGCTGACGGCGCGCTCGGGGTGGCTCTGACGCTGTTCTGGGTCTACTCGATCCTCGAGGTCATCACGACCGACGAGTCCCGGATGCGCAACCTGCCCAAGCTGACGTGGGTGCTGCTCGTCGTCCTGCTGCTCGACCTCGGCGCGCTGGCCTGGTGGGTCGCGGGCCGGCCGCAGGGAGCGGCCCGCTCACTGCCGTACAAGGGCAACACCGGCGTGCCGCCGGAGTACGACCGGCCCGGCCGCGCGGTGGCCCAGAGCCCGGAGGACGACGAGGCGTTCCTCGCTCAGCTGCGGGCCCGCGCCGAGGAGCAGCGCAAGAAGGCCGCCGAGCAGGCCAAGCTGCTCCGCCAGCAGGAGGACGACCCGCCTCAGGCGTAGCTGTGCAGGCCCACCACGAAGATGTTGACCACGTAGTAGTCGATGACCAGCGCGGTGGCTGCGGCGACGGCGACCCACGCGGCCTTGCGGCCCTTCCAGCCGGCGGTCGCCCGCGCGTGCAGGTACCCCGCGTAGAGGACCCAGGTGATGAACGACCAGGTCTCCTTGGGGTCCCAGCCCCAGTACCGCCCCCACGCCGACTCGGCCCAGATCGCGCCGGCGATGACCGCGAAGGTCCAGACCGGGAACGCGAACGCGATGACGGCGTACGACATCCGGTCCAGCGCCGCAGCCGACGGCAGCTGCGCCCCGAGCGACACCGGGAAGGCGGCGCCCGGCCGGTCGTCGAACCGCGACCGCAGCAGGTAGAGCAGCGCCACCACCCCGGACAGCAGGAACGACCCGGACGCGAGGATCGCGGCGGCCACGTGGATCTTGATCCAGTAGCTGTTCAGCGCCGGCACCAGCGGCCCGGCCGCGGTGTAGAGCAGCGAGGACGCGAGCCCGAGGTAGAGCACCACGGGCAGCATGACGAAGGCGCCGAGGCCCCGCTCGATCCGGCCGCGCACCACCATGCCGAGGAAGGCGGTCACGGCCACGAAGGCGACCGCGGAGGAGAACTCGTACATGTTCCCCCACGGCACCCGGTGCGCCGCGAGCCCCCGGAGCACGATGGAGGTCAGGTGCACGACCCAGCCGACCGAGGTGAGGACGAAGGCGGCCTGCCCGGCCCGGGAGGGCGCGGAGACCACCACGGTGCCGGCCGGTTCCTCGACCGAGGGGCCCGCACCGACGAGGACCCGGGCGCGGGCCGCGGTGACGGTGCGGCGGGCCTTCGACGTCGCCTGCTCGGCGGCGTACCCCAGCATCGCCAGCGCGTAGACCACGACGGCCGTGAACAGCAGCCCGTCGCCGAGCTGCCCCAGGCCCTTGTCAGGCACGGTCCCTCCGGATGTCGTCGACCAGTGAGGCGAACTCGGACGCGAACCGCTCCGGGTCCGTCCGGGAGAGCCCGCCGACCTCCACGGTAGTCGTCCCGGCCTGAGCGCTGCCTGCCCGGACCCACACCCGCCGCCGCCGGACGAACAGCGACAGCAGCAGCCCGCCGATGATGCCGAGCACCGCGGCCATCATGAACCGGTTGCCGCGCTCCTGGGTGACCTGCAGCGTGGCCCACTCGCGGGTGTCGACGTAGGTCAGCGAGGCCCCTCCCGGTAGCCGCCAGGTCTGTCCCGGCAGCAGCGCGTGCGCCTGCCCCTTGTCGACCGGCTTCATGGCCGTCGTGTTGAGCGCGTACACCGACTGGGGCGTGCCGCCGTCGAGGCCGAGGTCCCCGGTGAAGGCGACCAGGGTGAGGGCGGGGCGCCGCAGACCGGGGTACGACGACCCGACCCGCTTCGACAGGTCGGTGACGGTCGTGGGGGTGAAGACCCCCCGGAAGCCGAACTGGGTGCCCCGGGTCGTGGGCTCCTTGATGACGCAGGTGGAGAGGAACTGCGGGTCCTGCGGCAGGCACGGCACAGCGCTGTCGTCGACCACCGTGCCGTCGACGTCGCGGAAGACGATGTGGGGGGCGTAGCCGTGCCCGACGAGGTAGGTCTTGGCGCCGTCGACGACGAGCGGGTGGTTGACCCGCAGGTCGTAGTCCCTCGACGTGCCCCCGGGCCGCGACCAGCGGATGTCGGCGTCGAAGGTCAGCGCCTTGCCGTCCTCGGCGTAGGTCGCGCGGAAGTCCTTGAGCCCCACGGTGAAGGGCGCGAGCGACGACGGGGTGAAGCGCCGCCCCGGCTGGGTGTCGTCGTAGAAGGCGAGGGTGTTCGAGAACCCCTTGCCCTCGACGACGAGCACGGTGCCCTTGAACCCGTAGAACTGGTTGAGCGCCAGGCCGATCAGCAGCAGCACCAGGGACAGGTGGAAGACGAGGTTGCCGGTCTCGCGCAGGTAGCCGCGCTCCGCGGACAGCTCCGGACCGCGCCGCTCCACGCGCCACCCGCGCAGCGCGCGCCGGGCGTCCGCCAGCACCTCGTCCACGTCGGCGGTCGTCGTCCAGGAGTCCGACACCGGCAGCCGGGCCAGCGTCTTCGGCACCTTCGGCGGCCGCGCGAGCAGGGCCCGCAGGTGCAGCCGGGTGCGCGGCACCAGGCACCCGACCAGGGACACGAACAGCAGCAGGTAGATCGCGCTGAACCAGATGGAGCTGAAGACGTCGAACAGCCCGACCCGGTTCATCAGGCGGCCCAGGGCGCCGTGCGAGGAGATGTACTGGCTGACCCTGACCGGGTTGATCTTGCGCTGCGGCAGGAAGCCGCCCGGCACCGCCGCCAGGGCGAGGAGGAACAGCAGCAGCAGCGCGTTGCGCATGCTGGTGAGCTGCCGCCACCCGAGCCGGAGCGGACCCAGCAGGTCGCCACGCCGCGGCTGCTGCACGGGGGCCGGTTGGGTCGTGAGGCGGGTCGCCTCGTCGAGCTCGGGTGCGGTCATCAGGTCGGCATCAGATCGAGGTCGAGAAGCCGGAGACGAGCACCTTCAGGTGCACCATGATCCTGTCCCAGAGCCCGCTGACGAGCAGCAGCCCGATGACGACGAGCAACCCGCCGCCGGTGCTGAGGACCCACTGGTAGTGCCGCTTCACGGCGCCGAAAGCGCCCATCGCGCGCCGGAAGAACAGCGCGGTGAGCAGGAACGGCAGGCCGAGCCCCAGGCAGTACGCGAACGACAGGACCGCCGCCTTCGAGGGCTCGCCGAGGTTGTAGCCGAGGGTGTTCACGGCACCGAGCGTCGGGCCGGTGCAGGGGGTCCAGCCGACCCCGAAGAGCACGCCGAGCACCGGCGCGCCGGCGAGCCCCGCCCGGGGCAGCCGGTGGAACCGGACCTCCCGCTGCAGGCCCGGGATGAGCCCGAGGAAGGCCAGCCCCAGCACGACCGTGACCCCGCCGAGGACCTTCTCGATGACGTTCGCGTGCAGCTGCAGCTGCGCCGCCAGCTCGCCGAACAGCGCGCCCTCGCTGACGAAGACGACGCTGAAGCCGAGCACGAACAGCGTGGCGCCGAGGGCGACGCGCCCCCGGTGGTCGTCACCGCCCTCCTGGGCACCCAGGTCCGCCCCGCTGATCCCGGCGACGTAGGACAGGTAGCCCGGCACCAGCGGCAGCACGCACGGCGACAGGAAGCTGACGAGCCCGGCGGCAGCGGCGAGCGGCAGGGAGAGCAGCAGGTTCCCGCTCTCGACGGTGGACGTGATGCTCACGCAGGTTCCTTCGCGATCACCTGCACGGGCGCGAGCAGCTGCCCGACCGTGACCCCCTCGACGAAGCGGGCGGCGATGCGGCCCTGGCGGTCGAGCACCAGGGTCGTGGGTGGGTTCTGCGGTGCCTGCCCGCGGAACTTCAGGAGCAGCACCCCGTCCTCGTCGAACAGCGAGGGGTAGGGGACCTTCTTCACCCGCTGGAACGCGCGAGCGCGGGACCGCTCGTCCTTGATGTCGACCCCGACGAACTCCACGCCCAGCGCGTGCGTCTGCTCGTAGACCGCGTTGAGGTTGCGCGCCTCGGCCAGGCACGGCGCGCACCACGAGGCCCAGAAGTTGACGACCACGACCTTGCCCTGCAGGGCCCCGACGTCCAGCGGCGTCCCCTCCAGGGTGGTGCCGGACAGCGACGGCGCCGGGTCCCGCTTGTCCACCTGGAACACGGCGTTGCTGAGGGTGTACGGCTGCGGGTCGTCGCCGCTCGGGTTGCCGGCACCGACGTTGCCCGTGCAGGCCGCCAGCAGCCCGGCGCACAGCAGGAGAGGAAGAGCACGGCGCACCCCTCCAGTGTCAGGCATGGACCTGTGGGCGTCCTACCGGTCGGTGGCGAGCACGCTGAGGTAGAGCTCGTCCACGAACTCCCCCCGCACCCAGGCGGACTGGCGCATCCGGCCGTCCTCCCGGAAGCCCGCCTTCTCGTACGACCTGAGGGCGGCCGTGTTGGTGGCGAGCACCTCGAGCTGCACCCGGTGCAGGCCGCGGTCGAGGAAGGCGTACCGCAGCAGCACCCGGGTCGCGTCGGTGCCGATGCCCTTGCCGCGGTGCTCCTCGCCGAGGCCGATGCCGAGGTGCGCGCGGCGGTTGTGCAGGTCGATCCCCCACAGGCAGCACATCCCCGCGAGCTCGCCGTCGACCTCGATCGCGAACGGCACGAAGGCGTCCGAGCCGCGGTAGGACGACTCCTCCTCGCCGTCGAAGGCCTTCAGCACCTCGTCCAGCGACTTCGGGGCGTACGGCTGGTAGTTGATCTCCGGCCAGGTCTCGTACGCGGAGTCGTAGCCGTGCAGGACCTCCACGTCGTCCCGCTCGACGGGGCGCAGCACCACCAGCTCGCCGGTCAGCACCTCAGGCACCG
>CAMLIA010000053.1 GCA_946479905.1 uncultured Frankiales bacterium | reverse complement strand
TGCTCCCGCCATGCGGCAATCAGGTCAGACACCGACGACATCGCGGACCCCCTCCAGCTCGAGCCGAGTGTGCTGCAACCGCAGGAACGCCGCCTTCTTCGCGAGCGCGAGGACCGTCTTGTCCACGAACCGCAGCTGAGAGACGTCGGTGGCGTCATTCGGGGTCTTGTCGGGCCGCTTCCGGATGATGCGCGGCTGGGTCAGCGAGTTCACGCCCGGCGTCGCCCACAGGTACTCGACCTCCACGACGTCCCCGACGTGGATCTGCCCGAGCGCCTTGTCCTTCCCGCCCGTGGACACGGTGCCCAGCTCGACCACCTTGCCGTTGACCTTCATCCCGAACACGGCGTTGTCCTTCCCGCCCCGGTTCCGCTCGAGGACGACCACGTCAGCGGTCGCGGTGACCTTCGCCTTCAACGTGTGGTTGACCCGCGTACCGCCCGAGTAGCCGGCGTCGCGGCGCTTCATCATCACGCCCTCCGCGCCAGAGCCCAGCACCGCATCCCACAGCGCCTGCTTCTCCTGCGGGGTGCGGGCGGTCGGCACCGCCTCCACCTGGGGCAGCGCCGGCGCGACCGACGCGACCCAGCTGTCCGCCATCTGCTTGCGGGTGTCGTACGGCAGCGCCTCGTTGCCGACCACGACCATGTCGAACACATGGAACTTGCCGTTCAGGATCTCCCCCTCGACCCGGTACGACGGGGAGCCGGCCGGGGTCGCCGGCATCTTCGCGAGCAGCGGACCAGTGACCTTCGCCGCCGTCGACGAGACGAGCCGGTCGCCCTTCTTCGACGCGAACCAGGGCTGCTTGCCCGGCTCGACCACGAGCACCCCGCGGATGCCGTCGATCTTCTGCTGGAACACGTAGTCGTCGTCCGCGATGTACTTCGGGACGTCGGACAGGGGAGCCTCGTTGAAGTCCATCGGGGCGACCGGCAGCGCGCCGGCGGGCGCGGGCAGGCCGGGGGACACGTCCAGCGGCACCGAGGGGCCTGCGACGATCGGCGGCTTCGACGTGGGCGAGGTCGCCGGCTTCACCTGAGCCGCGCTGGCCGCCGCGGCGGCCGGGTCGGCGCCGGGGCCGATGACGAGCTGCCAGCCGCCGTACCCTGCGGCGAGCTTCTGTGGGGTGGCCGAGCTCGTGGCCCGCTTCCCGTCCGGCTTGTACACCTGCATCGACCCGTCGGGCAGCACGTAGACGTGCTTGCCCTGCGGGTGGGCGTACACGAGCGCGCCGGCCGGAGGCGGCGGGAGCGCGGGCGGGAGCTGGTAGGCGGCGGCGGTCGCAGCCTGAACGGACACGGCAGGAGCCGGCGCAGCCGGAGCAGGCGGCGGGGCGTCGAACTCGGACACGTCGGTCCCGCCAGCACGGAGCGCCGCGATCGCCTGCTCGCGGGTCAACCCCTGCTCGACGTCGTCCTTCACCGTGATGGACCGGTCGCCGGCGCGCAGCTGCGCGAGCACGTCGTCACGGCGGAACTTCACCGTGTCGACCACGTTCCCGACGTCGTAGCCGTCCTGCAGCGCCTCGTTCCACTGCGCCTGCGCGTCCGCGATCAGGACACGGTCCGGGGCAGGCTGGTCCGGCACGCTCGAGGCGGACCCGGCCGGCAGCCGCACCTCCGCCGACCCGGTGACCACCGACGACGAGTCCATGACCATCGCGTAGCCGCCGACCTTGCCGACGTGATCCCAGTCGCCCTGCGCGTTCTTGACGTACCGAGTCTCCTTCGCGGAGTGGCCGCGCGCGATCGCCGTGACCTCCGTGCCCGTGGGGAGCCCGTCGAGGACCGCCTCGGCGCGGCGGCGCTTCGCGGTGGTGGACAGGTCGAGCGTGTCGACGGCGGCGGCAGGGGCCGCAGGAGCCGCGACCGGGACAGCGGCGGGCGTCGGAGCCGCCGCAGGTGCAGGAGCCGCCACAGGTGGCGGCACGGCAGCCGTACGACGCCGAGAACCCTTGTCCCCCGACCCCGCGAGCACCGGGTTCGAGCCCGTGTTGTCGAACACGAACCACCGATCCGCGTCACCCTTCACCAGCTGGAAGTTCTCCGCCGGCCGCGACCGGTGCTTCCGGCCAGCCGGACGCATCCCCGCGATCAACCCGGCCGGCATGAACCGCCCACCCGCCAGGTAGCGAGCCTTCGCCCGGTCCTGCGCCGTCTTGACGTCCACGTCGACCAGCAGCACCGTCGTGTCGTACCGCTGCCCCGACCTGCGGGCAGCCGTGGTCGCGAAGCTCATCTGCCCCGACGACTTCAACGACGTGTCGTAGGCGAAGTTCAGCCCCCGCTTCGCGGCCTGCCGCATCAACGCGTGCGCGATCTCGAAGCTCTCCGCGTGGTACAGGGTCGCCGCCTCGTCCGGCGACAGGCCGGGGTAGTCCGGCACCATGCCGCGCGCGATCATCTGCTCCTTGACCTCGTCGGCGGACACCGCGACGTACTCCGACAGGTCGATGCCCATCGTCTGCTGCCCGAGCGGGGAGTTGATGACCGTGGTCTTGCCGGCACCGGGCATGCCGGCCGTCACCAGCAGCTTGCGGTCACGCTTCACCCCCGGCTGGCCCAGGAAGTGGTCGATGATCTCCTGCTGCTGCCGCTCCCGGTCACGCGACCAGCGGCCACCCCGCGAGAACAGCGACGTGGTGTCCCCGCCGTCACGCAGGTACGCCTTCTGCAGCCGATCGATGCGCGAGGAATCGGCAGCGAAGTCACCTGAGGTGCCCGGCGTGTCGCCCGCCTGGGCGCGGGACCGGATCTGCGGCAGACCTCGAGGCGACGACGTCGCCGGCGCGGCCGAAGCGGCGAGGCTCCGCGAGGACGGGTTCTGGTTGACCTGCGGATCGACCTGCTTCGCGATCGCCACCAGCTGGTCGCCCACACGCCGCCCGCGCAGCGACGGATGCACCGACACGGCGAGCACCTGCCCGTCCGCCTGCGACCAGGCGACGTACCCGCCGACCCGGTCCTTCCGGTCGTGCAGCGCCACGATCCGCGCGTCCGCAGGCAGGCCGGGCGAGTACTGGTCGACGATCGCGCGGGTAGCAGGGTCGGTCGAGTCGTCGCGGACCGGGAGCCCGCCGACCGTGCCGACGACCGTCGACCGGGGCCCCGATCCACCCCCGGTCGACGGCGCCGATCCCGAGCTCGGCGCGGCTGCGCCGGGAGCATGGAAGGTGGGGGTCACGTCCGGGTGGATGACCGACCCGATCGGCTGACCGTACTGCTGAGCGCCGGCGCGGGTGCGGACGTGACGGACCGCCTTGCCCTCCATGCCGGTCAGCTGGAACTCGAACCGGTCATCGCCCCACCAGACCGCGATCCGGTCGAAGTCCACGTCCCCGTCCGCGTCCGCCTCGATGCCGTAGCCGAGGGTGACGTGCGGGGTGAACTGCGGGAACTGCTCGGCGTTGCCGAGCATCGCGGCCACGTCGGGATCCTCGAGCAGCGCCTCCCGGATCGCCTCCAGCGTGTCCCGCTGCAGGTGCGCGACCGTGGCCGGCGGGTCGTCGTCACCGAGCTTCCCGACCTTCTCCACGCCGGCGTCGAACCGGCCGAACCGCTCCGCGACCAGCGACGTGGCCTTGATCAGCGTCGGCAACGCGTCCTCGGGCAGCGTGTCCCGCTCCCCCAGGAACAGCAGAGTCGCATGCGGCTCCTGGTCCTCAGCGAGCTGCGCGAGCGCCGGCTGCCCGACGGCAGGCACCGCCATCACGCACGCGGTCGTGAACCCGCGCGCGGCCTTGACCTCAAGTCCAGTTGCAGCGTCACCGCCACGCTCCAACTCCGGGCCGGACTTCTTGGTCCGTGGCGGAGAGAACAGCAGGGTGCAGCGGCAGTTGATGACCTCGTCCGCCGGCACCTGCGGGCCGGGATCGCCGGGGAACAGCAGCAGCGACCGCTTCGGGTGCGTCGGGATCCCGCCGAGCCGGAACCGCTCGTCCAGCAGCCGCACCTGCCCGTCGGCGGCGACGTGGGTGTCACGGACCTTCGAGTCCCGCACCGAAAGCCACTGCTTGGCCGAGCTGCCCCGATCCATCGCCGCGAACAGGGCAGCCTGGTTGATCGACCCCACCGCCGAGGCGGTCGCGATCCGTGCCGCCCACGCCGGCTTCCGCTGCGCGTACAGATCCTGCACGCCGGCGACGATCTCCTTCATCGGCTTGCCGTCGTCCTCGGCCTTCGCGATGAACTCCTCCACCTCACGGGTCGCGGTCGCCACGCCCTCCGCGACCCGGTCCAGCCGAGCCTTCACCGCCTGCTCGTACGCGTCCCCACCCTCCGGGGACGGGTCCGCGCCAGCGTCGATGCTCTTCGACACCCGCTCGTAGACCGACGAGAACAGCCGCCGCACCAGCGGCGCCACCGAACCCGCCGCATCCGCCACCCACCGGGCGACGTCGATGATCTGCTTGACCTCCAGCTCCCGGTCACCGGCCGGCTGCCAGTGCCGGGTGTGCTTGCGTGCCTTCGTGCCCTGCAACCGCGCCAGGGTGACACCCTGCTGCCGGTCGAACAGCCGCATGAGCTCGTCGGTGAACGCCTGCTCCCACCGGTCGACCTCCTTCGCAGCCGCCGACCGAAGCTGGTCGCGATCGCTCACAGCCCGACCCACCCTTCCGCGTCCGCCTCCGGGACGTCGGAGTCATCTTCGTACATGCGCAGCTCGGCACGGTCCTCCGAGGTCAGCGCGTCCTCCCGCAACGGCCGCACCGGCACCCGGCCACCCTCGTTGTCGATCGCCGAGTCCTCGGCCTGCCAGTCGCCCACCGTCTCCGGGGCGAGGATCGCCGGCGCACCGCCGGCGGAGTAGACCAGGGCGGCGGCATCGAGCAGCCGCTGGTCACGCTCCTCGAGCCGCCGCCAGGTGCCGGCCGCGATGATCCGGTCGACCGCCTCCGCCTGCTCCTCATCGGAGAGCCCGGAGAACTCCGCCGGCAACAGCTTCGGGTCCACGGCGAGTAGCCGGTCCATCCGCCAGATCAGGTCCGCGTCGGGGCCGAAGTACTGCTGCTCCGGGGTCTGCTCGCTCATGGCTCCCTCTTGATCTTCCGGCCGTAGTCCACGCCCGCCTCGTGCTTGGCCTGCTTCGACCGCATCCGGTGGGTGGCCTGCGAGATCCGCTTCGGCGGCGGGTTCGCGCCCGCCTTCGCGCGCGGGTTGGAGTCCGGCACGTAGTTCTTCTCGCTGATCCGCACCGCCGACCGGTTCACGATCACCACGAACCCGTCGTCCCAGTTGTCCGCGTTCGCAGCCTTGTGGGACGACTGGTACCCGTGGCTCTTGCGGATGACGTCGTAGCCGAGCAGCACCGCGTACAGGCCGACGTCGCCGTACCCGTACGACGCGTTGCGGATCGCCGTCGCCTCCGGCGAGTTGTCGTTGCGGAGCTTCGAGACGAGCTCGTCGTACTCCACGACCCGCGCGTCGGCCTTGATGGTCATCCGCACCAGCACACCGTTCGGGCCACCGCCGTAGGCGTTCGACCCGGACGCGAACTTGATCGCGTCCCGCTGCCCGCCAGCGTGGTAGCCGTACGCCGCGTAGGTGCCGGTGCCGTACTGCGTGCCGTTCGTGCCACCGGGGTAGTGCCGGCCGGACCGGTAGTCCTCCGCGACGTCGACGCTGCCCTTCTGCTGCATGCCGCGCCAGAGCTCGATCTCGCCGGCGTCGACGTAGTCGTCCATCTCCTGCTCGGAGATGACGTCCGGGTGGGCGTTGTAGCCGCGCAGCGCCTGCAGGTGAGCCATGATCTGGTTCTGCCCGGACACCGACGTCGACCCCTGCGCGGCACCCAGCGACCCTCGAGCCGAGAGGATCTGCCGGACCTTCGCAGCACTCGACGGGTCGGAGATGTCGTTCCGCTCGACCTCCGTCGGCGGCTTCGGTGCGATCGGCCGCGGCACCACAGGTGCAGCCGGGACCGCGCCGTCCACCGCGACACGGGTCTGCCGCATCGTCGAACCGGGGTTGGTGAGGAACAGCTTCTCCGGGGTGGTCGACCCGCCCGCGAGGTCAGCGGTCGTGCCGGCGTACCCGTAGACCGCCTCGCGCCCCTTGTGGTCCTGCCCGATCGAGGTCACCACGAACAGACCCTCGGACTCGCGCCCGTTGAGCAGGATGCTGTCCCCAGCCTTGAGCTCGTTGGCCGGGATCGTCTGGGTGTTCACGGTGAACCCGGAGCCGTGCGCGGACCCGACACCGGTCGTGGTCGCCGCCGTGGGCAGCGCCGAGTCGTAGGCGCGCGCCTTCCCGCTCGAGGGGATGTTCTGCGCCGGCTGCGGGGCAGCTCCGACGACGTCGATCATGGCCGCGCCGGAGCCGGGGATCTGGACGCCCTGCTTCCACGAGTCGTCCTTCTGCCGGGTGATCGTGTTCGGGTCGTCCTTGCCGGGCCGGTAGCCCCAGAACGTGCCACCGGTCTCGGTGACGATCCAGTCCTCGCCGCCGACCCGGATGGTCTGGCCGCGAGACACCGAACCGTGCGGGGTGGAGGTCACCGGTCCGGTCGCAGCACCGGGGTAGACCGCACCGGTCGGTGCCGGTGCGACGTACGGCGTGCCGACGGCAGGGAGCCCGGCGAGCCGCTGCGCCTTCTTGACCGCCGCGTTGTGCATCGGACCAGGGACGTCGACGTCGGGACCGGACTCGGCAGTCCAGCCCTGCGCCTGCAGGGTGCGGATCGTCATGGCGACCGACTTCGTGCCGGCCGTCCCGCCGCGGGCGCGAGGCCCGAGGGTGAGCGCACCCTTCCCATCGCGGTCGATCAGCATCCGGTTCCCGGTCTTGGAGTTCACGAACAGCTGGCCGGGCTGCAGCGAGTTCACGAAGTCGGTCGCGGACGCCCCGACCTTCGGCGCGAACACGGGCGCACCCGGCACCGACGGGGTCGCCGGCGCAGCCGGACGCGCGACCGGTGGCCCCGAGTAGGTCCAGGTCGCGCCGGTCGCGCCGCCGAGCTGGATATCGACGTCGGCGGGATGCATGGAGCGCGGCGACCCGCCCTGCGCGGACAGCAGCGTGGCGGAGCCGTCGGGGTTGACCGTGATGGTCGCGAACCCCTTCGCGTAGGTGCCGGCCGGGAAGCCGCCTGCCGCGTTCTTCTTGAACGGTCCGTTCGTCCCGACCTTCGGTCCAGCCGGAACAGCAGCAGCGGGCTGCGCTGTCGGGGACGGGGCGCCCACACCGGACGTCTGCAGGTGCCAGCGGGTGCTCGCCTTCCGCAGCTGCGAGGTCGCCGAGGCAGCCGACATGTTCCGGGCGGTGCCGGCGTGCGGGCCGACGGCGAACGTCACCTTGCCGCCACCCCTGGGGCCGATGGTCAGCGTGTCGCCGGTCTTGGGGTCGATGAACACCGCACCAGGGGTCACTTGGCCGGCGGCGACCCAGCCGCCCGCAGGCGGCGGCGTCGGGCCGGCCGGCGCAGCAGCCGGAGCAGGCTGGGTGGCCGACGCGGACGCGGAGTGCGGGGACGGGTTGTCGTAGTAGAACTTCGCCTGCGGCGTCGCGTTCGGGGCGTTGATCAGCTGGTCGACGGTGTCCTCGGGGATGCGGACCGGGTTGCCGTTGTTCACGGTCAGCAGGCCGGACCCGTCGGGCATCACGTCGAGGGTGTCGCCGGCGGCGTTCGTGTGCCGGCCGATGTTGATGGAGTACTTCGCGGTCGTCTGCTTCGGGCCGACGGGGACGTAGGCGGTGCCGGGCTGCAGGAGGTTCTCCACGTCGACCGGCTGCAGGTCCGTCGGCGCACCGGACGGGCCAGCCGCGCCTCGGTAGACGGTGCCGGACCCGTCGGAGTGGACGACCACGACGTCGCCGCGCGGGGAGGCGTAGGTCTGGCCGGGCACCGGCATGTAGCCGCCCTGCTGGGCGGTGCCGTAGCCGTTCGCTGCGCCGCGCGCAGCGTTGCCATGCTTGTAGGCGGGCGTGGTCTTGACGACCTGCGTCGCGGGCGCGGCAGCAGCGGGCTGAGCTCCGCCAGCTCCGGCGAGGATCCGGCGCGCCTCCGCGACCTTGGTGGGGTGGTCGGTGCGCGCGATCGCGAGGTGGTTCCCGGACGGCGCCGGCACCGTCACCGTGGCACCCTTCGCGTCCTGAGCCGTCACGGTGCCGGTGTTCCGGTCCACCGAGATGACCGTCACCGGGGCGGTCTGGTACGAGATGACGTCGCCGCGGCGCAGCGACGTGGCCTTGATCGACTTCGCTGCGGGCAGCGCGGTCGCCACCGGAGCCCCGGCCACGACCGGGTAGGGGTAGTTCGGAGGCGGCACCAGAATGTCGTTCGGGGACTTCCCGCCCAGGTTCGGGTGCGGGGTGGTCGCGACCACCGACGCCGGCGCAGCCGGAGCAGCCGGCGCCGGCTGCGCAGCCGGAGCAGGTGCGGTCGGGGACCACGAGCCACCGTTGGCGGCGAGCGCCGCCGCGTGCGCCGGGCGGTGAACCGTCGTGTTCGTCCCCGACAGCGTGCCCGTGCCGTCCCCGTGGATCGTGATCGTCTGCGTGCCCATCCCGAGCGGGTACACACCCGGAGGCGGCGACTGACCGGCCGGCATGTTCGCGGCGGTCCAGCCACCCGACGGCGTCGGCAACGGCGCACCAGCAGCGGCGGCAGCCGGCGCAGGATTCGGGGTCACCGCCGCAACAGCAGCCGGAGCAGGCACCGGAGCCGGCGCAGGCGTCGCCCGGTTCTCCGGCAACGTCACCCCCGCCTCCTGCGCAAGATGCGCCCGCCGAGCCACCAGCGCCGCCGTGATCTTGCGACGCTCCGCCGCCGAGAAGCTCGGCATCCCGACATCAACCATGTCCCGGATCTGGCCGGGCCGGATCTCCGCGATGCGCTCCACACCCGCCACGAACCTCGGGTCCGTGCTGTTCGGGGTGAGCTGCTTGAACGTCTGCCCAGCCGTGTTCGCCTGCGACCGCATCGACGTGAGCTCGCCGACCTTGTCGTCCAGCACCCGCTTCGTGCCCCGAGCCCGGAACGCGACCGCACCGCCCACGTCCACGGTCACCGGCAGCCCGTTGGTGCCGGTCATGGTGTTGTTGTTCTCCACCGCGTCCCAGTTGCCCAGCCACGCGTGGACGGCGAAGTCCTCGAGGACCGCGTCGCGGTACTTCGGGTCGCGGCGCATCCGCGCCGACATGTCGGAGGTGCCGGCGACGACCTCGGAGGCGATGCCGTCGTTGCCGGACTGACCGGTGAACGAACCGTTCGCGATCGTCGCCCGCCGCACCGTCGGCACCTGCACCCCGGCAGCCCGGTACAGCATGGCGGCGACGACCTCGTTGTCGGCGTGCTTGGCGTCCTGGGACTTCACGTAGTGCTGCTGCCCGGACGGGTCGGTCATCATCGACGCCGGGTTGGAGCCGGACTGTCCGCCGCTGGTGCGCCAGCCGGCACCGCCGACGGCGATCGACTGCACGCCGGTGGTCAGCACCGCGGCAGCCCTGCCCGAGCTCGGTGCCGGGGCAGCCGGGGTGGGCACCTGCGCGGTCGGCGCGGGCACGGCAGCAGGCGGGACGTGCGCAGCCGGCGCAGGCACCGGGGCGGCGGGCGGGGGCGACTGGACGGCCGACATGATCGTCGGGTCAGCCTCGGCCCAATGCGCAGGCGTGTTCGGGGTGTTGAAGTAGCCCGACGTCACCGGCAAGGGCTTCCAGTTGCCCTGCGGGTAGACGAGCATGCCGCCGACGTTGCTCACCTGCAGCACCGACCCGTCGTCCGCGACCCACACCGACCCCGGCTTGGCGTTCGCCAGCTGGGTCCGGTGCTTGCGGACGCCTGGGGTGCGGCCGGAGGCGATGTCGCGGGCATCGAGGTAGTTCGGCAGCGCGACCGGAGCAGCAGCCGGAACCGAAGCCGGAGCAGCAGGGGTGACCGGAGCCGGGTTGTAGGGACCGTTGGCCGCATGCACGGCAGCCGTGTGCGCCGCGAACGCCTTCTTGTACGCCGGGCTACCCGTCGGCACCTGACCCGTCGGCAGCGACGTCTGGTGCCGCCACGCACCACGCCCCTGCGCGAGCTGCGCCCCCGTCGCCCCCGTCGTGGTCTTGCCACCCTGGGAGTCGAACACCCGCATGCCGCCGGTGATGTGGTTGACGTAGGCGACCTTGCCGGTGCGCGTCTCGAGGTAGATGTCCTCACTCGGGGACGCGGGCGGCAGGTTGAACGTCGGGTGGACGAACGCCGGCGCGGCCGGCGCGGCGGCAGGAACAGGCGGAGCCGGCGCAGGCGGAGCCGGAGCAGGCGGAGCAGCGGGAGCAGCCTGCGGCTGCTGCACCGACCACCCACCCTGGCTCAACCGCGACTGCAGATAGTTGATCGTCTGCGACTGCGGCGCACCGCCAGCCGGCGTGTAGTGCCCAGCGATCGTCCCCGACGTGATCGTGTCACCAGCAGCGTTCACGTACGTCACACCCGGACGCAGCTGCAGCGGCGACGCAGGCGGCGTCGGACCCTGGAACGTGTAGAGCGGACCCAACGACGCCGACCCCAGCGACGACGACAGCATCGCCGGCGACATCGCCGTCGTCGCACCGTTCGACCGCGTGTGGACACCCGACAGGTTGCCCTGCGCGTCCACCGACACGTCGAGCGTCACCTGCCCGCCCGTCGAGCTGTATGCCGTGTACCGGCCGGGCACGATCGGCGAGAACGGACCCGTGTCACCCGGCTTCGGACCAGCCGGAGACGCCGGCTTCGCGGCCGGCGCAGCGGCAGGACCACCACCGCCAGCCATGACCCGAGCAGCCGCCGCCACCGTCCGCTTCGCATCCGCCACCACCTGCGGATGCGGCGTACGCGCCACCGCCGTCAACGTCTGCTGAGCCCCAGCCGTCGTCGAGAAGTCGTCACCATCGGCGTTCACCAGCTCGAGCTCGATCTTGCCGCCAGGCTTCCGCGTCGCCGCCGCCACCGTCCACGGCCCCGGCCGGCCACCCGGCGCACCCGCATAGTTCACGACGTCGCCCTTGCGCAGCGACACCAGCTTCGTCGGCTTCGCCGTCCTCACCGGCTGAGCGGCAGCCGTCCCCAACACCCGCGCGTACGGGTACGACGGCGGGTACGACAGCACCTCGGCGGCAGCACGCACCTTCGGATCCGAGTGACTCAGAAACCGAGCGGCGCCGCCACCACCGCCCTGGGTCGGGGACGGGGAGTCCGTGGAACCTGGGTTCGGGTCGACCACGCTCGAGGCGGGCGTCCCATCCGAGAGCGGCTTCCCGGCGAGCCAGCGGGCAATGTCGCCGGTCGACATGAACTGCCCACCCAGCGCCGACCCCTGCGGGTAGCGCGGCTGGTCCGGGTTGTACTTCTTCGTCTCCAGCTCCAGCACGTCGTCCTTGCCGGCGAGCGCCGTGGTCTGATCCTGCGGCTGCCCCGTCGCCTGCGCGAGCGCCTGGTCGAAGTTGAACCCGCCACCGCCGCCACCGAACCCACCGAGTCCGCCGTCCGCCGGCCCCATCGGAGGATGACCCACCGGCTGCAGCTCCGCCGCCGCCTTCTCGTCCGACTCCTCACCCACCGCGACCTTGCCGCCCGTGAGCCAGAGCACCTTCGAACCGGGCCGGCCGACCTCGTCCAGCTCCGCGATCTTCCGGTACTCGTCCACCGAGATCCGGCCAGCCTCCTGGTCCTTGCGAGCAGCGTCAACCTTCAACTGGTGCCGACGCTGCAGCACCGGCTCCCCCGACACGTCGTGCCGAACCCGACGGTCGTCCTTCCAGCCGCCCTTCGTCAACGGGTCGAACCCCGCCTCCACCACCCGCGACAGCGGCAGCACCGTGACGTCGAGCCAGTTCTCCTTCTCCGCGTCCGCGTTGTCGAACGTCCGCCCCGACGCGTTCCCCAGCACCGACTCCGGGGTGCCGAGCGCGATCAGAATGTCGTCCTTCGTGATGGTGCGGAGCTCGGCGTACTGCGCATCCCGCGGCGTAGTCGCCGTGTCCTGCACCGACACCGAGTCGGCCTCGATCACCGTCGTACGACCAGCACCGGCCATGCCCGGCTGGAACCGCGCCTTCAACTCCTGCGCGTCCTCCGGCGACAGCCCGCCCTTCACCGCCACCAGCTGGCCAGCCCGGCCGTCGTTGCGGAGGAAGTTCAGGTTGTACAGCCGCGCGTAGAAGTCCAGGTCCAAGCTGATGCCGGCCGCCTCGAGCGGCGTCACCGAGCTGTACGGGTCGGTGGGGTGCGGCTTGCGGATCCACACCACACCACCCCTGCCGGGGTTCTCGGGATCCCACACCGGACGGTCCACGTACGCGTCCCGGCCGCCGAGCAGCTGCACCCGGAACCCGGCGAGGAAGTTGTCAGGGTCCGGCAGCGGCGTCGTCAGGTTCGGAGGCAGCAGGTTCAGCGCCGCAAGCCGGCCCATCCGGTTCGGGATGACCTCCACGAACACGCCACGCTTCGAGATCAGCAGCTGCGAGATCAGCCGGTACCGGAAGTACTTCGCCTGCCGCTCAAGGTCGTTGGAGTACTGGTTCAGCAGCGGCAGCAGCGGATCGTCGACCGGCTTCGCCTTCTCCCCGAACCCCTCGATGACCTCGATCGGCCAGTCCGACATCTTGTCCGCGATCGCGTCGATGGCCCGGAACGCCCAGATGACCCGCTCGTAGCCGTCACGGACCAGCCGGTCGATGTCCGGGCCGGGCGGCGTGTACGGCTGCCCGGCGTACGGGTACCCGTTGCGGCCCAGCGACGCCCGCTGCATCGCGGCGTCCTTCGTCTCCAGCTGCAGCGCCGACGGCGCCTTCGACTCACGCGCACCCAGCGAGGGCAGGAACTTCACCACGACACGCCCACCCACTCACCCTCGACGATCCGACCAGTCACACCGCAGATGGTGCATTGCACCACCTCGACCACGGTAAGGGGTAGCAGGCTGTCGAGAGTGAACTGCGCGTCCTCGTTGACGCCGGCCCACACAACCCGCATGTCGTGGTCGCCGTGGTCGACCACCAGACCGGCCGGCAGACTCCCCGGCCGCACCCCCTCGATCCACTCCCAGGTGCCGGTGAGCTCCGGCCCGAGCAGCACCTCTTCGGGCAGCCCGGTCATCGGATCACGCTGCCGTCGCCGTACTGCCCGGCGTCGTCAGGCTCCCCCAGCTCCAGCTCCTCGAGGACCGGCTCGACCGCGCCGGCGTCGGTGAACCCGAGCAGCACCCCGACCAGCAGACAGAGCACCCCGGCCACCGCCACCAGACCCCGCACCCCGTCGTAGCCGTACGCCGCGGCGAGCACACCCACCACTCCCGCTCCGAGCAGGATCAGGGACAGCCGTTCACGGAAGGTCACACCGCGCAGACTACGGGTATCGGTCGTCCGTCGGCGGGAACCCGGCACGGTCAGGTCTTGATGATGAACGCGACCGCCATGCTCGGATGCGCCGCCGCACCACCGGAGTCGACCGTCGTGGTCACCGTGTGGGTGTGGCCCGGCAGCGCGGTCCCGGTGAACGTGTGCGAGTGCGCGGCGAGCGCAGTCCCGGTGAACGTGTGGGTGTGGGTGCCCATCGCGGTCCCGGTGAACGTGTGGGTGTGACCGGCGAGCGCCGACCCAGTGAAGGTGTGCCCGTGGGTCGCGAGCGCCGACCCGGTGAAGGTGTGCGAGTGGCCCGCGAGCGCCGACCCAGTGAAGGTGTGCGACAGCGCCACCGACGCCCCACCCGAGGTGCCGCCACCCTCGAGGACGGTGTTCGCCACCGACGGCCCACCCGACGTGCCGCCACCCTCACCAGCAGGGGTGACGTTGGTGTTCGGCCCGACCGTCGTCGTCGCACCCGAACTGTCGGTGGTACCAGTGACCGATCCACCACCCGCGACAGGCGAGACGCCGCCGACGACCGTGACACGAGTCGAGGAACCCGTCGCGGTCGTGTTCAGGGCACCCGCGATCTGGATCGTGTGCTGATGGTTCGGCACGCCGTGGGTGTGGTTGTTCATCGAGTGGTTGTGACCCGGCGTCGAGTGGGTGTGACCGTTGAGCCCGTGGTCGTGGGCCGGCGTCGAGTGGGTGTGCCCAGCATGGTTCGGGATCGTCCCATCCGGCGTACCCGCCGAGTCCGAGGACAGCGACCCGGCCGGCGTCCCCGCCGACACCGAGTTCAAGGTGCCCGCCGGCGTCCCCGCCGACACCGACGCGAGCGTGCCCGCCGGCGTCCCCGCAGAATCCGAGGACAGGTCGCCTGCCGGGGTGCCCGCCGAGTCCGACGACAGGGTGCCAGCCGGGGTGCCCGCCGACACGCTCGAGGCCGAGCTCGTCGCCGTGTGCGTGTGCGCGTGCCCCAGCGCCGCCGCACGCGACGCCTCCGCGATCGCGTCCATCGCACCCAGCCGCTGCCCCGTCCCCACACCGACCATGTAGCGGACCCGACCGTCCGGCTTCTCGAACGTCGTCGACCCGTCCCCGACACCCCACGGCGCCGCGTTGAACGTCCCCCCCGAACCCGAGCTGGACGCGTTCGCGGACAGCACGACCGTCCCCGTCCCCGTGTTCACCGACAGCACCGTCGTCCCGGCCGGCACACCCGGCCCGGAGACAGGCAGCCCGACCTCCACATCCGCCAGGGCACCACGGACCATGCTCACCGACGTCAGGTTCGGTGACCCCGACGTGCGGGTGGCGGTGAACTCGAAGCTGAGCGCCGCCCACAACGTCGGCTGCCCGGTGCGGGACTCGGTGGTCCCGTCGCAGCGCAGGTAGCCGGGCGGCACCACGACACCGCCGAACGGCTGGATCACCCCGGCCGGCACCCCGGCCACACCGCCGACCAGCGAGTCGGCGTACGCCTCCGACGCCGCCTGCGCCGACGCCGCCGCCCCAGCAGGGTCGTAGGCAGCATCCAGCGCCGCGTCCGCGAGCCGCGCCGGCAGCACCGCCTCCGGCAGCGCCCCGTGCAGGTTCGCCGCGTCGGTGGCGTCCACGTTCGGCACGTTCGACAGCCCCACGTCGGTCTTGTCCAACACGACGTCCCCGGTGCGGGTGTTCACCGACGACACCCCCGACCCGCCGCCGCTCGAGGTCGGCAGATCAGTCAACCGGCCCACGACCACCAGATCGTCGGACGCCGACCCCACCGACAGGACCAGCGCCCGGTCACCCACGACGAACGTCTCCCCGACCAGCACCTCCAGCGGCCCGAAGTCGTAGCCGGCACCCAGGTCCGGCACCTCCACGTACGGGCGCCCGTCGCTCTCAAGCTTCGTGACGACCCCACGCATGACCAGCGGCATGTGCGACAGCGTAGACGCGACAACACCCCAGCTCGCGGAGGGCGAGGCTGGGGTGCTGCTGGGATCAGCCGGCGTAGATGCCTTGGAGGGTTCTCTACTCGGCTGCGCCGTCGCCCTGCTCGGGCTGGGCGGCGGTCTCGTCCGTGGCGGTCACCTCCACGGTCGTCTCGTCCTTCGCGGGGGTCTCCACGGAAACCTCGGTCGTCTCGCCCTCGGGCGTCTGCTCGGTCATGCCGGGCACAGTACCCGCGATCGCCGGCTTCGACACCCGCCACTCCCACACGGTCAGCACCGGACCGGCCGGCAGCTCGTCCGGGTCGAGTCCGGCAAGCCGGGCCACCGACCGGTCAACGATCGACTCCTCCGCGTCCGGCGACCAGCCGGAGACGCGGACGGTGGGCACCGTCCGCAGCGACGTGAGCTCGGCACCCGTCCAGCCAGCGTCAAACGCCGACTCCTCCCCGGTGATCCGCTCCTCCTCCAGCCATGCCTGCATCGCCGGCTCGTCGTCGGCCAGCTCGGGCGGCATGTACGCCCACCGTGCCCACGCCGCCTCCTCGACCGGTTCGGGCGGGACGGGCCGCTCGAGGACAGCGTCGGCACCGACCTCAGCGAGCCGCTGCGCACGGAGCTGCCGCTCGTACTGCTCGAGCCGGCCGACGTGGTTCTGCATCACACACGCCGACGCCTGCCGCTCCTGGGCACGGATCGACGCAGCGACCTCGACCAGTCGGTGCCGCGGGATCGCGACCAGCCAGTCCGCGAGCTCCTCGTCCGTCGCGAGCGCGCCCTCGACCTTCGACGGGCCACGCCGGAACAGAGCCTCCGCCTCCTGCTCACCCATCGGCAGCCACCCCACCCACGGTCGACCACGACAGCGACACGATCGTCGACGCCGGCAACACCGACAACGTGTGCCGATCGTCGCCCTCACGGATCGCGATCCACGACCCGTCCTCCGCGATCGCCTCGAACGCCCCACCGACCAGCAGCGGCTCGTCCGGCTTCGCCGGGTTCAGGCCGGGCGTCAGCTGGAACGTCATCGACCGGCCCGGCTCGAGGCCGGGCAGCCCCTCGATACCCCGCAACGTCGTCATGGCCCCTCGCTCTCTCCGTGGACGACCAGCTCGCCCACCACGTTCCCGTTGTGATCGACCAGCGCCGCCCGGTCACGCCCGAGCTCGACAGCGGTAGCCGCATCCTGCAGCATCGCTGAGACAGCCGACCGGTCCAGCGACCCGTCCTCGTACCGGAACGCGTCGTTCCCGGTCGCGAACGAAACCTCGACCCGCCGCGCACCCTCAGCCACGATCGCCCTCCCGCTTCTTCTGGTGGATCGCCTCGTACACCTCGTCGGCCAGCGCGCCGGCGACCGCCGACTGGCCCTGCGCGTTCGCGATCCCCTGGATGCGCTCGACGCCCGCTGGGGTCACCCAGCCGTCCACGACACGCAGCACCCGAGCCGCGACCGACTCGGTGGCCTTCGCGCGAGCCGCGTCGACCTCACGACGCACCCCGTCCCCGCTGTCCGCGAGCCCGTGCGCGTACCCGGTGTTGTAGCCGGCCGCGTAGCAGCGGCCCTCGAGCCGGCGCAGCGCGATCATCGGGTTCGCGCCACCGTCGGCGATCGCGCCCTCGAGGGCAGCGAGATCGATGGACACGCCCATCGCGAGCTCCGGCGCGAGCGGCACCAACTCCGCCCGGTTCACTCGACGACCCTCAGGTTCGGGCGCCCCGACGCGACGAGCGGCAGCAGCTCCTGCGGCACACGCGCACCGTCGTACCCGTCCTCGTCGGGGAACACCCCGTCCACGTCCGGCCAGAGCACCTGCCAGACCAGCAGCGACTCCTCCGGGTACACCGCGTGCGCCACCCCGACGGTGTCGGTGACCACCGGACCGCGCAGCTTGAACCGCACCGACCAGTCTGGCAGCACCAGCACGTCACCGGGCTGGAACCGGGCACCGTCGAGGAACCTCGACGCGACCGAGTTCAGCAGCCGGGTCGCGATCGTCGGATCCAACGTCGCCACCCACAACTCGGGCTGCCCGACAGCGGTCAGCCCGACGGTGTACGAGTAGCCGTGGCCGGGCTGGTCGACGGTCGGGAACACGCCCTGCACCATCCAGCCGTGCTCGGTGATCGTGTCCCGGCACGCCTCGAGGTAGGCGGCGTACGCCGCCGGCGACGGCCCGGTCACGACGACACCTCCGGCAGATCCGGGTGCTGCGCCAGGTAGTCGCGGCGCCGGACAGCCGGCTCCAGCTCAGCGTTGATATCCGCGAGCTCCTTCTCCGCGACCGACTTCCGCGCCTCCAGCCGAGTCACCGAACGCTGAGCCACATCGAGCGCCTCCTGCGCACGCTGCGCCGGCGTCTTGGTCACCCGCGGCGCCTTCTTCGACCCGCGCGCCGTCACGCGACCGCGCCGGCCGGCTTGCGCTTCGCCCGCATCGCCGCGAACCGCAGCTCGCGAGCATCCAACGCAGCCTGCAGCTGGTTCCGCTGCCGCCACGCGTGGACAGCCGCGTTCCGCTTCAACCGCGCCTCCTCCTTCACGACCGCGTCCTCGTCGTACGTCGGGTGCATCGCGGCGAGCTCGCCGCGCGACGGCACCCGCGGCACCGCCACCTGCGCGAGCTCACGGCGCAGCTCAGCGACCGGCTTCTCGACCGGCAGCGAGGACCACTTCTGGCGCACGGCCAGGGACATGGCCGACGTCCAGTCGGCCTCGGGGATGCCGAGCTGCGCGAACTGCGCAGCAGCGGCGGTGGACTGCTTCTTCGACATGGTTCCTCCTACGGAATCAAGGTGGGGCCGGGTCAGTCGATCGACGTCAGCCGGCTGGGGTCAACACCTCGAGCCACGACACCGCGCTCCGGCCGGCCAGCGATCGACAGGTCGACCGTGCCGTCCCGGTGGACGTCGCACACGAGGTACGGGGTGAAGCTCTCCGCGCCCTTGAACGCGGACAGGTCGGTCGGCTCGACCATCGAACCGACACGGAATCGCCGCTTCGGGCGAGCCTTGCTGCTGGAGCGGCCCATCTGGGGCCTCCTCTCGGGTAGGGACACCCCCGTTGTACCTCTTGTTACCCGCTGTTAGCAACGTAACAGGCGTGCTGGGCCAGCCGGTGCCGAGCGACTTGGAAGCCGTGGTGCGCAGAACAGCCCCTGCGCCACAACCGCTCGGTCTCACCCGCTGCCAGACCGATCCGCTGCCGGCCCAGCACGCTCAGGCGATGATCCGCGCCCGCCGCGTCCCCGTCAACGCCTCATAGCCACCCGACGCCGAGTCGACCTGATCGTCGTGCGGCAGATTCGGGAACCCCGCCACCTCATCCAGCCACTCCCGATTCCACGCCGCACTGACCAGCTTCACGTTCCCCGCCTGCGCCTGCCGCGCCAGCGGGCGAGCCCGCTCCTCCTTCGACAGCTCCGGCCGTACGCCGTCGAAGTCGTAGCCGGCGAAGATCCCCCGCCGCAGAGCGTCGATCACCCGCACCCCCGAGCTGCCCGGCTCCTGCTCGGCCCGGATCATCACCCCGCGCCCATCAGTCGCCGCCGTCTGCGCGAGCACCGCATCGGTCTCCAGCGGCTTCTTGCGGAACCGCACCACGTCCTCGATGTAGATCGTCCCGTCCTTCGCGAGCGCCATCTGCGTCCCCACCGTCCAGTCCGGGTCCGTGCCCTTCTTCCGGGCAGCCGGCTTCGGCACCGTCGCCGCGAGATCCCAGTACCTGACCCGACGGGCGTCGGCCGGAGCAGCGTCAACGATCTCGAACCACGACCGCTCGAACAGGTCGCCCTCGTCCCCGACCTCCCAGTCGCCCTCCTCGAGCCGCCGCCGCTCGACCTCGGTCAGCAGCCCCAGCGACTCCCGGTACGCCCGACGGTCCAGCGACGGGTTGTCCGACAGCTTCGCCGGCACGAACACCGCGTCGGGCTGCTTCGTCTCCGGGTCGATGAACCGGGCACGCACCCACTCATGGCCCAACCCGCCAGGGTTGCTGCCTGCCCGCATCCGCAACGGCACGTCCGCGAGCGTCGTCCCGTCCGGTGCCGGCACGAACAGCGGCTTCCCCAGATCGTCGATCGCGGCCCGGTCCGCCGCCGGCTCCACACACCGGCACCCGACTGCGTCGTACTCGTCGCACTCGCACTCCGGGCAGCTCCGGGCAGCGACGTGGTCGTGGCCGCACGAGCACTGATCGTGGCCCTCGTCGTGGGTGCGGGACTTCCCGGCCGGCTGCGACGTCGGGTGGACACAGTTCGCGCACGGCGCCGACGGGCCACGCAACCGGGAGAACAGGTACCGGTAGGTGCGCTCCTCGAAGTGGGTGAGCTCGTCCACGAACACGAACTGGAACTCCGCACCCTGGTAGCGGGTGACGTCCTTGTGGGACTGCGCGTACCCGAACTGCAGGGTCGCCGGCCGGCGCGGATCCGGGGTCGGGAACTCCCACCGCTTCCCGCCGTCACGAGCCCGTGCGCCAGTGCCGGCGAGCCACTCCGACGCCCGGTCCATGATCGCCCCAGGCAGCGCAAGGTCCTGGTAGGTGCGGCGGATGATCAACGCGGAGTAGCCGGGGACGTCGGCGTACTGCAACGCCGCCATCAGCCCGGCGTCGGACTTCCCGCCGCCGGCGGCGCCGCCGTAGAACACCTCGGAGAGAAAGTTCAGCAGCAGGAACGCCTGCTGCGGCGGGTGGGGGACGTGCGGGATGTACGACTTGCCGGCCGGGAACCGCGGGGTCAGGTCAGCGGCGAGCTGGCTCCGTCGAGTAAACCCCATCTGCTCCACGCTCTGCCGCAAGCGTTGCAGCGGCGGCTGACTCGGATCCAAACAGGTCGCCAAGTCCTGCCTGTTGGAGTACGGATAGGACTCCTGCAACCCGGTCATGGTCGTCCTTCCTCAGCTCCTGCGTGATCTCGATCGGCCCGCCGCTCGGCCCGGACACGACCACGCGCGCCTCCGGGTCGCCCAGCGCACGCGCGCCGACCTTGTGGAACAGGTCGGCGGCGGAGGCGAGCCGTTGCAGCTCGGTCGAGTTGATGGTGCCACCCGACCCCCTGCCGGGGCCGCTGTTGGAGCGGGCGGCTTGGGCAGCCTGCCCGATCTCGGCGAGCTTCGCACGCACCAGGGCGAGGCCGGCGGAGCCGACGTCGATCGCGTTGTCATCGAGGGTCATCCCCTTCTTGGACAGCAGCTCGGCACGGTCGGCGGCACGCTTGGCCTCGACCTGGGCTTGGAACTGAGCCCGTTGCGCGGGCCAGCCCTCCCTCGAGGACCGCTCCTTGACGGCGGTGATGCCGATCCCGAACCGTTCGGCGAGCTGGGTCAGGGACAGCCAGATGGTGTTGCCGCCTGCGGCCGGGCCGTCGACGCCTTGGACGTAGGCGGCGCGGATCGAGGGCCAGTCGAAGTGCCGGCGGACCTCGGTCCCAGGGCCAGAGCTCCCCGGGTCGCCAGGAGCACCAGGGTCGCCGCGGTCACTTTCTGGGCTGCCAGGGGCCGCGTCGCCGGCTGTGTCGCCAGGACTGTCGGCTGTGTCGGCCGGTTCGGTGAGATTGTCGGCGCTGACCAGCGGGTTTGCCGCCAGCTCGTCACCGGTTTCCGGTGTGTCTCCGGGCTCTGGGCGAGTCTCTGCGACTGTCTCAACGCTGTCCTCGAGCTCGCCGCGGTCACTTTCCGAGCTCCCGGGGGCCTCGGCCGGCCCAGGCGACGCCGGCGTCACCAGGACAGGCTTGCAACGCCGGCTGGTGATCGAGCAGACGGGCCGGTTCGTCCGGTCCGGGATCGGCGCACCGCACCGCTCGCACGCGAACTCCGCCCCGACCTCCTCAGCCACGCGACCCCACCCACCCCGCGGCACGCGCGGCACGCCGGCGCGCCTGCACACCCAGCTCCACCGCACCCGCGACCGCGGTCACCAGCGGAACCCCGACAGCGAGCGCCCCGCCCACCAGGACCGCCGCGCCGGCGCGGCCGAGCAGTCTCCGACGACGGGGCGGCAGCGTGCGGGCGGCGTGCGGATGCATGACCCCATCATCGCCCATAGCGGCGACGAAGCTCGGAGGTCCAACGCGGCTCACCCGGCACCGGCTCGTCGCCAGCAGCAGGCGGTCGCTCCCCGAGCTGCTCGAGGACGTCGGCGAGCCCACGGCGTACGACGAACGTCGCGAGCCGGCGCGCATGCTCCAGATCGTCGATCGGCCCGTCGTTGACGTAGAACCCCGTGTCGCCGGGCAGCGTCATCGCCACGTCCGGCGACAGGTACTCCGAGTGGTGGAGCGGCCGGCCAGCCAGGATCGCCGCGTCCGGCGACAGGTACTCCGAGTGGTGGAGCGGCCGGCCAGCCAGGATCGCCGC
>CAMLIA010000052.1 GCA_946479905.1 uncultured Frankiales bacterium | reverse complement strand
ATTCGTCAGAGCAGCAGCAGAGCCGGCACTACGAGCCACAACAACCTCTTCTTTCGCAAGGGGGTGCTTCGGTCTGAACGAGTGAGGGCGGTACGACGCTACGGACACCTCCGCCGGGGCCGTGGCACTTCGACTGCCAGGTGTTGATCGATTTCCGGATCGTCGTGGTATACCATCGCCACGAAGACAGTGGTATACCATTAACAGGACGTGGGTCAAGAAGCCGATGGGTAACCCAGAGGTGCTCCGCACCGAAGAACCGGGGCGGGGCGTGAGCACGGACGTCACGCGGGAGGTCTCTCCTTGAGCACAGCGGATGCGATCAGCCCAGACACGCACGAGGCGACAGCTGCCGACCGCGCGTACGCGGCTCTGGTGCGCGCCATCGCCACATGCGAGCTGCGTCCTGGTTCGGCTTTCAACGAGCGCGACCAGGCTGCGGCTCTGGGCATGAGCCGCACCCCGCTGCGTCAGGCGTTGCAGCGGCTAGCGGGGGAAGGCCTGATCGAGACGCTCCCACAGCGCGGTGTCTACGTGACCCTCATCGATCCAAAGGAGGTCTTCGACAACACGATCGTGCGGGAAGTCCTGGAGACCGAGCTCCTGCGACGGATGATCGACGAGGGTCAGCCGATCGACTTCGACCAGCTCGAGGAGCTGCTCACGACGATGGCGAAGGCCATCAAGAAGAAGAACGCCATCGGCTACCTTGAGTGCGACGAGGAGTTTCACCTGACGCTGGCCGGCTTGTCGGGCAACCGCCCCGCGCTCGAGGCGATCCGGCGCAGCTGGATCTACGTCAACCGTCCTCGTTACCTACAGGAGCTCAGCACCGACGCCCTTTCCGACTCGCTCAACGAGCACCGTGCCATGGTCGACGGACTGCGCAACCGCGACTCGGCGGCGACGAGTGCCGCAGTGGCCGCGCACATGGGCTTCTCCCGCGCCCGTCTCCGCGAGCTCACCGAGCTGCTGCCCGATGCCTTCGTCATCGACAAGGACTCCACCGAGCCGGTGGATCTCCGCACCCGTCCGCACGTCCTGCTGGAGGTCCGCTCGTGACGGAGCCCCGTGTTGCTGTGATCACTGGAGGTGCGAGCGGTCTCGGGGAAGCTTCGGCGGAGCGCCTTCGGGCTGAGGGCGTGAAGGTATACACGCTCGACCTGCAGGACAGCGACTACGAGGTCGACGTCACCGACGAACAAGCGGTACGCCGGGCAGCGGATGACATCGGCCCGGTCGACGTGCTGGTGAACTCCGCCGGGATCAACGGACCGAGCAAGCCGCTGCTGGAGACCACTGATGCAGAATGGCGGCACGTTCTCGACGTGAATCTGCTCGGCACGGTGAACGCCATCCGTGCGTTCGCGCCGGGCATGGTGGAGCGCGGCTGGGGCCGGATCGTGAACCTGGCCAGCATGGCCGGCAAGGACGGCAATCCCGGCCTGGCGCCCTACAGTGCCTCAAAGGCCGCGGTGATCGGGATGACCAAGTCGTTGGGCAAGGAGCTGGCCACCACCGGGGTGCTCGTCAACGCCATCGCTCCCGCGGTGATCGCGACCCCGATGAACGCCACCACCGGTGCCGACGTGCTCGCGCACATCACCAGTCTGATCCCCATGAAGCGCATAGGCCGCCCGGAGGAGGTCGCCGAGCTCGTGGCGTTCCTGTGCTCGAAGCGGGTCAGCTTCTCCACTGGTGCCGTCTACGACATCAGCGGCGGACGCGCCACCTACTGACGCGACCTCGGACCCCCTGCGCCACTCACAGGTACGGCGACAGCGCCCCGTGCTTCATTGGGCTCGGCGCCGGCTGCGTGGGGCATTGACGTGTAACGCAGGCGTGACTACCTTCAGGCCGCTTGGTAAACCTACTAAGCGAACCGCCTCCCCAGCTTGCGGCTCCGAACGTGCTCACGTCTGCTGTCAAGAACGAAGAGAGGGTTTCGATGCGACGACCGCTCATGTGCCTGGGCACTGCCGTGGTGGTGACGGCGGGGGTGTTGGCCGGCTCAACGGGTGGCGCCTCGGCCCTGCCGCTGACGACGACAAGCACGGGCAACGCCCTGATCGGCGTCTACCCGGCGTACAACCCGGGGCACGTCGTGAACGCCTGGAGCGGTGCGAACCTCTACACCGACCTGGCCCAGATGAACCGCTGGCAGGGGCGCCCCAACGCGATCGTCAACGCCTTCGGGCCCATCGCCGACGTCAACAACATGTTCCTGCCCGGCCGCTACTTCACGACGATCTGGAACACCTACCACGCCGTGCCGATGTACAGCGTGGTGCTCCAGGACCAGGCGGAGAGCGCCACATCGCCCGGCACCGACGCTCCGGGAAACGCGCTCGACGACTACGAGTCGGGCGACT
The DNA here is from genome assembly GCA_946479905.1 of uncultured Frankiales bacterium. The sequence goes on along the minus strand of CAMLIA010000052.1, from coordinate 19,643 downwards.
TCGACAGCGCGCTGCGCCAGACGCGCGACCAGCTGAACACGTGGATCCACGGGACGGACTCCACCGGGGTTGCTGCTCCGGCCGGCGGCCGTCGCGTCTACTTCCGGCTGGCGATCGAGCCCAACACGTACGCCCTCTACACCGACTACTCGCCGGCAGCCTTGGCCAAGGACTGCGACGACCTGCTTGTGCAGGAGCAGAAGTTCGTCAGGGTGTGGCGCAAGATCCGCAACGCCATCATGAAGGACGACAACGGCAACGACCTGTTCACGTCCGACCAGGTCCAGTGGATCTTCAACGTCTACAACCAGGACATGCCCAAGCCCGCTACGGACACCACGCCCGATATGACGAACTGCCCGAACGGCTCGTCCGACATCACCGCGCACATCTACCCCGGCGACGACGTCGTGGACTGGCTGGGCATCGACGGCCTCGTCACCCAGACCGCGGGGTACCCGGCCCTGGGCAACCAGATGCCCGTCGACGTGTACGGGCCCATGGTGACGAAGCTGCGCTCGATCGCGCCCACGAAGCCGATCGGCTTCAACGAGGACGGCGTCTCGACGTTGCAGAGCAACAACGTCGTTGTGAAGACCCCGGCCTGGAAGGACGACTGGCTGCGGCAGTACTTCGATTTCATGTCCACCAACGACATCCGGATGTCGATCTGGAACAACCTGAACCAGGTGCCCGCCGACTGGGCGGTCTTCTCCCAGGACGACAACGAGTCGCTCACCGAGCCCGTCACCGGCTGGAACGGCCTCCAGAGCCGGGGTACGGAGAAGTACACCGACTCCGTGATACCGCTGACCTACAACGCCTACACGCAGTACCGACTCGGGGTGAACAGGACGATGTTCACCGCTCCGGACCCGGCGAACGCTCGCGTGATCTCGGGCGCGGCCTTCAAGGGGCAGTGACCGGTCAGCTGTCTGCCGCCGGCCCCGTCGTCTTCGAGGGGGCCGGCGGCGTCTCGTTCGGACGAAGGGAGCCACCGACATGCCGGAGCAGCTCACCGCTGAGCTAGTCGTCGACGCCAAGGCTGTGCTGGGGGAGGGGCCGGTCTGGGACGACCGCGACGGCGTGCTCTGGTGGCCCGACATCTACGACCGCAAGCTGCACCGCTACGACCCTGACACCGACACCGACACCGTGCTGGACGTGGAGCGGGAGATCGGCGCGCTGGTGCCGCGCGCGGGCGGAGGTCTGCTGCTCGCCCAGGCCAACGGCTTCGCTGTGTACGACGGCGCGGAGACCGAGCTCGTCCTGCCACTTCTCGAGGACCGGCCAGACCTGCGCCTCAACGACGGCAAGTGCGACGCGGCGGGGAGGCTCTACGTGAGCTCGATGGCCTTCACTGCCGACCAGCCGGTGGGCACGCTCTACCGCCTCGACCCGGACTGGTCGCTGCACGAGCTGCTCACCGGCCTGACCATCGGCAACGGGCTCGGCTGGACCGCTGACGGCGACACCATGTACTTCATCGACACCCCGACGCTGCAGGTCGACGCCTTCACGGTGGATCGCTCGACCGGCGACCTGTCCGACCGCCGTCCCGTCGTCACCATCCCCGAGGGGTGCGGCACGCCCGACGGCCTGTGCGTGGACGCCGAGGGCGCGCTCTGGGTGGCGCTGTTCGGCGGGGGAGCGGTGAGCCGCTACTCGCCGGACGGCGAGCTGCTCGCCGTGGTGTCGCTTCCCGTGAGCAACGTGACGTGCGCCGCCTTCGGGGGACCAGCGCTGGACGAGCTCTTCATCACGACGGCGAGCGCGCACCTCGACGAGGCCCGAACCGCGCAGCCGCAAGCCGGTGGTCTGTTCCGCGTGCGGCCCGGTGTGAAGGGGACCTTGCCCTATCCCTTTCCTGGCTGACAAGGTATGTTAAGATACGTTACTAGCAGCGATGGAGGGTGAGTCGACGAATGCTGGCCGCACGGTGGCACGGACGCGAAGACGTGCGGCTCGACACCGTTCCCGACCCCGGTCCCCCCCGAGCGGGCTGGGTACGGATCCGGGTCGAGGCCTGCGGGATCTGCGGCACGGACCTGGAGGAGTTCACCTCCGGACCGGTCATCATCCCGACCACGCCCAACAAGCTGTCCGGGCAGTGCGCCCCGCTCACTCTCGGCCACGAGGCCGTGGGCGTCGTCGAGGAGGTCGGCGAGGGCGTCTCGCTGATCGTCGGCACCCGGGTGGCCGTTGAGGCGAACATGTCCTGCGGGACCTGCGTCTGGTGCCTGAGCGGCTCGTTGCAGCTGTGCCCGGACCTCGCGGCGCTCGGCCTGATGGGCGACGGCGGTCTCGCTGAGCAGATGCTCGCTCCGGCGTCGACGTGCGTCCCCTACGGCGACCATCTGCCCGCCGTGCACGCCGTGCTCGCGGAGCCGCTGTCGGTTGCGCTGCGCGCCGTCCGCCGGGGCGGTGTTGGTCCGCACGACGCGGTGCTCATCATCGGCGCGGGCACCATCGGACTGCTGGCGATCCAGGCAGCGCGTGAGGCGGGGGCCGGGCAGATCATCGTCGTCGAACGCGTCGTTGAACGACGTCAGCTCGCCCTGTCCTTCGGCGCCTCAGCGGCGCTCGCCCCCGAGGACGGCCCTGAGGCGATCCTCGATCTGACCGGCGGCGTGGGTCCCGATGTCGCCATCGAGGCGGCCGGCAACGCGGAGGCGGCGACGTCCGCCGTGCGGCTGGTGCGGCGAGGCGGTCGCGCCGTGCTGCTCGGTGTCTTCGACGACACCGTCAAGCTCGACATGATCGACTTCCTGTTCGGCGAGAAGGAGGTCGTCGCGTCGCTGTCGCACGTGGTCGACGTCGACTTCGCCGAGGCCGTGCGCCTGCTCGACGAGGGACGCGTGGACGTCTCCCGCCTGATCACCGACCGCGTCGCGCTGAACGACGTCGTCACGGCCGGCTTCAAGGAGCTCGTCGCGCGCCCCGAGTCCCACCTGAAGATCGTGGTCGTCCCCGGTCTCTAGGGCCTTCGCCTGTTGGTCCTCGTCCCGCACCGGACAGCGCGCATCTCGCCGTCTCGGGGGCAGTTGCTGCGCTCGCGGACTAGAAGGCGCCGAGGCGGCTGTAGACCTCGGCCGGGTCGGAGCCGGCGGCGAGCTCGGCCTCGGTCTGCTGCTCGCGCCCGATCCGGTCCTCGCAGAGCGCGAGCACGTCGTGCTCCGCACCGGACGGTACGACGACGACACCGTTCGCGTCCGCGAACACCAGCTCGCCCGGGTGCACGAGGACCCCTCGGAAGAGCACCGGCTCGCCGTACGACACCATCTCGCCCCGGCCGCGGATGTCCGCGGGGGAGCGGTAGCGCGCCCAGACCGGGAACTCGAGCTGCAGGATCTGGTGCAGGTCGCGGACGCCCCCGTCGACGACGGCTCCGACGGCGCCGCGCTGCTGCACGCCCGCGCTCATGAGCCCGCCCCAGAGGGCGCCGTTGATCTCGCCGTCGCACGCGACCACCGCGACGCTGCCGTCCGGGGTGGCGCCGACCATGGAGAGCAGCATGTCGATCTCGACGCGCTCCTCGGTGGGCACGACCTGAGCCGTGTGCGCGGGTCCGACGACGACCTTGAGGGGCGCCACGTGGAAGGGCTCCAGCCCCGGCGAGCACACACGCGGGCCGTGCCCGAGTTCCTCGATGCAGTCAGAGACCAGCGAGGAGTACAGCCGCTCGTAGCGCGCGATCAGGCCAGGGTCCACCAGGTTCCTCCTCGTCGACAGGAGGAAAATATAGCGTCTTTCCGAACCAGAATCAGCCTTGGAACAGCAGGCGGTAGAAGCTCTGCGACTGCTGCATGGCGAGGATGACGGCGCCGCGCACCTCCGCGTCCTGACCGAGCGCGGACAGCCGGATCTCGGTGCGCACGGCCGGCAGCATGCCCTCGAGCGCGGCGTCGCGCAGCGGGTCGACGAGCATCGGGCCGATATCGATCAGGCCGCCGGCGAGCACGATGAGCTGCGGGTTGTAGACGTTGGCGAGCCAGGCGGCCGCCGTACCGAGGTTGCGACCCACACGCGTGATCACCTCGCGTGCGATCCCGTCCCCCTCGGTGGCAGCAGCCGCGACGGACTCGGGGGTCAGCTCAACCCGGCTCAGCAGCGTCGCCTTGCGGCCGGCCTGGGCGATGCCCTCCTTGGCGAAGCGCACGATGGCGCGGGCCGACGCGACGGTCTCCAGGCAGCCGCGGCCGCCGCACGTGCAGGGCTCGCTGTCTCCGGGGATCTTGCAGTGCCCGACCTCACCGGCAAAGCCCCGCGCGCCATGGAAGAGCTTGCCGCCGGTGATGATCCCCGAGCCCAGGCCGGTGCCGCTGTAGAGCAGTGCCACGTCGTCGAAGCCTTGCGCCGCGCCCTCGAGCCGCTCGGCCACGACGGCGGTCTGCCCGGTGTGATGCACGAAGACCGGGACACCCAGCTCCTTGCCGAGCACCTCGCCGACCGGCACGTCGCGCCACCCGAGGTTGGGCGCCAGGATGCACGTGCCGGTGAGGAAGTCGGTGAGCCCGGGCACGTCGACGCCCACCGCGCCGATGAGCATCCGGTCGGCGCCGTGCTCCTCGATGGCCGCGCGCACCCGCTCCGCGATGCGGGCCAGCTGCGCCGCCGGCCTGCCCTTGGGCGTGGGGCTGACGTCGCGTCCGAGCTCGGCGCCGCGTGCGTCCGCGACAACCACGGTGGTGCGGCGCACGCCGATGTGGATCCCGACGAGGAACTGGCTGCGGTCGTTGAACTCGAGCAGGATCGGCGGCCGGCCGCCGGCCGTGGTCGTCGCCCCTGCCCCGATCTCCGAGACCAGCCCGTCGGCCATGAGGTCCTCGACGATCGCGGAGATGGTCGGCTTCGTGAGCTTGGCGACCTTCGCGATCGCGGCCCGTGAGATGGGACTCTGCTCGCGCAGGATGTCCAGGACGAGAGACCGGTTGAGGTCGCGCATCACGTTCCGGTCCGCGCCGGTGCGTTGCGTCTGCTCTAGGGCCACGCGTCACCCCTTCCGGTTCGTCAAGAGATCATGCTAACGCCGTACGTCGTCAGGAAGCCGCCACCGTAGCCCCCACAAGGGACACCGTGCCGGTGAGATCGCCCACCCCGTCGACCTCGATGACGACGACGTCGCCCTCGTTGAGCGTGGCGTCGGAGGAGGGAACGATGCCGGTCCCGGTCATCAGCAGCACACCGTGCGGAAAGCCGATCGCGGCGAACAGCCAGCGGACGAGCTCGCCGAAGGACCGCACCATCTGCGTCGTGCTGGTCTCGCCACTGACGAGCACCTCGCCGCCCCGCTCGATGCGCAGCCGGACGCCGAGCTCGGGCTCGTCCCCCAGCTCCCACACCGGGCGGATGCCGGGACCGACCTGGCACGAGGCCTCGTAGACCTTGGCCTGAGGGAGGTAGAGAGGGTTCTCGCCCTCGATGTCCCGCGAGCTCACGTCGTTGCCCGCGCTGAAGCCGACGACCTCGCCGCGGCTGTTGGCGATGACCACCACCTCGGGCTCCGGCACGGACCAGGTCGCGTCACGGCGCACGCCGATGTGTCCGTCGGGCCCGACCACCCGCCAGCCGGGGGCCTTGAGGAACAGCTCGGGCCGTGGGTGCTCGTAGACGCGGGCGTACACGTCGAGGCCGCCCGACTCCTCCAGCCGTGCGTCCCGGCTGCGTCGGTAGGTCACCCCGGCCGCCCACACCTCCTGGTGGTCCACGGGAGCGAGCAACTGCACATGCCCCACCGGCGGTCCGGCCGCGTCCACGAGGGCTCGGATCTCGTCAAGCGGGAGTGCGAGCAGCGCGCCCAGGTCGGGGACGTCGATGCGGCGCACCGTGCCGTCGGAGAGCACGCCGATCTGTGGCAGTGCGTTGCCGTCGTCGTACCTCACGAGCAGGCTCATGCCGTGGCCTCCCGCCAGTAGACGGTCCGTTCCTGCGAGTAGAACTCCATGGCGTCCGGGCCTTGCTCGCGCGGGCCGGTGGCGGTCCGGCCGGTGCCGCCGAACGGGACGTGCGGGTCGAGCCCGGTGGTGGGGCGGTTCACGGCGACAACCCCTGCCCGCAGGCTGCGGACGGCCTCCTGCACGACGGCGGACGAACGGGTGTGCAAGCCCGCCGCGAGGCTGTCGGCCGCGGCGTCGACGAGGGCGAATGCCTCGGTGTGGTCGGCGACCTCGCGCACCGCCAGCACGGGACCGAACAGCTCGGTGGCCCACACCGGGTGCTCGACGGGTACGTCGCGCACGACGCGGGGTGCGACGAGGCCGTCCTGCTCGCTCACGGAGGCGACGGGCCCGCAGACGGTGCTCGGCTTCCTCGGGTCACCGACGGCGAGTCGCTGCACCGCCGCGGACAGCTCGTCCAGGAACGGCGTCGCGACCTCCTTGCTCACCAGCACCCGGCTGGTCGCGGTGCACTTCTGGCCGGCGAACCCGAAGGCCGCCGCCGCGATGTCGCGGGCCGCTGCTGGCAGGTCGGCGTCGGCGAGCACGACGGCAGTGTTCTTGCCGCCGAGCTCGAGCTGCACCGGGATGCCCGTCCCGGCGCAGGCGACGGCGATCTGGCGCCCCACACCGCTGGACCCAGTGAAGCTGACACCGTCCACCTCGGTCACCAGTGCTGCGCCGGCGGACGGCCCGCCCTCGACGAGCTGTACGACGTCGGCGGGCACACCTGCCTGCAGCAGCAGGGCGTGCAACAGCTCGGCAGACTCACAAGCCAGCTCCGACGGCTTCCACACGACGGTGTTGCCGGCCGCGAGCGCCGGTCCGAGCTTCCAGGCTGGGATGGCCGTCGGGAAGTTGAACGGCGTGATGAGAGCGACCGTGCCGAGGGGAGCCCGAGCGGCGATGACGGTTGTCGCGGGGTCGTCCGAGGCCCACAGCCGCCCGCTGGGGCGCAACGTGAGACCCGCGGCATGGCGCAGCACCGCCGAGGTGCGCCCTGCCTCGCCGCGAGCCTCGGTGATCGGCTTGCCCACCGAACCCGCGATGCTCTGGGCGAGCTGCTCCGCCGACGCGGACACGAGGTCAGCGGCCGCGTGGAGCACCTGCGCGCGCTGCGCCGGCGTCGTGCGCTGCCACGTGCCTGCTGCCTCGCGTGCCGCCTCGACCGCGCTCATTGCTGCCTCACTGTGACCCCCGCGTCTGCGCATGCCGAACCGATCTGCTGGATGCCCGTCTGGGCCAGGCGCGCGTCGTCGGTGCGCAGCGCCTTGTCGAGTGACTGCACCGCGCCGGCCAGCACCACCCAGCGCGCCGAGCCGTACTCCGCGTCACCCGCGGCGTCGCGCGCACGCGCCGAAAGCTCGAGCACGGTGCGGGTCGCCCCGTTGTTGTCGATCTCAGCCAGCATGCGCGAGGTGAGCTGGCAGGCCCGCCGGGCCAAGGCGTCGGCCTGCTCCCGGGACACCGGCTTGCGCGTGACCGCTCGCGGGTGGCGTGACTGCGCGACCAGCACGGCGGTGGTGACGCCGAGCAGCACGACCGCGAGGGCGAGGGCGACCCGGATCCGCGTGCCCACAGCTCCTCCTCGTCGGTCATGCGACATAAGGGATCGTCAAGGGCCCCTCGGGCAGGTAGCACACCCTTGCACCCGCACCGGCCTCCCGCGCGGCGGTCGCGACCGCGGCCGCGAGGTCGTCCACCTTGGTCATGTGCGCCCCGGCGACCTGCTGCGCGGTGAGGCCACCGGCGTACACGAGCACTCGTGCCTTGGCGAGCACGCGGGTCAAGACCTGCACCTGCCACTGGTCCGGACGGGTCGGGCGGTCCGGACCGAGCAGCGCTGCGAGCTCGGCGGCCGAGGAGCTCTCGCGCAGCAGCTCGCCGAACAGGCCGTGGTCGGGCAGTCCGTCGGCGCACTCGGCAGCGAGCACGATGGTGCCGCCCGGGCGCACCACCTGCTCGGCGGCGGCCAGGCCCTTCACCGCCTGGTACAGGTTCTGGTCGAGGGGATAGCCGGCGTTCGAGGTCACGACGACGTCGAACGGCTCCGGCACTGGGCACATCGCCAGCTCCCGCGCCGTTTCCGTGGCGTGCGTGATCCGCTGGTGCGCGTCGAGCAGCACGTCGCAGGAGAAGTGCGGCGGCGCGAGGTCGGCGCAGGCGCGGATGTCGGCGTGCACCGGGTTGTCCGTGAGGTTGCCCCAGGTGGCCAGGGCGGAGGCGATCCGGGTGGCGTCGTGCAGGACCAGCACGGTCTCCAGGCCAGCCAGGCCGGGTACGACCAGCTTCGGCCCGCCCGAGAACCCGGCGAAGAAGTGCGGCTCCACGAAGCCCGTGGTGATGCGCACGTCGGCCTCGACCCACAACCGGTTGACGAGCACGGGTACGCCGGACGCGGTGCGACCGAGGTCGGCAAGGGAAGCCGTGTCGCGGGCGTCGTGGTTGACCACACGCACCCGGGCCAGGACGTCGTCGCCGAGCATCTCGCGCAGCTCGTCCGGGGTGTTCGCGCGGTGCGTACCGGTGGCGATGAGGACCACGACCTCGGCATCAGGCACGGCCGCGCCGATCTCGTCGAGCAGCGGCGGGAGCACCACCCCCCGAGGCTGGGCCCGGGTGCCGTCGCAGATCGAGATCGCCACAGTGCGGGCGCCTGCCACGACCGATGCGAGGGGAGGTGTGCCGAGCGGTGCGCGTATTGCTTGCTGGAGGGCGTCGTACGGCGAGGGCAGCGCGGGTGCCTGCACCGGCCGGACCACGGTCGCGCCGGCGAGCACCTCGAGGTCCTCGGTGCCACGGCCGTAGGCGATCGCGACGGTCTCGGGGGCGAGCATTCCGTGATTGTATGGCTATTGAACTAACTGACCAAGCACGGATACCTTCCGCGGGTGGCCGATTCCGTTCTCCTCGTGACCGGCGGCGCCCGCGGCATCGGCCGTGGCACCGTCGACAGTGCCCTCGACCACGGCTGGACCGTGGCGGTGCTCGACCTGTCCGACGACGGCGACCTGCCGCCCGAGGTCGACGTCCACACCTGCGACGTCCGTGATCGGGCCGCGCTCGAGAAGGCAGTGACCGCCGTGCGCGAGCGGCACGGCCGGATCGACGGCCTGCACGCGAACGCCGGGGTGGCCGACTGGGAACCGTTCCTGACGATGTCGGAGCAGACGTACCGGCGCACGATGGACGTCAACCTCGACGGGGTGTTCTCCGTCTGCCAGTTGGTCGGCGCCGTGATGGTCGAGCAGGGCAGCGGGTCCATGGTGCTGACCTCCTCGGTGCGGGCGATCGCGACCAGCGCGCTGCACGCGGCGTACTCGGCGAGCAAGGGCGCGGTGAACGCACTCGTGATGGCACTGTCCAACGAGCTCGGTCCGCTCGGTGTCAGGGTGAACGCGGTGCTCCCCGGGGCGACCGAGACGCCGATGCAGCAGGCCGCCGCGGACCTGTTCTTCGAGGGCTCGATGGACGGGCTGACCGCTGCGGTCGCGGAGCACGTGCCGCTCGGCAGGCAGGGGACCTCGCGCGAGATCGGCGAGGTCGTGACCTTCCTGTTGTCCGACGCGGCGTCGTACGTCCACGGTGCGCTCGTGCCGGTCGACGGCGGCCTGCTCAGCAACCTCTGGTGAAAGGACTCCTGCCGTGGTGATGGTCTGCGAGATGATCGAGCCCGACGACCCGGAGATCTGGCCGATCGTGGCCCAGGCTGGCGTCAGCACGGTGGTCACGATGCTCGCCGGCGCTGAGCAGCAGAGCCGTTTCGTGGTCAGCCAGTCGGGGGCAGCCCCCGTGCTGCCGCCGTTGGCGCCCAAGGGCGAGCGGCCGTGGGAGCTGGCTGCCCTGCGGGCCCTGCAGCAGACCTACCGCGACGCCGGGTTCGAGCTCGTCGCGGTCGAGGACACCGCACCGCTGGACCTCGCGCGGATGGGGCGCCCTGGCGGTGACGAGCAGATCGAGCACGTCATCGACCAGGTGCGGGCGATGGGGGAGCTCGGCATCAAGGTGCTCTGCTACAACTGGATGGCCCTGACCAGCTGGGCGCGCACCGACCTCGCCGTGCCGCTGCGCGGGGGAGCGATCGCCACCGGTTTCGACGAGGTCGCGGCCAACGCGCTGCCTCCGCTCCCTGGCGCGGACGGCCTCACCGAGGACCAGCTCTGGGCGTCGCTGGAGAAGTTCCTGCATGCCGTCGTACCCGTCGCCGAGGAGGCCGGGGTCACGCTCGGGCTGCACCCGGACGACCCGCCGATGCCCGTCGTGCGCGGGGTGCCGCGCATCGCCTCATCGGTCGAGAACTACCGGCGGATCCTGAAGATCGTCGACAGCCCGAACCACTGCATCACGCTGTGCCAGGGCAACTTCTGCCTGATGACGGACGACCTGCCCTCGGTGATCCGGGAGTTCGGGCAGATGGGCCGCATTGCCTTCGTCCACTTCCGCGATGTGCGTGGCGATGTGCGGCACTTCCACGAGACCTTTCACGACGAGGGCAAGACCGACCTGCTGGCCTGCATGCGCGCGTACGGCGAGGTCGGATTCACCGGACCGATGCGGCCCGACCACGTGCCGACGCTGCTGGGCGAGAGCAACCGCAAGCCGGGCTATGCAGCCCTCGGGCGCCTGTTCGCCGTCGGCTACATCAAGGGTCTGCGTGAGTCGGTGTTCGGCCGCCCCTGAGCACGCCTGATCGTGGCGGCTCTCGACCACGCGGAGTTGGCTGAGAACTCCCATGATCACTGGGGGTCCGGGTGCCGCACGGTTGTTGACAGTGACCCGGCTCACAGGTATGAAAAGATAGTGAACTATCCCCCGCGGCCGGCGGCCTCCGCGGAGGCTGCGCGGGGGTGGGTCACCAGCCCCGGTCGCGCCCCCGCGCACGGGGGACCCAGCATCGCCGAGCGCGAGACGAGCAGCAAGGGGGGTGGTTCGTGACGACCGCGTCGACCTCCCCGCGGCGGCCCCGGACCCCCGGCCTGGTGCAGCTCGGTGCTGCCGCTGCGGTCGGTCTGCTGCTGATGACGGTGGCCTTGACGACGCGCCAGCCGCCACCCCCGGCGATCGCGCAGTTCGCTCCGCAGGCGGTGCAGCAGATCAAGCAGGCGCCGAAGGAGCAGGCCAGCCAGTTCGGCTCCGGCCAGGGACCTGGCGACTGCCCGCCGGGCGCGAAGTGCGGCGCCGGCGCCGGTCCTGGGAGCGGCACCGGTCCTGGTCCGGGCGGCAGTCCTACTCCGCCGCCGCCGAGCCCGCCGCCGTCCAAGCCCGGGCTGCCGTGCGTGGGTGACCCGCCGCGGCAGATCGAGGACCCGCAGTCCCCGCCCTGCATCGCGACCTGGGACGACTCCAAGGGAAACGGAGGTGCGACCGCGCCAGGTGTCACCGCGAACGAGATTAAGATCTACGTGACGCAGTGGGACCAGTACGACATGTACTCGGGCTTCCGCGACTTCTTCAACAGCCGGTTCCAGTTCTACGGCCGCAAGATCGTGCTGCTCAGCGACAAGAACTCCAACAAGAACGGCATCGCGGCCGCCGACGCCGCCAAGCAGCTGGGTGCGTTCGCCGCCACGGTCTCGTACTCCGACTCGCCGTTCTACCGCGAGCTCGTGAAGAACAAGATCATCGGGATCTACCGCACCACGGACTTCGACGACAAGGAGCTCGCCGCCTCCTCGCCGTACCTGTGGGGCTACACGATGCAGTTCGACAAGATCCAGCGGAACCTCGCCGACTGGACCTGCAACCGGCTGGTGGGTACATCGGCCGCCGCCGGGAGCCAGAAGGGGCAGAAGCGGAGCTTCGGGATCTTCCTGGAGCTGCCCACGCCCGATTCGCGGCTCAAGGCGGACCTGCTGGCTGCGGGCATCAAGGCTTGCGGCGGCAAGGTCAACGGCGTCTTCACGTACCCGCGCGACAACCAGGTCACCCGTGACCGCAGCGAGGTCGCGCAGATGTCCAGCATGAAGACCACGACGAACTTCTGCCTGTGCGTCAGCCCGAACCTGGTCTCTCTGCAGAGCCAGGCGCAGACGCAGAACTACCACCCCGAGTGGGTCATCACGAGCTTCCCGCAGCTCGTGCAGGGCGACGGCCAGGACGGCCCGCAGATGGACACGACGTACGGCGTGCGCTTCGACCCGATGAGTCGGGTCAAGGAGGACCACCCCAGCCTGTGGGCCCTCCACGAGGGCGCCCCGAGCAGCACCCACGACCCGAACTGGAACACCGAGCTCATCGAGAGCAACGACATCCACTACCGCGGGTTCCTCTTGCTGGCCTCGGCCCTGCAGATGGCGGGTCCGCACCTGACGCCGAAGACGTTCCGCGACGGGCTCTGGAAGACGCAGTTCCCCAACCCCGCCCATCCGATCATGGCGGGGACCGTCGGCTTCGAGGACCACGACTACTCGATGACCGACGACGGCGCCGAGTTCTGGTACAGCGCAAGCTCCGCGGGCCCCTACTCCGACAACCAGGGCGGCCCTACCTGGTGCTGGGTCGACCACGGCCGGAGACACAAGATCGGCACCTGGCCCCGCGGTGGGAACCCGTGGTTCCAGGGCCCGTGCGACAGCGGAAACAGGTCGGTCTCGTGAACCGCCTGATCGCGCTCGTCCGCCGGCAGCCCGAGGCTCTGATCGTCGTCCTGATGGTCCTCGGGACGTTCGCGCTTCCGAAACGGATGCCCCTGGGGGTCTACGGCCTCGGCCTGCTGGCCGCCTCGCTCCTGCTCCTGCCCGCGATCGGCATGATCCTGGTGCACCGGGCGAACGGGATCATCAACTTCTCCCAGGTCATGATCGGCACGGCCGCAGGCACCGTGTTCACGGTGCTCACCACCTCGCGCTCGATCGGGCACGGGCGACGCATCGGCTACTTCCCCGTGGTTCGCGGGGTCGCGAAGCTCTGCCCACCGTGTGTCGACCACGTCGGGGACGACCGGGCGTACATCGTTCTCACCCGTCCGGCCTTCGTGGCCAACTACGTGGTGTCGGTCCTGCTCGTCATGCTCCTGGCCACCCTCGTGACGATGGCCTGCTACCTCGTCGTCGAACGCTTCGCGCGCGCGCCTCGGCTCCTCGTGACGGTGGCGACGATCTTCGTCGGCCAGGTCGCCGGCGCGCTCGCGCTGCACGGCCTCGACTGGCACTGGGTCATCCCCGGGTCCCAGCAGGGGACGAACGGCATCGGCTTCTCGGCGATCCCGTCCCCGGTGAGTGCGGAGTTCAGCATCGGCTCGATCGTCTTCGACGGGGCGACGATCACCATCGTGGTGCTCGCCGCGCTCACGACGGCCGCCATCGGTGTCTACCTGGCGCGCAGCTCCTCCGGCACAGCGATCCGGGCCGCCGCGGAGGACGCCGGCCGCGTCGCGAGCCTGGGCATCGACGTACGCCGCCTGGTGGGCAAGGTGTGGCTGGTGGCGGGTCTGCTCGCGGGCACGGCCGGGATCATGCAGGCGATGCTCGAGGGCATCGGCGATGTCCACGCGCCGGACTTCATCTTCCGGATCTCGCTCGTCGTGCACGTGCTGACGGTGGTGGTCCTGGCCCGCTTCACCAGTCTGCCGATGGCGGCCCTCGCGGCCGTCGGGCTGGGCATCGCGCAGGAGGCGACCCGCTGGTCGTACGACTCGACCGCCCTGGTGGACGGCTCGCTGCTGCTCGTCATCGCGGCCACGCTGCTCGTCCAGCGGCGGCGTATGTCGCGGGCTGAGGTGGCGGCGAGCTCCTGGCAGGCTGACCGGGAGATCCGCCCGATCCCCGCGGAGCTGCGGGGGCTGCCCTCGGTGAGGACCGGGGTGCGCACCGCGAAGGCGGTTGGGGCCGCCCTCGCGCTCGGGGTGCCGTGGCTCCTGAGCGCGTCGCAGCAGACGTTCCTCACGGCCGCCCTGCTCTTCATGATGATCGGGCTGTCGCTGCTCGTGCTCACCGGCTGGGCGGGCCAGATCAGCCTCGGCCAGCTGGCGCTCGCCGCCACCGGCGCCTGGGCGGCGGCCTGGAGCGGATGGCCGTTCCCGCTGGCCCTGCTGGTCGGCGCCGTCGCCGGCTCGCTGGCCGCCACCGTCGTGGGGCTGCCCGCGCTGCGGCTGCGGGGTCTGCACCTGGCGATCATCACGCTCGCCTTCTCGATCACCGTCAGCTCGTTCCTCATCGACCGTAGGCACCTCGGTGCCTGGCTGCCTGCTCGGCTCGACCGGCCCTCACTGCTCGGGCTCGACCTGGACGACCAGCGCACGTACTACTACGTGATCCTCGCGTTCCTCACCCTCGTCGCCCTGGGCGTGCTGGGGATGCGCCGCAGCCGCACCGCTCGGGCGTTCATCGCGCTGCGCGACAACGAGCAGGCGGCGCAGTCCTTCGGCATCACCGCCACCCGCGCTCGGTTGTCGGCGTTCGCGGTGAGCGGCGCGATCGCGGGCCTTGCCGGTGCGCTCCTCGCGTACACCGACGGCGCGGTCGATCCCTCGCGCTTCACCCCCGACCGCGGGATGCAGCTGTTCCTCGCGGCGGTGATCGGCGGCTTCGGCTCGGTCGTCGGGCCCATCCTCGGTGGTCTCTACCTGGGGGTGCTCCCGATGCTCGGCTCAGTGGGCCTGCTCGTCACCGACTTCGGCGGGCTCGGCGGCCTGGCGCTGGTGCTCGGCATCGGCGGGGGACTGAGCCAGCTCGTGTTCCGGGTCCGCGACAGCTGGCTGCGGCGGGTGGCCCACCGCAACGGCATCGTCGTGCCCAGCCTGGTGGCCGACGTGCTGCTCGACGGCACCCGGAAGCTGGTGCCGATCGTCACCAAGCGCCGCGAGAGCGGCGGCGAGGCCTTCGTGCCCATGCGCTACCGGCTGCCGAACCAGTGGGCACTGGGCGAGTCCGCGCCCGTCAAGGCGGTGGAGGTGACAGATGGCCATCACTGACGACCTCCGCCTGCTCGAGGCCGCAGAGCGGACCAACCAGCGCCGTGAGCTGCTCCCGACCGAGCGAGAGATCGACCTGGGGGCGCAGGACGGGGGGTACGAGTTCGGGGCACCCGCTGAGAAGGGGCCTGGCCTCGGCGCGGTCTTCCGCCGGTTCGTCCAGGACCTCGATCCGCGTGCCGTCATCGGACCCAAGCTCCCGCTCCTGATCATCATGGGGCTGGCGCTGTTCCAGGCCTGGGACGACATCGTGATGGGCATCCTCATCCCCCAGATGCGCGCGGACTTCGCCTTCGACATCACCTTCCTCACCTCGCTCACCCTGGTCATCGGGTTCGCCACCGACCTGCTCGCCCCGTTCGTGGGCTGGCTGGCCGACCGGCTCAAGCGGGTGTGGCTGCTTCGGCTCGGCGAGATCCTGCTGCACTCCTCGGCGTTGTTGCTCGGCACCGCCGGGACGTTCGGCGGCCTGATCGCGGCGCGCGGCCTCGCCATGGGTGGCAGGGCGCTCACCGAACCCAGCCTGTCCCCCCTCGTCGCCGACTACTACGAGCCCCGTTCGCGGGTCCGGGTCTTCACCTTCCAGGGCGTCGGCATCGTGCTCGGCGTGGCAGTGGCGCCACTCATCGCGGGCATCGTCGGCGAACGTGTCGGCTGGCGGGCTGCGGTGCTGGTGTTCGGCGCCATCGGGCTGGTCGTGAGCCTTGGCACGCTCCTGCTGCGCGAGCCGCCGCGCGCCACCCGCCAGCCACCCACGCCGTTCGTCGAGGCGTTCCGGACCGGATGGGGCATCAAGACGCTGCGCAAGTTCTGGATCGCGGCGCTGTTCACGCCGGCCACGCTCATCGGCCAGATCTACGCCGGGCTCTACCTCGCCGACGCCGGTTACGACGTCACCCAGCGCGGCGAGATCTTGTGCGGCGTAGGGGTCTGCGCGCTCGCCTTCCTGCCCCTCACGGGTGGCGTCGCGAGCCGGCTGGTGCTCTCGAACCCGGCCCGGCTCATGACGCTGCTCGCCGCCGTCTACACAGTGCAGGCGATCTCCCTGCTGGCCATCTCGCTGTCGTCCAACCCTGTCGTGGGCATCGTCTGCCTGGTGCCCTTCACGGCCACGACCGGCTTCGTCGTACCTGCCACCCAGGCCGTCACCTCGTTGATCATCCCGCCGTCCATGCTCGGCATCGGGCTCGCGTCCACGCTCGTCTTCAGGCCGCTGGCCCGGCTCGTGTTCCTCGCGCTCATCGCGGGCGTCGCCCCGCTGCTCGCGCACCTCACCGAGCTCCCGAGCCAGACGACGCTGCTGGCCCTCGTCCTCCCGACCACGCTCGCCTCGATCATCATGGCCAGCGGTGCGGGCACCATCGCCGGGGACATGCGGTCCGCCCGCGCGCACATGTCGGCGAAGGCCGAGACCGCGCGTGCCCGCGAGGCCGGGGGCAACAAGCTGCTCGTCTGCCGCGACGTCGACGTCCGGTACGACGGCGTACAGGTGCTCTTCGGCGTCGATCTCGACGTGGAGGAGGGAGAGCTCGTCGCACTGCTCGGCACGAACGGCGCCGGCAAGTCGACCCTGATGCGGGCGCTGTGCGGCCTGCAGCCGGCGTCGACCGGTGCCGTCTTCCTCGACGGGATCGACATCACCCACGAGCCGGCTCACCTCATCACGCGGCGCGGCGTCGTGATGGTCCCCGGCGGCCACGCGATCTTCCCGGGGCTCACGGTCGAGGAGAACCTGCGTACGGCTGCCTGGATGCACTCCGCCGACCGCGCGTACGT
This sequence comes from uncultured Frankiales bacterium, assembly GCA_946479905.1. The sequence goes on along the minus strand of CAMLIA010000052.1, from coordinate 3,020 downwards.
CGAGCAGAGCATCGAGGAGGTGCTGACCGTCTTCCCGGTCCTCCGGGACAAGCTGCGGCAGCAGGCGGGCAACATGTCCGGTGGTGAGCAGCAGATGCTGGCCATCGGCCAGGCGCTCATCATGAAGCCGCGCTTGCTGCTCATCGACGAGCTGTCGCTCGGCCTCGCGCCCCAGGTCGTCGACACGCTGCTGCACACCGTGCGCCGCATCAACGCCGCCGGGACGACGGTCGTCCTCATCGAGCAGTCGCTCAACGTCGCGATGACCATCGCCCAGCGTGCCGTCTACATGGAGAAGGGCACGGTCAGGTTCGACGGGCGGACCCAGGAGCTGCTCAGCCGTCCGGAGCTGGTACGCGCGGTGTTCATGGGCGGTGCGGTCACCGGCGGGTCCGCCGGCCGTGCGCGACCGCGGTTCGAGGGCGAGGCCAAGGAGAAGGTCCTGCAGGTCCAGGACGCCACCGTCTCGTTCGGCGGCGTGCGTGCCCTGGACGGCGCCACCCTGGAGGTCGGGCCCGAGGAGATCGTCGGCATCATCGGGCCCAATGGCGCGGGCAAGACAACGCTGTTCGACGTCATCTCAGGCTTCGTCAAGCCCGACGGCGGCGCGGTGCTCATGAGCGGGAACGACGTCACCCGGCTCTCGCCTGAGGGCCGGGCGCATCTCGGGCTCGGCCGGTCGTTCCAGAACGCGCGGTTGTTCCCGTCGCTGACGGTGCGGGAGAACATCGCCGTCGCGATGGAGCAGGCCATCAAGGTCAGGAACCCGGTGCTCAACGCCTTGTGGCTGCCCTCGGCCCGGCGGGGCGAGCGGCTCGTCCACCGGCGCGTCAACGGGCTCATCGACCTGCTGCGCCTCGGCGCCTACGCCGAAAAGTTCGTGAACGAGCTCTCCACCGGCACCCGACGCTCCGTGGACATCGCCTGCATCATGGCGTCCGCCCCGAAGCTGCTCCTGCTCGACGAGCCGTCATCAGGTCTGGCGCAGGCCGAGACCGAGGCGCTCGGCCCCGTCATCGAGCGGGTGGCCCGCGACACCGGCTGCTCGGTGCTGGTGATCGAGCACGACATCGGTCTGGTCAGCTCGATCTCGCACCGGCTCTACGCGATGGAGCTCGGAGCCGTCGTCACCTCCGGTCCGCCGGACCAGGTGGTGTCCGACCCACGCGTGCTCTCGTCCTACCTGGCAGCCACCGACGAGGTGCTCGCCCGATCCGACCTCGGCCGCATCCTGCCCAGCACGTCCGCCCAGTCAGAGGAGACCAGCGTTGTCCACGACCACGGATAGGAACTTCGCCTTGGCCAACGGCCGAACTCCCGCGACCCCCGCCCGGACGAGCGCGAAGAAGGCCGCGCCGCGAGTCAACCCCCCGCTGAGCAAGGAACGCTTCCGGGAGCAGTTCGAAGTCATGGTCGCGAACATCGGCAAGGTGGTGCGCGGCAAGGACGACGTCATCCGGCTCGCCCTCGTCGGGGTGATCGGCCAGGGCCACATCCTGTTCGAGGACCTGCCCGGCACCGGCAAGACCGTGCTCGCCCGGGCGATCGCGCAGACCATCAACGCGAAGCAGTCGCGCATCCAGTGCACGCCCGACCTGCTACCGGCGGACATCACCGGGTCGGCGACCCTCGACCGGGCGTCCGGTGAGTTCGTGTTCCGGCCCGGCCCGGTCTTCGGCAACATCTTCCTGGCGGACGAGATCAACCGCGCCACGCCCAAGACGCAGTCCGCCCTCCTCGAGGCCATGCAGGAGCGCCGGGTCACCTACGACGGCACGGTCTACCACCTGCCCACGCCGTTCACCGTGCTGGCCACCCAGAACCCTATCGAGCAGGCCGGAACCTTCCCACTTCCGGAGGCGCAGCTCGACCGCTTCATGTTCAAGCTGAGCCTGGGCTTCCTCTCCCGCGAGGCCGACGCAGAGGTGCTCCTCGTCAACCGGAAGAAGGAGGCGATCGACAGTCTGGAGCCGGTGGTCGAGACCAGCGCCGTCGTCGACATGATCGACTGGGCCGAGGACGTCAACGTCTCCGAGCCGGTGGCGCTCTACATCGTCGACCTCGTCCACGCCACCCGGAATGACCCAGCGATCCAAGCCGGCGCCTCGGCCCGCGCGTCGCTGGCTCTGCTCCGCGCGTCGCGCGTGCTTGCCGCGTCGCAGGGGCGTGACGACGTCCTGCCCGACGACGTCAAGGTGCTCGCCCGTCCAGTCCTCGGGCACCGCCTGCTGCTCACGCCCGACGCCCTCCTGCGCGACGAGACCATCGAGAACGTCATCGACCGCATCGTCACCCGCGTGAAGATGCCGGTGGGCCTCGGCAAGAGCGTTCTCGGCCTCAACGAGGCACAGGGCTAGGTCGCACTGTGGCCCTGCGACTGCGCCCGGCGGGCTCGCCTCTCGGCGGCTCGGCGCTGTCGTACGCCCTCGAGCGGTACCTCGGCATCACGCTCAGCGGCGTGGGCCTGGCACTGTCCATAGGGCTGGGGCTGCTGCTCGCCCGACACCAGCAGAGCCCGCCGCTGTACCTGCTCACGTACGGTCTGGCCTTCGTCTTCCTCAGCGCCTTCGTGCTCGGCCGTCGCCGGCTGGCCGTCACCGCCGACCGGTCGTCGCTCCCGCGGCGGGTCCGCGTCGGCCAGAAGGTCGAGGTCGACGTCACCCTTACCGCGAAGCGCCGGACGACCGCGGTGGTCTTCGAGGAGGAGCTCGACCATCACCTGGGCCGGAGCACCCGCTTCCCCGTCACCGTGCTGCACGGAGGAGAGGCCGTCACCCACACCTACGGCTTCACGCCGAGGCAGCGTGGGGTCTATCCGATCGGGCCGCTGGTGGCGACCTGGGCCGACCCGTTCGGCCTGACCAAGAAGCGTCTCGTCCTCAACGAGGCGGCCGAGCTCATTGTCCACCCGGCGACGGAGCCGGTGGACGACCGGGTGCTGAGCCGGGCCTGGGAGGACCCGCCGATCCGGCCGCCGGTGTCCAAGCCCTGGCCGACGGGCTTCGAGTTCTACGGCATGC
>CAMLIA010000051.1 GCA_946479905.1 uncultured Frankiales bacterium | reverse complement strand
GGGATGTCGATGATGATCTCGTCACCCGCCTCGACCAGGCCGATCAGGCCGCCTGACGCCGCCTCGGGCGACACGTGCCCGATCGACAGCCCGCTGGTGCCGCCCGAGAACCGTCCGTCGGTGATGAGGGCGCACGCGGCACCGAGCCCACGGCCCTTGAGGAACGACGTCGGGTAGAGCATCTCCTGCATGCCCGGGCCCCCGCGCGGGCCCTCGTAGCGGATGACGACGACGTCGCCCTCGACGACCTGCTTGGACAGGATGCCGTCGACCGCGGCCTCCTGGGACTCGAAGACCTTCGCCGGGCCGGTGAACTTCCAGAGCTCCTCGGCGACCCCTGCGGTCTTCACGACGCAGCCGTCCGGCGCCAGGTTGCCGAAAAGGATCGCGAGGCCGCCGTCGACGGTGTAGGCGTGCTCGAGGGAGCGGATGCAGCCGGCCTCGGCATCGGTGTCCAGCGAGGCCCAGCGGTTGGTCGTCGAGAACGGCTCCACGGTGCGCACTCCCCCGGGCGCCGCGTGGAAGAGCTCGAGGGCCTCTGCAGACGGGGAGCCGCCGCGGACGTCCCACGTCGTCAGCCACGAGGTGAGGTCGGGCGAGTGCACCGACCGGACGTCGCGGTTGAGCACGCCCGCCCGGTCCAGCTCGCCGAGCAGCGCCGGGATCCCGCCCGCCCGGTGGACGTCCTCCATGTGGTACTTCGGCGAGTTCGGCGCGACCTTGGCCAGGCACGGCACCCGGCGGCTGATCGCGTCGATGTCGCCCACCGAGAAGTCCAGCTCCGCCTCCCGCGCCGCGGCGAGCAGGTGCAGCACGGTGTTGGTCGAGCCGCCCATGGCGACGTCGAGCGCCACCGCGTTCTCGAAGGCGCTGCGCGACGCGATCGCGCGCGGCAGGACCGAGGCGTCGTCCTCGTCGTACCAGGCCTTGGCGATCTCGACGACCAGGGCGCCGGCCCGCTCGAAGAGCGCCTTGCGGGCGGCATGCGTGGCGAGCGTCGACCCGTTGCCCGGCAGCGCGAGGCCGATCGCCTCGGTCAGGCAGTTCATCGAGTTGGCCGTGAACATGCCCGAGCAGGAGCCGCAGGTCGGGCAGGCCGACCGCTCGATCGTGTCGAGCTGCTCGTCGGTGACGCTCTCGTTGGCGGAGGCGCTCATCGCGTCGACGAGGTCGAGCTTCTCGTGCACGACGCCCTCGATGGCGACCGTCTTGCCGGCCTCCATCGGGCCGCCGCTCACGAAGACCGTCGGGATGTTCAGGCGCAGCGCGGCGAGCAGCATCCCCGGCGTGATCTTGTCGCAGTTGCTGATGCAGACGAGCGCGTCCGCGCAGTGCGCGTTGACCATGTACTCGACCGCGTCGGCGATCAGCTCGCGGCTGGGCAGGCTGTAGAGCATCCCGCCGTGCCCCATCGCGATCCCGTCGTCGACGGCGATGGTGTTGAACTCGCGGCCGATCCCGCCGGCCGCGAAGACCGCGTCGGCCACCAGCCCGCCCATGTCCTTCAGGTGCACGTGACCGGGCACGAACTGGGTGAAGCTGTTGGCGATCGCGACGATCGGCTTGCCGAAGTCGTCGTCGGTCATGCCGGTGGCGCGCCACAGGGCGCGGGCGCCGGCCATGGTGCGACCGTGGGTCGAGGTCCGGGACCGCAGAGCAGGCATGCCCCTGATGGTAGGTGCGACGATGAGGGCATGGTGTTCCGTCCCGACCGCACCGCCGTGACGGCGGTCGGTGTCTTCTTCATCGGCACCCTGTACCTCGCGCTGACCGGCCCCTGGTTCGCGCCGCTCCTGCTGCTGCCGATCGGCGCGCTGGTCTGGACCCTGCGCGCCCGGGTCGTCGCCGACGCCGAGGGCATCGTGGTCTGCAACGGCCTGGGGACTCAGCAGATCCCCTGGGAGCGGGTGGACACCTTCGAGGTGCGCAAGCGGCGGCCGGTCGTGCTGCGCCGCACGGACGGCGGTACGACGCTGCTGACCGCACTCCCCCGGCAGGACGTGCGGCGGCTGGTCGCGGTCGGGCAGCCGTGAGCAGCACCTTCACGGTCGCCAGCGGCGACGGGACGACCATCTCGGGCTGGCGGTCCGGTGGCCCCGGCGTCCCGCTGGTCATCGCCAACGGCCTCGGCACCATCCCGGAGGCCTGGCCGTCCCTGGTCGCCGAGGGCAGCGGCTACGACGCCGTGACGTGGTACCACCGGGGGACGTTCGGCAGCGAGCGGCCGCGCGACCTGACGAGGATCGGCGTGGCGGACCACGTCGACGACATGCTCGCGGTGATGGACGACCAGGGCATGGACCGGGCGCTGGTCGCCTGCTGGTCGATCGGTGTCAACGTCGCGTTCGAGTTCCTGCACCGGCACCCGGAGCGGGTGGCCGGGATCATGGCCGTCGCGGGCGTGCCGGGAGGGACCTTCAGCACCATGGGCGGCCCGCTGCGGATCCCGCGGCGGCTGCGCAAGCCGCTGAGCGTCCGGGTGGCCAAGACCGGCAAGTACCTCGGGCCGGCGGTCACGAAGGTCACCGCGAAGCTGCCGGCCAACCACGGCCTCGCGTGGGTCCTCACGCACACCGGGGTGATGAGCTCGCGCGCCAGACCCGAGGTGGTCGTCCCGATGCTCGACCAGTTCCTCCGGCACGACTGGCAGTGGTACACGCGGCTCGCCGTCGCTGCCGCGAAGCACGACCCCATGGACCTGCACTTCGTGACCTGCCCCGTGACCCTGGTGGCGGGCCGGCACGACGTGCTCACGTCGATGCACGACGTCGTCGACGCCGCCGAGCGGATCCCGCACGCGCAGATCACGGTCCTCGACGGCACCCACTTCCTGCCCATGGAGTACCCCGAGGAGCTGCACTCCGCCCTCGACGACCTGGCCCGGATCGCGGGGGTCCAGAAGCCTTAGCCGAGAACCGGCAGCGGCAGGTAGGCCATCCCGATGTCCCGACCCATGTGGTCGGTGCGCACCCGCCCCTCGATGCCGTCGTAGAACACCGCCAGCCCGCCGAGGGCGGGGACGACCGAGGGCATGCCGATCACCCTCGTCCAGGGCGTCGACTGCGCGTCCAGCACGAGCGCCCGGCGCTGGGTCGAGAACGACGTCGGGTCCGGGCTGGCGTACCCCCAGATCCCGTCGGTGTAGAGCAGGCCGTCCGACCCGCGGACGGTCCCGATGTGGTTGGCGAACAGCCACCAGAGACCGGAGACCGCGTCGTGGTGCAGCGCGGCGTTCTCCAGGCGCTCCGAGGCGGGCAGCAGTGGCCGGGCGTCGACGTACCACGGCCCGTCGAGCGACTCGGCGCGCGCCAGCCCGACGGTGGGTCCCTGCGAGCTGGAGCCCGACAGGTGCATGAGCCAGGAGCCCTGGTGTCGCATCACGGGGCCGGGCGACACGCTCTGGCCGTACCACGTGCCCTTCTTCGGCAGCACCGCCGGACCGCGCTTGGTCCAGGGACCGCGGGGCGTCGGCGCGGTGGCGTGCAGCACGGTGTACGGCGGCACCGGGATGTGCCGCGGGGCGGCCGTCGCGTGGCGGGCACCGAGGTAGTGCATGTGCCAGCGGCCCCGGTCGTCCTGCACGACCCACGGCGACGACGCCGACGCGGAGTCGTAGCTGCCGCGCCGGCCCAGCCCGAGCACCGCTCCGGAGGTGGCCCACGTCCGACCGCCGTCGGTGGACTCCGCCAGGCAGGCGAGCCACCCCCGCGGCCCCGCGCCGTCGTAGTGCATGAGCAGCCGGCTCGGCTCCGCGGGGTCGGCGAAGACGATCGCCTCACGCGCGCCGAGGCTGTCCGCCCCGTCCAGCGCGCTGCCGTGCACGAGCACCCTGCCGTGGTCGACGACGGGGAGCCGGAAGGCCGGCGGCGGGGCGGCGGCCGCCTGCGCCGAGGCGCGCGGCACCGCGACGGAACCGGCGAGCACGGCAGAGCCGTACAGCAGCTGCCGTCGCGAGAGCTCCACGCCCGTTCCCCCCTGGTTGTCGTCAGGACAACGCTCGAGCCCACCGGACGTGACGGTCCGGCAGGCTCGTACCCCGGAAGATCATGACATGTCCGGCGGACCGACCCGGCCGGTCCTGCCACGCGCCCGCCCGGCGATCCGCGAGACTGGAGGGGTGACCGCCTCTTCCGCCACGCACCGGCGCAGCGCCGCGAGTCGCGCTGCCGCCACCGCGGCGGAAGCGGGACGCCCGCAGCCCCGCACCGCGGTCGGGCGGCTGGTGCGGCTGGTCGCCGACGTCTGGCGCAAGGGCGACCGCGACCGGATCCTCGGGCTGGCCGGCGAGAACGCGTTCATGGGGGTGCTCACGATCTTCCCGACGCTGCTGGTGTTCGCCGCGGTGCTCGGGCAGCTCGAGGACGTCATCGGCCAGGACAACACCCAGCAGGTGAAGGACGCGATCAGCGAGTTCCTCAAGCGCGTCCTGACCTCGTCGGCGGACGGCGTCGACAAGGCCGTGAGCCAGACGTTCTCCAACCACGGCAACGCCTTCACCTTCGCCCTGGTCATCGCGCTCGCCTCGGTCGCGCAGGCCTTCGCGTCGGTCCTCAACACGGTGACCCTCTGCTACGACGTCCACGACCACCGCGGCTGGTGGCACCGCCGGTTCATCGGGCTGCTGCTCGGCCTCGGGTCGCTGCTGGCGGGGGCCGTGCTGGTGACCGCGTTCGTGCTGGGCCCGCTGCTCGGCGCCCGCGAGGTCGGGCTGCCGCACAGCTACACGTTCATCTGGTCCTACGTGCGCTACCCCGTCGCGATGATCGCCCTGGTGGCGTGGGCCACGACGCTGTTCCACATCTGCCCCGACCGGCCGGCGCGCTGGCTGGCCGGGATCCCTGGCGCGCTGCTCACCGCGTTCCTCTGGGGCGCGGCGTCACTCGGGTTCAGCAGCTACCTGTCGATCGTCGTCCCGAAGTCGCCCCTGCTCGGTGCCCTCGGGGGCGGCCTGCTGCTGATGACCTGGCTCTACCTGCTGTGCCTGAGCCTGCTCGCCGGGGCCGAGCTCAACGCCACCCTGCTGGCCCGCAAGGCCGCCGCCCACCCCCCGGCATGAGTGCTTGCTGGGCTTGCCGTTCCGGCGCGGATTCGCCATCCCAGTAAGCACTCACTCGGTGACGCCGAGCTTCTCGAGGAGCAGGACGCGGACGGCGGCCGCGTCGGCCTGGCCGCGGGTCTCCTTCATCACGCGGCCCACGAGGGCCCCGACCGCCTGCACCTTCCCGCCGCGGACCTTCTCGGCCGCGTCGGGGTCGGCAGCGATGGCGGCCTCGACGGCGGCGGTCAGCGCACCGGTGTCCTTGACCACCGCGAGCCCACGGGAGGCCACCACCTCGTCCGGGCCGCCCTCGCCGGCCAGCACCCCGTCGACGACCTGACGCGCCAGCCCGGCGGTGAGGTCGCCCGCGGCCACCAGCTCCACGACGCGGGCCACCTGCGCCGGCGTGATCGGCAGGTCGGCGGCGTCGACCCCTTGCGCGTTGGCGGCCTGGGCGAGGGTGCCGAGCCACCAGTTACGGGCCTCCGCTGCCGGCGCACCGGCCTCGGTGGTCGCGAGGACCAGGTCGAGCACGCCGGCATTGACCATGGCCTGGGCGTCGAGGTCGGAGAGGCCGAGCTGGGCGACGAGCTGCTTGCGACGGATCGACGGCGCCTCCGGGAGGGCGGCCTGCAGCGACGCGACCCAGGCGGGGTCCGGCGCGATCGGCACCAGGTCGGGCTCCGGGAAGTACCGGTAGTCGGTGGCCTCCTCCTTGGACCGGCCGGGCGAGGAGGTGCCGGAGTCCTCGTGGAAGTGCCGGGTCTCCTGGACGATCCGCTCGCCGGTCCGCAGCAACGAGGCCTGGCGCTCGACCTCGGAGCGAACCGCCCGCTCGACGGAGCGGAGCGAGTTGACGTTCTTGGTCTCCGACCGCGTGCCCCACTCCTCGCCGGGGCGGTTCAGCGAGACGTTGACGTCGCAACGCAGCGAGCCCTGCTCCATCTTCACGTCGCTCACGCCGAGGCCGCGCAGCACATCACGCAGCTCGGCGACGTAGGCCTTCGCGACCGCGGCGGCGCGCACGCCGGTCCCCACGACGGGCTTGGTGACGATCTCGACCAGCGGGATGCCGGCGCGGTTGTAGTCGACGAGCGAGTGCGAGGCCCCGTGGATGCGCCCGGTCGAGCCGCCGACGTGCAGCGTCTTGCCGGTGTCCTCCTCGAGGTGCACCCGCTCGATCGGCACGCGCACCACGGAGCCGTCCACGTCGACGTCGAGGTACCCGTCGGTGCAGAGCGGCTCGTCGTACTGCGACGTCTGGAAGTTCTTCGGCATGTCCGGGTAGAAGTAGTTCTTGCGCGCGAACCGGCACCAGGTCGCGATGTCGCAGTGCAGGGCCAGTCCGATGCGGATGGTCGACTCGATCGCGGCGGCGTTCACCACCGGCAGCGCTCCCGGCAGACCCAGGCAGACCGGGCAGGTCTGGGTGTTGGGCTCCGCCCCGAACTCCGTCGCGCAGCCGCAGAACATCTTCGACGCCGTGCCGAGCTCGACGTGCGTCTCCAGGCCGATGACCGGCTCGAACTCGAGCAGGTCGTCCTCGTAGCTCACGGCGTCTCCCAGGCCAGCGGCGGTACGTCCGGGGGCAGCGCGGCCTCGAGCGCGCTCCCCACCTGGTAGAGCAGCTCGTCGCGCAGCGTCGGCGCCATGACCTGCAGGCCGACCGGCAGGCCCTCCGACAGGCCCGCGGGGAAGGACGCGGCCGGCCCGCCGTACAGGTTGGCGGGGATGCTGCAGATGTCCTGCTTGTACATCGCGAGCGGGTCCTCGAGCTTGGCGCCCAGCGGGAAGGCCACGGTCGGGCAGGTCGGGGCGACGAGCACGTCGACCGACTGCCAGGCCGCGGCGAAGTCCCGGCTGATGAGGGTGCGGACCTTCTGCGCCTGCCCGTAGTAGGCGTCGTAGTAGCCGCTCGACAGCGCGTAGGTGCCGAGGATGATGCGGCGCTTGACCTCCGCGCCGAAGCCGACGGCACGGGTCTGCGCCATCACCTCCTCGAGCGAGGCGACACCGTCGTCCCCGACGCGCAGCCCGTAGCGGACCGCGTCGAAGCGGGCGAGGTTCGACGACGCCTCCGACGGCGCGATGAGGTAGTACGCCGCCAGGGCGTAGCCGAAGTGGGGGCAGCTCACCTCGGTGACCGTCGCGCCCAGACCGCGCAGGACCTCGACGGCCTCCTCGAAGCGCGCGGTGACCCCGGGCTCGTAGCCGTCGCCCTGCAGCTCCTTCACGACCCCGATGCGCAGGCCGCGGACGTCACCTGAACGGGCCGCCTGGACGACCGGGGGCACGGGCGCGTCGATGGACGTCGAGTCGCGCGGGTCGTGACCGGCGATGACCTCGTGCAGCAGCGCCGCGTCCAGCACCGTGCGGGCACACGGACCCGCCTGGTCGAGGCTCGAGGAGAACGCGACCAGCCCGTAGCGGGACACGCCGCCGTAGGTCGGCTTGACGCCGACCGTCCCCGTGACGGCCGCCGGCTGCCGGATCGACCCACCGGTGTCGGTCCCGATCGCCAGGGGGGCCTGGTACGACGACAGCGCCGCACTCGACCCGCCACCGCTGCCGCCGGGGATCCGGGACAGGTCCCAGGGGTTGCGCGTCGGGCCGTAGGCGCTGTGCTCGGTGGAGGAGCCCATCGCGAACTCGTCCATGTTCGTCTTGCCGAGGATGACGACACCGGCCGCCTTGAGCCGAGCCGTCACCGTCGCGTCGTACGGCGGTCGCCAGCCCTCGAGGATCCGCGACCCGCAGGTCGTCGGGACCCCCTCCATGGTCATGACGTCCTTCAGCGCCAGCGGCACGCCGGCCAGCGGACCGGTGACCTCGCCGGCGTCGACCCGCTTCGCCTGCGCGAGGGCGCCCTCGGTGTCGACGTGCAGGAAGGCGTGCACGCGGTCGTCCACGGCCGCGATCCGGTCCAGGTGCGCCTGGGCGACCTCGACGGCAGAGACCTCGCGGCTCTCGATGGCCGACCGCGTCTCGACCGCGCTGAGCCGAGTGAGGTCGCTCATTCCTCGTCCGTGAGGATCTGGGGGACGCGGAAGCGGCCGTCCTCGGCGGCGGGCGCACCCGCCAGCACCTTGTCGCGCGGCAGGCTCGGCACGACCACGTCAGGACGGGTGACGTTCTCGAGCGGCACGGCGTGCGAGGTCGGCGGGACGTCGGCGGCGTCGGTCACCTCGGCGATCTGCGCGACCGCCCCGAGGATCACGTCGAGCTGGCCGGCGAGCCGGTCGAGCTCGCTGTCGTCCAGGGCTAGGCGCGCGAGACGCGCGAGGTGGGCGACCTCGTCTCGACTGATCTCCGGCATGACGGGGAGTGTAGGAGAGTGCGGGAGGGTGATTTGACCGCGACGAAACACGGCCGCAATCGAGCGGCGGCAGGCTGGTCGGCATGTCCTACCTGCTGCGCGTCGTGCTCCCCGACCGGCCCGGCATGCTGGGTGCGGTCGCCACCGCCCTCGGCTCGGTCGGGGCCGACATCGTGTCCCTCGACGTCGTCGAGCGCGGCCCGGACGGGGCCGTCGACGACCTGCTCGTGCAGCTGCCTGCCGGAGGGCTCGCGGACGTCCTCATCACGTCCGCGCAGTCCGTGCCCGGCGTGGTCGTCGAGTCGCTGCGGCCCTACCTCGGGGCCGACGACCTGCACCGGGACCTCGAGCTCGTCGACGAGCTCGCCGCCTCGCCGGCGCACGCGATGCAGCTGCTCGTCGACCTCGCACCGGGGGTGTTCCGGGCCGGCTGGGCGCTGCTCGTCGGACCGGCGGGTGAGCTGGCGTCGAGCGCCGGCGCCCCGTCGGTCGAGGGCATCGCGCTCCCGTGGCTGCCCCTGACGAGCGCCCGCCGGATGGACTCCAAGGAGGGCTGGGTCCCGGAGCGCTGGGACACCCTCGGCACCGAGCTGGTCGCCGCGCCCGTCGGTGGTCCGGACACCGTCGTGCTGGTCGGCCGACCCGGCGGCCCGAGGTTCCGCGCGTCGGAGGTGCTGCGGCTCGCGCACCTGGCCGGCATCGCCGCGACGGTCACCGCCGGCGTCGCCACCATGCGCTGACCTCGACGAGCTGACCTCGACGCGACCGCGAGCGCCCCCTAGGTTCGGAGGGGTGCTGCTGCAAGGCCCTGTCCACGCCGCGGCCGGCCTGCTGGTGCTGGCCGGCGCGCTGAAGGCCGTCGACCCGCTCCCCCTCGTCCGGGCGACCCGCTCCGCGGGCCTCCGGGTGTCCCGGCACGCCGTCCGGGCGGTCGCGGCCCTCGAGGTCGTCATCGGTCTCGCTGCGCTGCTCGACGGCTCACGCGCCTCGGCACTGGCGGTCGCCGCGTCGTACGCCGTGTTCACCGGCTTCGTCCTGCTGGCCCGCGCGCGGGGCGGCGTCCTGGCCAGCTGCGGCTGCTTCGGCAAGGCCGACCTCCGCCCCACCAGGACGCACGCGGTGCTCACCGCCGGGCTGGCCGCGGCCGCGGCGACCGGTGCGCCGGGTGCCGTCCCGCTCGCGGCGGCGTCGCTGGTGACCACCGCTGCCGTCGCGGTCTGCTGCTACCTGGTGCTGGCGGTCCTCCCCCTGGTGCGGGTCCCGTGACCGCCGCCGTGGTCGCGCTGGGCTGCGCCGTCCTGCTGCTCGCGGTGCTCGTCGCGGGTCTGCTGCGCAGCCACGCGGAGATCCTCAAGGCGCTGCACGAGCTCGGCGCGGGTGTCGACCTCGATCGCGCGCCGGTGCCCGTCACCGTCGACGGCGTCCGGCCGCCGCGCACCGGCGACGCGACCGTCCCGGACAGCCTGGTCGGTGACACCCCCGACGGCGAGGTGCTCGCCCTGTCGCTGCTCGGCCAGGACACGCTCGTCGCCTTCCTCTCCAGCGGGTGCACCACCTGCCAGGTCTTCTGGGAGGCGTTCCGCGGGGTGCCGGAGCTGCCCCGGGGGGCGCGGCTGGTCGTCGTGACGAGAGGGGCGGAGGAGGAGAGCCCGAGCGCCCTGCGGGAGCGGCAGCCGGAGGGCGTACCCGTCCTCATGTCGAGCGAGACCTGGGACGCGTTCGCCGTCCCGGGGTCGCCGTACTTCGCCTACGTCGACGCCGCCGGCCGGCTGGTGGGTGAGGGCTCGGGCGCCTCCTGGCCTCAGGTCCTGAACCTGCTCGCGCAGGCGAGGGCGGACGGGGCGGCGTGAGGCTCACCCCCGACCTCGACCTCGACCTGCCACCCGGCTGGCAGGCGGCGGCGCGCCGTCAGCCCGAGGGCCACCTGCTGCTCCACGCCGCCACCGTCCCCCTGCCACGGGAGCGCGGGGACTTCGGGTCCGACGTCGCCGGCCTGCTGGGGCCGGACGACGTGTTCGTCAGCCTCTTCGAGTACGACCGCGGCTCGGTCGGCACCGCCCTGTTCAGCAGCCGGGGGTGGCCGTCGGTGCGGCCCGGCGACTTCCGGATCGGCGCGATGCAGCGGTCCCGGCCGGGGCAGAGCGGCGCGCAGTGGTTCTTCACCGAGGCAGGACGGGCCTTCTGCCTGTTCGCCGTCCTCGGCAACCACGCCCGACGGGTGCAGGGGGCGCGGCGCGTGAACCGCCTCGTGCAGGGGATGCGGTTGCGATGACCGCGACGGCAGACGCCCTGACGGCGCTGGGCAGGGGGACCTCCGCCACGCGGGCGCAGCGGCTCGCGGACGGCGTCGCCGGGTGGCTCGCGCGCCGGACCAGCCGGCGCGGGTTCCTCGTCCGCAGCGCCGTCGTCGGCAGCGCGCTGTCGGTCGACTCGCTCGGCTTCACGATGCGGCCGCAGTCGGCGTACGCGACCGTGTGCGGGCCGGACGCGAGCTGCGGCGCCGGGTGGACCGTCTTCTGCGCCACCATCAACAACGGGGTCAACGCCTGCCCACCCGGGTCGGTGGCAGCGGGCTGGTGGAAGTCGGACCGGGCCTCGCTGTGCGGTGGCCGGGCCCGTTACATCATCGACTGCAACGCGACCTGCAGCCGCTGCTCGACGCTGTCCCGGCCCGGCATCTGCTCGAGCCGGTGCTGGTCGTGCGGGTGCCACTGCGGTCCCGGCGGGCAGTGCGACCAGCGCAAGGTGTGCTGCAACGCCTTCCGCTACGGCCAGTGCAACCAGCAGGTCCGCCAGGTGGGCGCGGTGATGTGCCGCGTCGTGTCCTGCGTCCCGCCCTGGACCTACGAGAACTGCACCACCGCGACGGCCACCGACAACGCCACCCGCGACCACAGCTCCCCCGCGGTGCCGGGCGCCTGGAGCAACATCAAGGCGCGCTACTGGCAGCTCGGCGAGAGCGCCAGTGCGCTCGGCCCGTCGGTGTGGGCGGAGTTCGACGTCCCCGGCGGCCGGGCGCAGCGCTACCTGCACGGCCGCATCTCCTACAAGACCGCTGTCGGCCCGCGCTACACCGTCGGCCCGATCGGCCACCGGTACGCCCAGCTCGGCAACGAGGCCGGCGTCCTCGGCTTCCCGCTCTCGGACCCGATCGTCATCGCGAACGCGCGCGCCTCCCGGTTCGAGCGCGGCCGGATCTCCTGGCACCCGCTGCTCGGCGCGTTCGAGACGCTCGGCCCCATCGCCACGAAGTTCACCGCCCTCGGCGCCGAGCTGGGGACCCTGAAGTTCCCCACCGCCTCGCCGCACGCCACCGCCGACGGGACCGGCCGCTACAGCACCTTCCAGCTGGGCCGCATCTCCTGGCACCCGCAGATCGGCGCCTTCGCCATCGGCCGCGAAGCCGCGGCGCGGTACGTCGAGCTCGACGCCGAGGGCGGTCGGCTCGGGTACCCGGTCGCGGACGAGCACGCCGTGGACGGCAGCACCCGGACGTCGCTGTTCCAGGAGGGCAGGATCGTGGTGGCGGCGGGGACGGCGATCGAGGTCCTCGACGTGCTGGACGCGGCCTACGTCCGCGCCGGCGCCGAGACCGGCGTGCTGGGCCGCCCGACCGCCCGGGAGGTCGCCGCGCTGACCGGCCGGGCGCAGCAGTTCGCCACCGGCCGCATCAGCGCGCAGCAGGACGGCAGCGGCTTCTGGTGCCGGGGGCCGATCGCCGACAAGTACGCCGAGCTCGGGAACGAGACGGGCGCCCTCGGCTTCCCCACGACCGACGAGTACCAGCCCTCCGCCGGCCAGCGCCGCAACGACTTCCAGCGCGGGTCCATCAGCTACGACGAGGCCACCCAGGAGACCACCGTGAGGTTCGGATGAGCGTCCTGGCGGCGTGCGCGCTGGTCACGGCCGCGGTGGCCGGTGCGCGCGGCACCTGGTCGCCCTGCGGGCTGTCGATGCTCTCGTCGATCAACCGCTTCTCCGAGGCCGCCCGCGGTCACCGGTACGCCGTGACCTGCGGGTGGTTCGTCCTCGGCGCAGCCCTCGGCGGGCTGCTGCTCGGCACCGGCACGGCGGTGCTCGCCCTCGTCGGTGCCGGCCTGCCCGCACCCGGCGTGCTGGCGGCCACGGCCGCGCTGGTGTGCCTGGCCGCGGACCTGCGGCTGCTGCCGCTGCCGGTCCACCCGCGCCAGGTGGACGAGACCTGGCTGCGGACCTACCGGCCGTGGGTGTACGGCGTCGGGTTCGGCGCCCAGATCGGTGCGGGTCTCGCGACGTACGTCATGACAGCGGCGACCTACCTGCTCGTGGCGCTGGCCGCCCTCACCGGCTCCCCCGCGGTCGCGCTCGGGTGCGGCCTGGTCTTCGGGGTGGTCCGCGGGCTGGCCGTGCTGCTCGGCGCCCGGGTCGCGACGCCCGCCCAGCTGCACGCCGTGCTGCGCCGGCTCGAGGAGCTCGGGCCCGCGTCGCTGCGGGTCGCCATGGTCGTACAAGCCCTGGTCGCCGTGCTGCTCGGCGGTGTGGTGGCCGCCGGCGCCGTGCTCGCCCTCGTCGTCAGCTCTCGAGCAGTGTCGCCAGCGGGCGCGCCGCGTCCGGTCCCTCCGCCAGCAGCACCGCGAAGCCTGCGTCGTCGAGCACCGGCACGCCGAGCTTGACGGCCTTGTCGTACTTGCTCTGACCCGGCTCCGCACCGACGACGACGAAGTCGGTCTTCTTGGACACGCTGCTGGTCACCTTGCCGCCGCGCTCCTGCACCGCCTCGCTCGCGCCGTCCCGGGAGTACGACGACAGCGTGCCGGTGATGACCACGGTGACCCCCTCCAGCGGGCGCGGCCCCTCGTCCGCGCCCTCGTCGGCGGTGCGGACACCGGCAGCCGCCCACTTCCGCACGATCTCGCGGTGCCAGTCGACGGCGAACCACTCGACCACGGCCCGTGCGATGGTCGGACCTACGCCGTCGGTGGCCGACAGCGCCTCCTCGGTCGCCGACGCGATCCGGTCCAGGTCGCGGAACTGCCGCGCCAGCTCCCTCGCCGCGGTCGGGCCGACGTGCCGGATGCTGAGGCTGACCACGACCCGCCACAACGGCTGCTGCTTGGCCTTGTCGAGGTTGGCGAGCAGCTGCGTGCCGTTGGCCGACAGCGACCCGTCCTTGTTGCGGAAGAACTCGCTGCGCAGCAGCTGGTCCTCGGTCAGGGAGAAGACGTCGCCCTCGTCGGTGACGATGCCGTCGGTGAGCAGCGCGTCGGCGGCCTTGAAGCCGAGCGCCTCGATGTCGAAGCCGCCGCGGCTGGCGAGGAAGAAGATCCGCTCCCGCAGCTGCGCGGGGCAGGACCGGCTGTTCGGGCAGCGCAGGTCGACGTCGCCCTCCTTCGCCGGCCTCAGCGGGGTGCCGCACGAGGGGCAGTCGGTGGGCATCACCCAGCGCTTCTCGGTGCCGTCCCGCAGGGCGGCCACGGGGCCGAGCACCTCGGGGATGACGTCCCCGGCACGTCGTACCGTCACCGTGTCCCCGAGCAGGACGCCCTTGCGCTCCACCTCGCTCGCGTTGTGCAGGGTCGCCTGGCTGACCATCACGCCGCCGACGTGCACCGGCTCGAGCTGCGCGAACGGCGTCACCCGGCCGGTGCGGCCGGTGTTGACGAGGATGTCGAGCAGCTTGGTCGTGACCTCCTCCGGCGGGTACTTGTGCGCGATCGCCCACCGCGGCGCCTTGCTGGTCGCGCCGAGCCGGCGCTGCAGGGCGACCTGGTCGACCTTGACGACGACGCCGTCGATCTCGTGCTCGACGTCGTGCCGGTGCTCACCCCAGTGCGCGATGTAGCCGAGCACCCCGTCGATGTCGTCGAACACCTCGTACCGCTTGCTGGTCGGGAGTCCCCACTCGGCGAGCCTGCGGTAGGCCTCGGACTGCGACTCCGGCTGCCAGCCCTCGACGGCGCCGATGCCGTGCAGCGTCAGGGTCAGCGGCCGTCCGGCGGTGACCCTCGGGTCCTTCTGCCGCAGGCTGCCCGCCGCGCCGTTGCGCGCGTTCGCGAAGGGCGGCTTGCCCTCGGCGACGAGGCGGGCGTTGAGCTCCGCGAAGTCCTCGCTCGCCATGAACACCTCGCCGCGCACCTCGAGCAGCGGCGGGACGTCGCCGGTCAGCCGGGCCGGCACGTTGCGCAGCGTCCGGACGTTCGGCGTGATGTCCTCGCCGGTGCGGCCGTCGCCACGGGTCGCGCCCCGCTCGAGCTTGCCGTTGCGGTAGACGAGGGCGACCGCCAGGCCGTCGATCTTCAGCTCGCAGAGGTACCGCGGCCTGCCCTCCCGCTCGATCCGGGCCGCCCAGGCGCGCAGCTCCTCCTCGGTGAAGACGTTGTCCAGCGACATCAGCCGCTCGAGGTGGTCGACGGGCGTGAAGTCGGTGCTCCAGGTCTCGAGGACCTTCTGGGTGGGGCTGTCGGGGGTGCGCAGCTCCGGGTAGGCCTCCTCGATCGCCTGCAGCTCGCGGACCAGCGCGTCGTACTCGCCGTCGGCGACCGTCGGGGCCGCCAGGACGTAGTACTGGAACGCGAGCTCCTCGATGGTGCGGGCCAGCTCGGCCGCGCGCTCGCGCACGTCGACAGGTGCGGTCACAGCTCGCCCGCCGCCTTCATCAGGTCCTGGAGGACGGCCTTGGCGTGGGGCTCGTGGGCCAGCCCGCACGGGGGCGTCAGGGTCACGTCACGCACCCCCACACGATCGCGCATGCGTCCGACGGTCTGCACCGCGGCCTTGACGTCCCGGGGCACCCCGAGCAGCAGGCCGGTGCCGCCCTCCAGCAGCTGTCCCAGGGCGTCGTCGTCGCGCGCGTCGAGCATCGCGGCGTCGACGCTGATCGCGGTCGCCTCGGCGAGCAGCTCGATCGGCGGGCGCCGGGCGCAGCAGTGCAGCACGGTGCTGCCGTGCGCGGCGAGGGCGGTCCGCAGCCGCGCGCGGACGGTCTGCGGGTCCGGGGCGCGCAGCGTCGCGAACCCGCTCGCCGTCGGGATCCCCGCGTGCAGCACCCCGTTGAGGCTCGGCTCGTCGAGCTGCAGGTGCAGCGTCGTGCTCGGGAAGCGCCGCTGCACGTCCGCCACGTGCTGCCGCAGGCCCTCGGCCAGGCTCTGCGCGATGTCGGCGACGGCCGCCGGGTCAGCCAGCGCCTTGTCACCGCGGTGCAGCTCGACCACGGTCGCCAGCGTCCAGGGCCCGGTCGCCTGCAGCTTGAGGTGCTCGGGGTGGGCGCCGTGCGCCGCCAGCTCGAGCGCGTCGACGTCCTGCCGCAGCAGGTCCCGGGCCCGGTTGCCCTCGCGGCTGGACCGCGGCACGAACCGCCAGCCCGTCGGCTGCACGTCCACGTGCAGGTCGGCGAGCAGCGCGGCCCCCCGGCCCGCGATGTCCGCGTAGTGGCCGCGGTTCGGCAGCTCCGGCAGGTGGGGCACCGACAGCTCGCCGAGCACGAGCTTGGCGGCCTCGAGCGGGTCGGTGCCGGGCAGCGACCCGATCCCGGTGGCGGTCCCGGTGGTCCAGGGCGTCACGCCCGTCGGGCGGCCTTCTTCGCCGGTGCCTTCTTCTTCGCGGGCGCCGGGCGCTTGAGGTAGCTGAGGTCCGCCTCCAGCGCCGCGATCACCTGGTCGCGCGGGGCGGTCGCGCCCCGGACCGCCAGGCTGAACTGCTGGATGACCTCGAGGTCGGTGAGCTGCACGTCATCAGCGGCCATCCGCCCACCCTAGTGGTGCGGCACAGAAGCAGCGGAGACGCGGTACGCCCTGGGCCCGCCCGCACGGAAGCGCCCGCCATCGGCGTACCAGCCTCGTGTCTGCTGCTTTCGCGCCGTCCACAGAACGCGCCCGCACCGGTCGCCCGGGGTCTCGGGGCGGCAGGCTGGTCGGCTCATGGAGACCGTGGCCGCCCGCCTCGCCGTGGCCTGCAGCCCGGCGCGGCAGGGACAGGCTCGTCGGGCGCACCTCGAGGAGGCCGGCCTCGGGACGACCCTCATCGCCCGGTGCGTCCGCGAGGGGCTGCTGATCCGCTTCAGCCGCGGCGCCTACGGTCTGGCTCCCCTGCCTGCTCGCGGCCGGCACCTGCTCGCCGACGGCGCTGTCGATCCCGGGTACCTCGCCCAGGTGCGCAGCACGCTGCACGCGATGCGGCCGGACGTCGTCGCGGACCGGCGGACCGCCGCCGTCCTCTGGCAGATGGACATGCTCGTCGAGCCGAAGCTGGTCGAGGTCCGCGCCCCTCGCAGTCAGAGCCGTACGCCACTCGAGGGAGTGGACCTCCGCTCCAGCGAGGCGACGAGCCGGGCAGAGGTCGCTGCGGGAGGACTCGAGCCGCTGGGAGTCACACCCGCGCTGGAGACCGTCCTCGACTGCTGCGTCGCGCGACCCATGCAGGAGGCGGTGGTGATCGCGGACAGCGCGCTGCGTCGTGGGCTGCTCACGGTCGAGGAGCTCTCGGCGGCTGTCGCGAACCGCGGCGGCGTCCCGGGCGTGAAGAAGATGCGTCGGCTGCTGACCCTGGTGGACCCGCAGTCCGGCTCGGTGCTCGAGAGCCTCCTCCGCTTCCTGCTGAACAGCAACGGGATCTGGCCCAGCAGTCAGGTGCACATCACGAGCCGGGACGGCCGCAGGACCGTGGGCCGGGTGGACTTCTGCTTCCACCGGGAGCGCCTTGTCATCGAGTGCGACGGCAGGCGCTGGCACGATCCCGAGGACGCCCGCAACAGCGACCGCGAGCGCGACAACGGCATGGCGCGGGCAGGGTGGCGGGTCCTCCGGTTCACGTGGGACGAGGTGCGACGCAGCGCGGGCTACGTGCTGGCGTGCGTGCAGGACAGCCTGCTGCCGATCGCCGCCTAGGGATCGGGCGCGAAAGCAGCAGAGAGGCGGTACCCCGGGGGCCGGGTCCGCACGACACGCGAGCGCGACCGGCATGTCTGCTGCTTCGGCGCCGCCCGAGGTCAGGCCGTGGCGGTGATGGTGGCCGAGCCCAGCACGGTGTCGCCGTCGTAGAGGACGGCGGTCTGGCCCGCGGCGACCCCGCGCGCGGGGGTGTCCAACCGCAGGTCCCAGCCGTCACCCGAGCCGGTCGCGGTGCACTCGTGGACCATCCCGTGGGCGCGCAGCTGCACCGAGCAGGCCAGCGGCAGCGGGCGCGGCGAGGACCAGACGGGTACGCCGGTGGTGACCGTCGACACGTCCAGGGCCGCGGCGGGGCCGACCGTGACGGTTCGCGAGACGGGCTCGACCGACAGGACGTACCGGGGCCGGCCGTCGGCCGCAGGCACCGTCAGCCCCAGGCCCCGGCGCTGGCCCACCGTGTACCCGTAGGCACCCTCGTGCGCACCCACGACGACCCCGTCCTCGACGATCGGGCCCGGCTGCGCCCCGAGCTGCTCTCGCAGGAACCCGGTCGTGTCGCCGTCGGCGATGAAGCAGATGTCGTGGGAGTCCGGCTTGTCGGCGACGGCCAGGCCGCGCTCGCGGGCGATCTCGCGCACCCGTTCCTTCGTGAGCGGTCCCAGGGGCAGCACCGTGGCCGCGAGCTGGGCCGGCGTGAGGACCGCGAGCACGTAGCTCTGGTCCTTGTCGGCGTCGGCCGACCGCGACAGCACCCCGTCCGCGAGCCGGGCGTGGTGACCCGTGACCACCCCGTCGAAGCCGAGCCGCAGGGCGCGGTCGAGGACCGCGGCGAACTTGATCCTCTCGTTGCACCGCACACACGGGTTGGGAGTGCGACCGGCGGCGTACTCGGCCACGAAGTCGTCGATGACGGAGGCCTGGAACTCCGCGGCGAGGTCCCAGACGTAGAAGGGGATCCCGATCACGTCGGCGGCCCGCGCCGCGTCGCGGGCGTCCTCCCGTGAGCAGCAGCCCCGCGACCCGGAGCGGAGTGCGGCGGGCGCCTGGGACAGCGCCAGGTGCACTCCGGTCACGTCGTGCCCCGCCTCGACCGCGAGCGCGGCAGCGACAGCCGAGTCCACGCCGCCGGACATCGCGGCGAGCAGCCTCATCGCCGGGCTCGCTCCACGACCGCCGGCAGCGCGTCGACGAGCGCGTCGACGTCGGCCGCCGTGGAGGTGTGGCCGAGGGAGAAGCGCAGCGAGGAGCGGGCAGCGCCCTCGTCCCGGCCCATGGCGACGAGCACGTGCGACGGCCGGGCCACGCCGCTGGAGCAGGCCGAGCCGGTGGACACCTCGACGCCGCGCGCGTCGAGCAGGAGCAGCAGCGAGTCGCCCTCGCAGCCCGGGAACGAGAAGTGGGCGTTGCCGGGCAGGCGGTCGACGGGGTCGCCGTTGTGGACGGCGTCGGGCACCGCCTGCTGGACGCGTCGCACCAGGTCGTCGCGCAGTGCCGTGAGCCGCGCCGCCGTCTCCGGCTGGCGCTCGACAGCGAGCGAGGCCGCCACGGCGAGGCCCCGCACCGCAGGGGTGTCCGGCGTCCCGGAGCGCACGTCGCGCTCCTGGCCGCCGCCGTGCAGCAGCGGCAGGCAGGTGACGTCACGGCCCAGCAGCAGCGCACCGGTGCCGAGCGGCCCGCCGAGCTTGTGACCCGACAGCGTGAGGGCGTCGGCTCCGGAGGCGGCGAAGTCGATGGGCAGCTGCCCGACCGCCTGGACGGCGTCGGTGTGGAACGGCACCCCCGCCTCGCGCGCGAGGTCGGCGAGCTGCCGGACCCGCTGGACGGTGCCGACCTCGTTGTTGGCCCACATCACGCTGACGAGCGCGACGTCGTCGTCGAGCTCGTCCTCGAGGGCGGCCGGGTCGACCCGACCGAGGTCGTCCACCGGCAGCCACGTCACCGCGGCGCCCTCGTGGGCGACCAGCCACTCGACGGCGTCCAGCACCGCGTGGTGCTCGACGGCCGAGGCGAGGATGCGGTTGCGGCCGGCGCTCCGGCGCGCCCAGTAGATGCCCTTGACCGCGAGGTTGTCGCTCTCCGTGCCGCCCGCCGTGAAGACGACCTCGGACGGGCGGGCCCCCAGGGCGAAGGCCAGCGCCTCCCGCGACTCCTCGACGACGCGCCGCGCGCGGCGGCCGGTGGCGTGCAGCGAACTCGCGTTGCCGACCTCGCGCATCGCCTCCGAGACAGCGTCGACAGCCTCGGGGAGCATGGGCGTCGAGGCCGCATGGTCGAGGTAGGCCACCCCGCGAGCCTAGCCGTCAGGCGCGCTGGTGCACCCGGCGCGAGATCCGGTCGCCGTCCGGCAGCGCGCCGTCCTCGCTCACGACGACCTGGGTGGGCAGCAGGCCGGCCGCGGCCCGGACGTCGCGCGCGACGGCGACAGCGACGTCGGCGGCATCGCCGGAAGGGGCGGGTACGACGTGGACGACCACCTCGTCGTGCCCGTGCCGCGGTGACGGCCCGACGACGATCCGCCAGTCGGCGAGGTCCGGCCGGCCGTCGAGGGCGGCAGCCAGCCCGCGCAGGTCGACCCCGCGGTGGCCGGAGCGGAGCGCCAGCAGGGGCACGAGCGCGTGCCGGCGTACCCCCTTCAGGCGCGGGACCGTGCGACCGCAGCTGCAGGGGGACGTGTCCAGGCTGTCGGCGAGGTCAGCGGTGCGCCAGCGGAGCAGCGCCGAGCCGCGCATGCCGAGCTGGGTGACGACGACCTCGTCGGGACCGGTGCCGTCGTTGGTCTCGCCGGTCTCGGGGTCGACGAGCTGCACGATCTCCAGGTCGGGGTAGGTGTGCAGCCCGCTGCCCTCCGCGCACTCGCCCCACAGCAGCCGGTGGCCCTCCGGGACGTGGACGGCGAGCAGCCGCGGGCGGATGCCGGCGCGCGCGAGCGCGTCGGAGACGGCGGCGCGCTCGGCGTCGGACGGAGCACCCACCAGCAGCACGGTCCGCACCGCCTCGAGCGGGGCGCCGGCCTCGTCGAGGTCGTCGAGCAGCTCCTCGGCCGTGTCGGTGTGCAGCGCCAGCACCGACGCGGGCACCAGGCGCAGCGAGGCCGCCACCTCGTCCGGGTCGTCTCCCGGGAACAGCGCCGGCGCGCCCGCACCCAGCGCCGCGAGCTGCAGGCCCTGGAACGGCGCGCTGGACTCGACCGCCATGGCGGCCACCAGCACGTCGTCGCGGGTGAGGCCGAGCACCTGCCAGAGCCGGGCGCCGGCGCGGGCCACCACGTCCAGGTCGTGCCGCGTCGAGGCGACCGGGAAGCGCAGCCCGAGGCCGGCGAACACGAACGACGTCGGTCGCGTGTCGCTCTCCACCGTCGCCTGGTACGACGACGGCCGCGCGAGGCGCGCGGCGAGGGCCTTGCGCAGCCGTGGGCCCTCCGCGTGCAGCGCCCAGCCCGACTCGCCTGCCTGCACCACGAGCGCGGCGGCCCCACGCGGGTCACCGTCCGGGCAGACGTCTCGCTCGCCGACCGGCGCCAGCTTCGTGAGGTCGGCGGCAGCCTTCGCCGCCGTGGTCCCCGTCGCCTTCAGCCGGTCGCGCCAGAACGGGGAGAACGGCCCGACCACGTCGACGAGCTGCGCCCGCAGCGCGGCCTGCTGGTCCTTGGCCTGCTGGGCGGCCGAGCGCTTGTCCCAAGACATGGTCGGGAGTCTAGGGAGGCGATCTGCGAGGCTTCTGTCATGACGCGCTGGACCCCTGCCGACATCCCCGACCAGACCGGGCGCATCGCGCTGGTGACCGGCGCCAACTCCGGTCTCGGCTTCCACACCACCCTCGAGCTCGCCCGCAGGGGCGCGCGGGTGCTCATGGCCTGCCGCAACCCGGCGAAGGCGGAGACCGCGCTCGGGCTGGTGCGCGAGGAGGTGCCCGGCGGTTCGGTCGAGCTCGTCGCCATGGACCTCGCGTCGCTCGACTCGGTGCAGCGCGCCGCGGAGGACGTCGCCGGCCGGGTGCCGCACCTGGACCTGCTCGTCAACAACGCCGGCGTGATGGCTGTGCCGGAGGGCCGGACGAAGGACGGCTTCGAGGTCCAGTTCGGCACGAACCACCTCGGCCACTTCGCGCTGACCGGCCGGGTGCTGCCCTTGCTGCTGGCCGCCGACGAGCCGCGGGTCGTCACGGTCTCCAGCGGGGCGCACGTGATCGGCCGGCTGCACTTCGACGACCTGCAGGCCGAGAAGCGCTACGACCGCTGGCGCCGCTACGGCATGTCCAAGCTGGCGAACCTGCTTTTCACCTCCGAGCTGCAGCGCCGCGCCGGCGGTCGGGTCCTGTCGGCGGCGGCGCACCCCGGCTACGCGGCGACCCACCTGCAGGAGGGCCAGGGCCAGGCGGCGTTCCAGCTGCTCATGCGGCTCGGCAACAAGGTGCTGGCGCAGTCCGACAGCCAGGGCGCGTGGCCGCAGCTGTACGCGGCGACGATGCCCGACGTGCTCGGCGACTCCTACTACGGCCCGCACTTCATGAGCCTGCGCGGCCACCCCGTGCCCACCTGGCGCACCCCGCTGTCCCGCAGCACCGAGGACGCCCGCACCCTGTGGGACATCAGCGAGGAGCTCACCAAGGTCGTCTACGCCTTCTGAGCTCCGGTACGACGGAAGCGGGCCACCTCCGTCGAGGTGACCCGCTTCCGTCGTACTGCTCTCAGCCCTTGCGCTTGTGGACCTCTTCGGTCAGCGCGGGGACGACCGTGTTGAGGTCGCCGACGAGGCCGAAGTCGGCCAGCTCGAAGATCGGGGCCTCGGGGTCCTTGTTGATGGCCACGATGGTCTTCGAGGTCTGCATGCCGGCGCGGTGCTGGATGGCGCCGGAGATGCCCGCCGCGATGTAGAGCTGCGGCGACACGGTGCGGCCGGTCTGGCCGACCTGGTTCTGGTGCGGGTACCAGCCGGCGTCGGTGGCGGCG